>JAODMY010000062.1 GCA_025465535.1 Glaciihabitans sp.
GCAAGCGTGCGCTCGTGATCGGAGCCCGCACCCACTACTACGAGGGCCACGGCGTTCGACGGGTCGTGCACAGCGTGCGCACCGCGGCGGCGACCGGCGCCAAGACCATGGTCCTCACGAACGGAGCCGGCGGCATCCGCGAATCCTGGAAGCCAGGGGCGCCCGTGCTCATCAGCGACCACATCAATCTCACCGGAGCGTCCCCGCTCGAGGGCGCCACCTTCATCGACCTGACCGACCTGTACTCGAAGCGGCTGCGCGACATCGCCCGCACGGTCGACGTCTCGCTCGACGAGGGTGTCTACTGCCAGTTTCGCGGTCCGCAGTACGAGACTCCGGCCGAGGTTCAGATGGCCAAGTCGTTCGGTGGCCACATCGTGGGCATGTCTACCGCCCTGGAGGCGATCGCGGCCCGCCAGTGTGGCATGGAGGTGCTCGGAATGTCATTGATCACCAATCTCGCCGCGGGCATCCAGAAGACTCCATTGAGTCACGCCGAAGTCATCGAGGCCGGCCAGAACGCGGAAGCTGTGATCAGCAGCCTGCTTGCACGGATTGTGGTGGAGCTGTGACGACGTCGGCGGCGGGGCCCGCGACCACCGGACCAGCAAGCACCGCACCAGCAACAGCCGAACTGGCCGAGGTCGCCCGGGACTGGCTGGCGCAGGATCCTGACCCCGATACCCGCGCGGAGCTCGAGTCCCTGATCGAGCGCGCGGATGCGGACGGGCTGGCCGATCGCTTCGACACCAGGCTCGAGTTCGGGACCGCAGGGCTACGGGGAGCACTCGGCGCCGGCCCCAATCGCATGAATCGCGTTCTCGTCGCCCAGGCGGCGGCCGGGCTTGCGGCGTTCCTGCTCTCCCGTGAGGATTCGCCGAGCGCCGTGATCGGATACGACGGCCGCAAGAATTCGCACGTGTTCGCGACGGACACCGCCGAGATCCTGCAGGGCGCGGGAGTTCGCGCCATCCTGCTTCCCCGCCTGCTGCCGACGCCCGTACTGGCCTTCGCGGTTCGGCACCTTGGCGCCAGCGCCGGCGTGATGGTGACCGCGAGTCACAATCCCGCCGCCGACAACGGCTACAAGGTCTACCTCGGCGGCGCCGACGACGGATCGCAGATCGTGCCGCCGTCGGATGGGGAGATCGCGGCGCAGATCACGCTGGTTGCCGCTAGCGACGTCCGCTCGCTTCCGCGCTCGGGCGACTACGAGTTCGCGGCCGAGGAGGTCGTCGACGCGTACGTCACCGAAACGGCGGCCGTCGGGCACGCCGCGGCGCCGATCGAATTCGTCTACACGGCCATGCACGGTGTCGGGTGGGAGACCGCGAGGCGCGTGTTCGCTGCAGCCGGATTCGGCGAGCCGTCGATCGTCGCCGAGCAGATCGAGCCGGATGCGACCTTCCCCACGGTCGCGTTCCCGAACCCTGAGGAGCCCGGCGCGATGGATCTCGCATTCGCGCGGGCGGCGGCCGTTGGCGCGGAACTGGTGATTGCCAACGATCCGGATGCCGACCGTCTTGCGGTGGGCGTGCCGGCGGGAGCGGCTGGCGGCTGGCGCAGGCTCAGTGGCAACGAGGTCGGTTCGCTGCTCGGCTGGCGCGCGGCGGAGCGACTGGTCGCGGAGCGCGGCGCGGCGTCCGCTGACCAGGTAACCCTCCAGGCCGGAACCCTTGTGAACTCGCTGGTTTCAAGCCCCGCGCTGGCCGCGGTCGCGGCATCCTATGGTCTGGATCACGCCGAAACGCTGACCGGATTCAAGTGGATCTCGCGCGCCCCCGGCCTCGCCTACGGGTACGAGGAAGCACTCGGCTACCTCGTCGATCCGGCCAAGGTCCGCGACAAGGACGGCATCTCGGCGGCAGTCGATTTTCTCGCGCTCGTCGCCGAGCTCAAGGCCGCCGGTAAGACGCTGGCCGACCATCTCGACGAATTCGCGCTGCGCTTCGGAGCGTTCGCGTCATCCCAGATCTCGCTGCGGGTAAGCGACCTCGCGGAGATCCCGCGACTCATGGCGCGCCTGCGATCGACCCCACCGACGGCGATCGGCGACATCGCGGTCACCTCGATCGACGACTTCCTGCTTCCCGCAACCGAGGGCGGGTTCGGCGACTTCGGCTCGAATGACATCCTGCGCATCTGGACGGCCGACGGCTCAAGGATCATCGTGCGTCCGAGCGGAACAGAACCGAAGCTCAAGGCCTACATCGACGCGTCGAGCACCGACGGAACCGCGAGCGAGCGAGTGGATGCCGCCGCCGCGAAGGTCGCCGCGCTCGACGCCGGGATGCGGTCGCTGCTCGCGTGACCGACCTGCTCACATAACCAACACTGGGCGCTGAACATGGTTCACTGACTCCATGAGCAAAAGATTCCTGGTGATCCTCACGGCGGTCGGGCTGCTTTTCGCGATCCTGGGCACGGTGCTGTTCCCCAGCTCGCTGGAGGTCCAACAGATCAATCTCCTGAACACGCTTGGCCTGCTCGTGTTCGGGATGATCGCCGCCGCCTCCGCGGGGAGGGCCTTGCTCGGACGCGGCGTGACAACGCGCGTCGCGCGGCTCGCCGTTCCCCTGCTGGCAGCGATCAGCTACGCGCTGTTCTCCTCGGCAGCGAGCAGTCTTCTGCTGAGTTCGCACCTGCTCGACGCACTCGGCAAGGGCAGCGAACCGGTGAGCAGCTCGTTTGTCGTCGCGGTCATCATCGGCGGCGTCGCGTACCTCGCCGCGGCGACGCTCTATGGCTTCGCAGGCATAGCCCAGGGCGTACCGGTTTGGTCTCGAGTTGGACTTCTCCTTGTGCTGCTGCTCGCGGTGATCCCGGTGCTCAACGTGCTCGGACTCGCCGGATTCCTTGTCACCGCGCTCGTGCGAAAACCCCGCACGAAAGCTGGCCGGCCAGCCCGAAGGCTTGCGACAGCGGGCTAACCCAGCGCGGCCTCGAGCTTGCGCGTCAGCTCGGCGGTGTCGAAGTAGTTCTCAACGATCACGATGTCGGCGTTGGTCTTGCCGATCGCATCCACGAATTCGGGGCTGGTCAGGATCACCTGGGCGTTCGCCGCATCGGATTCGAGCGACGTGAGATGCGCCGCGGTCACATCGGCTTCGATGCCGAGGCGACCGAGCACGCGTTCGGCATTGATCTTGAGGATGCCGCTCGAGCCAATGCCCGCTCCGCAGATCGCCACTATTTTCATCGTGTGGCCCTCTCGTTGCCCTTTGTGTTCATCATCACTGCACCGCCCCCATGATTCGCCGCACTTCGTCAACGCTTGTCGCAGCAGCCAACTCCTCGACCGCGGACGAGTCATTGAAAATGTTAGCGAGTTCGGCGACCAGGGCGATGTGCGCGTCCCCGGAGGCAACGGCCAGAGCGAGTACGACGCTCACCGGATCGTTGTACGGATGCCCGAAATTGACTGGCGTCGACAGCGTCACGATCGCGATTCCGTCGGCCAGGACCTCTGGGCCGGGTCGGGCGTGTGCGAGGGCGAGCCCTGGCGCAATCACGACGTACGGACCGTGTTCCTCGATCATGCGAATCATCTCGCCCGCATACTCGGGCTTGGCGATGCCCGCTCGGCTGAGCGCGGTGCCGGCAAGCCGCACCGCATCCCGCCAGTTGGCGACCTCGGATCCGAGAATCACCGCATCAGCGGGCAGCGTGGGAAGAGACATTCAGGCTGGTCCGAAACCCGCGTGCCCGGACTCCGCTTGCCCGAAACCAGCAGAGATCTGAACCGCAAGATCTTCGCGATCCTCGATCGACAGGAAGGATGCTCCCGCCGCATTCAGCTGGAACACCTCGAGGTCGGCAATGTCGTAGCCGAACGTCTCGGCGAGCAACGCCAGTTCCCGGCTGAGCGTCGTGTGGCTCATGAGTCGGTTGTCGGTGTTGACCGTGACGTTGAAGCCGAGCTGGTAGAGCAGATCGAACGGGTGATCGATCATCTCGCTGCCCCACTGGGCGATCGCGCCGGTCTGAAGATTGGATGACGGACTCGTCTCGAGCGCGATCTCGCGATCCTTGACCCACTGTGCGATCGGTCCGAGTGTGACGAACGTGCTCTCGTCGTCCTCACGCTCGGTCTGGATGTCTTCGGTGATCCGCACGCCGTGACCGAGACGCATCGCGCGTCCCGCGAACAGGGCGTCCTCGATGCTCGCGAGCCCGGCGGCCTCGCCGGCATGTACCGTGCGGGGCATATATTCGCGAGCGAGGTAGTCGAACGCCGCCTGCATGTTGCTCGGCGGGAAGCCGTCTTCCGGACCGGCGATGTCGAATCCAACGACGCCGCGGTCACGATGCCGAACCGCCAGCTGGGCGATCTCGAGGCCGCGGTCCAGGTGGCGCATGGCGCTGACGAGCTGGCCGACCCGGATCTGCTTGCCGGTCGCGCGCACGTCGGCGACGCCGGCATCCAGTCCCTCCTGCACGGCTTCGACGACCTCGTCGAGGGTGAGTCCGTCGGTCAGGTGCTGCTCCGGCGCCCAGCGGATCTCGCCGTAGACGACTCCGTCGGCACCGAGGTCCTGCACGAATTCGCGGGCGATTCGCGCGAGATTCTCCTGCGACTGCATGACCGCGATCGTGAGGTCGAACGTCTTAAGGTAGGCGACGAGCTCGCCGGAATCGCAGCTCTCGTCGAACCAGTCCTGAAGTGAATCCGGATCGTCCGCGGGCGTCGTCAGACCGATCTCACCCGCTAGCTCGAGAATCGTGCTCGGGCGAAGGCCACCGTCGAGGTGATCGTGCAACGAAACTTTCGGAAGGGCCGTGATATTGACAGGCACTGAGTTATTGGCGCCACCGCCCGAAAGCAGGTAGTCCTCGCGCGCGGAGTTCATACTGCAAGGCTACTAGGCGCTGCCTGAGAGGCGAGGCAGTTTATGCGGTAACCCTGCCGGCGATCAGCGGGCCGCCGGTCGACACCTCGTCGCCCGGGTCGCCGATCGCGAACGCCCCGGCCACGGCCTCAAGCGCACGCTCGAATCGGGCCGGCTCGTCGGTGTGCAGCGTGAAGAGCGGCTGCCCCGCGGTGACCGTGTCGCCGGGCTTCGCGTGCAGGTCTATTCCCGAGCCGTGCTGTACCGGATCCTGCTGGCGCGCGCGCCCGGCCCCCAGGCGCCAGGCCGCGACGCCGAAGGGAAGCGCATCCTGGCGGACGAGGATGCCGGACCTCTCGGCGGTGACGACGTGGCTCTCCTTCGGCGCAGGCATGGCGGCATCGGGGTCGCCGCCCTGGGCCGAGATCATCGCGCGCCAGGTGTCCATCGCACGGCCGTCTTTGAGCGCCGCCGCGACATCCGCATCGGGCTGGCCTGCCAGCGCCAGCATCTCGGTGGCGAGCGCCAGGGTCAGCTCGACGACATCCGCCGGCCCGCCACCGGCGAGAACCTCAACCGATTCGCGGACCTCGTTTGCGTTGCCGATCGCGAGCCCGAGCGGCACATTCATGTTCGTGAGCAGCGCGACGGTCGAAACCCCGGCATCCGTTCCGAGGCGCACCATCGCCTCCGCAAGCTCGCGACTGCGTGCCGGATCCTGCATGAACGCGCCAGAACCGAACTTCACGTCGAGCACGAGCGCTGCCGTGCCCTCCGCGATCTTCTTGCTCATGATCGAGGATGCGATCAGCGGAATCGCCTCGACCGTCCCGGTGATGTCGCGGAGCGCATAGAGCTTGCCGTCCGCGGGCGCCAGCTTCGCGCCTGCCGCGCAGACCACTGCCCCCACCGAATCAAGCTGCGAATAGAACTCCTCATTGGAGAGGTGTGCACGCCAGCCCGGGATGCTCTCGAGCTTGTCGAGGGTCCCGCCGGTGTGTCCGAGCCCGCGCCCCGACAGCTGCGGAACCGCGACCCCGAACGACGCCACGAGCGGTGCCAGCGGAAGCGTGATCTTGTCGCCGACACCTCCCGTCGAGTGCTTGTCCGTGGTGGGTTTCACCGAGCCGTCCGCCGCGCGCAGCCGCGAGAAATCCAGTCGCTCGCCGCTGTCGACCATCGCGAGGGTGAGGTCCCGGATCTCGGAACGCTCCATACCCTTAAGGAAGATCGCCATCGTCATGGCCGCCATCTGCTCGTCTGCAATGTAACCGCGCGTGTAGGCGTCGATCATCCAGTTCACCTGGGCTGTGGAAAGGGACCCGCCATCGCGCTTCGTGTGGATGAGGTCGACGACGTCGAAGGGTTCGATGTCGGCGGACTGGATGCGGGCGGGTTCGATCATGAGGCAAATCTACCGGCCGCGGTGGGACTCGCTTAGAACGCGACCGCACCCAGACCGGCAGCGCCAGCGACCATTCGGCCGCGGGACATGACCGCGACGATGTTCTCGACTCGAAGGTCATCGATGTTCTCCCACGGCCTGCCGCGCATCACCACGAGATCCGCGCGCGAACCCGGGCGGATCCGGCCGAGGTCGTCCCGTCCGATCGCCGCGGCAGCACGCGAGGTCGCGGCCTCGAGCGCACGCGACGCCGACCATCCGAACACCTCGGCCATGCGTCGCACCTCCGCCATCTGGTCACCAAACGCCACGTGGTTCGCGTTCGCATCGGTGCCGAGCACGAAGTCGACCCCGGCATCCGCCGCTGCTCGCAGCAGCCCATTCCGGCGCCCGACGAGCTCCCGCGCCTTCTCGGCCTGTTCTGGCGAGACACCGCCCCCGCCGGACGCGATCACCTCGTTGATGAGCAGGGTCGGCGCGATCGTGACCCCCGCCGCAGTCACGGCGGCCGGATCGTCGAGCAGCGTTCCGTGTTCGATCGAGTCGACGCCCTCAGCCAGGGCGATCTCGATCCCCTCGACCGTGTGCGCGTGGGCGGCGACGCGCATCCCGAGGGCATGCGCCTCATCCACGATCGCGGCAATTTCCGCCCGCGTGTAGTTGCGCCAGGCGCTCTTGTCGCCGACGGAAAGCACTCCGCCACTGGTCGCGATCTTGATCCCGTCCGCACCGGCCCGAGCCCAGTGGCGCACGAGCGCGCGACACGCGTCAGGGCCATCGGCCGTCGGCTTTCGGATCGGGAACGCCGGCGGGATGAACAGGTCGGCGTGGCCCGCCGTCATGCCGACCATCCCGAACGCCTGCAGCCGTGGGGCCTCGACGATGCCGGCATCGATGGCGCGGCGAAGCGAGAACTGAACGTCATCCGCGGAGAGGTCGCGTAGCGTCGTGACGCCCGCCGCGAGCGCCTTTCGCGCATTGGCGAGCCCGTGCAGCACCTGCTCCTCGGGGCGGGTGACGAGCGGCCAGCTCAGGAAATCCTGGCGCCGATCCCCCGCGTACCCGATGAGGTGGACGTGGGTGTCGATGAGGCCGGGAATCACACTGAACTCTGAACGGGCAGCAGCGATCTGCGGATCGGGATCCGCCGCCGTGACCGACTCGATGACGGCGTCGAGAGCGGGAGCTGCGGGATCCGCAGTCCAGCGGATGGTCGAGACTCCGCGGTGGGACTCGCCGTCCCACAGGTCGAGGATCAGGGATTCCGGATGCATCCGCCAAGTCTTCCACGCGCGGCCGCGGCCCGAAAACGAGTCGGCCCGCCTGCTGCGATCAATAGGATTGTGCGAATGAGCGAGCGTGCGCAAGCAGAAACCATCATCACCGGCGCGACCGTACTGACCAGCACAGAACCGGGCCTGCCCGACTATCCGCGCCTGCGTCCGGCCGACCCGACCGCCGGCGGAGTCGCGCACTTCCTTGATGACGGGGCCATCGGCATCGCGAACGGCGAGATCCTCTGGGTCGTGCCAGCGTCCG
Organism: Glaciihabitans sp.; assembly: GCA_025465535.1. Taxonomy (GTDB): domain Bacteria; phylum Actinomycetota; class Actinomycetes; order Actinomycetales; family Microbacteriaceae; genus Galbitalea. The sequence continues at coordinate 7,774 of JAODMY010000062.1, forward strand.
AGCTCACCGAAGCGGAGATCGCGCCGGCGAAGACGGCGGGAAAGCTCATCGACGGCACGGGCCACGTCGCAATCCCCGGCCTCATCAACACGCACACGCACTCCGCCATGACGATGTTCCGCAACTCTGCGGAGGACGTCGTGACTCACACCTGGTTCAACGACCACATCTGGCCGATGGAAGTCAACATGACTCCGCGGGATGTCCGGCTCGGCGCCCAGCTCGCCGTCGCGGAGATGCTGTTGGCCGGCGTCACCACCTTCGCCGACCACTACTTCGACATGAACGAGATCGCGACCGTCGTCGACGAGACCGGCGCCCGCGCCCTGCTCGCCGAGACCTACTTCTCCTCCCAGGGCGAGGCGGGCATCGAGCGCGGCGCGGAGTTCGCAGAGAAGTGGAACGGCGCGGCGAACGGCCGGATCATGACGGCGATGGGGCCGCACGCGCCGTACACCGTGAACGACGCGGACCTCGAGAAGACGGCGGAGCACGCGCGACGGCTCGGCATCCGGACGCATATCCACACGTCCGAGAGCCCCGGGCAGACCACCTCGAGCCTGGCCAAGCGCGGCGTCACGCCCGTGCAGGTGCTGAATGACACCGGCATCCTCGAGACCGGCGTCCTCATCGCGCACGGCGCCGGGATCATCGAGGACGACCTGCGCTGGCTCATCCCGCACAGCGATCGCGTCGCCGTGGCCTGCTGCAACAAGGTCTACCTCAAGCATGCACAGTCCGGGACGACTCCGGTCCGGATGCTGCACGACGCGGGCATCACCGTCGGGGTGGGCACGGACGGGCCCGGCAGCCACAACACACTCGACGTCCTCGAGAGCATGCGTTTTCTCTCGCTCACCGAGAAGGATCGCCACAACGACGCGACCTGGCTCACGTCGCAACACGCCCTCGACCTCGCGACCCGGCAGAGTGCCGCAGCCATCGGCCAGGAGGGAAGACTCGGCGCTCTCCTGCCGGGCTATCGCGCCGACATCGTCCTGATCGACACCCGCGGCGCGCACATGCAGCCCATGCATGACCTCGCGGCGGCGCTCGTGCTCAGCGTCAAATCGAGCGACGTCTCGACCGTGCTGGTCGACGGAAACGTCGTCGTCCGCGACCACAGGCTGACCACGCTGGACGTCGCCCCCGCGATCGAGGAACTGAACCGCCGCGTCCCCGAACTTCGCGACACGTCGCACGGACGCCGCATCCAGGACTACGCGCCATGAGCAGCTGTGCTTTCCTGAACGCCCGCGCCGCCGTGAGGGTTCGTGAGCGCCTGGTGAGCGTGCCGTGAGCGTCCGCGCCGCCGACAACTCCTGGACGGATGTGGCCGCCCATTTCGCTGCGACTGCCGGGCTCGCGATCCTCCCGTTCGGTGCCCTCGAACAGCACGGACCGCACCTCCCGCTCGCGACCGACACCCTGACCGCCGAGCGCGTTGCGGCCGAACTCGCGGACCGGCTGGATGCCGTCCTCCTCCCCGCGATCGCCTATGGCGAGACCTGGAACAACGCCGGTTATCCCGGAACCGTGTCGCTCTCCCCCGCGACGGTGACCGCGATCGCCGTGGACATCGGACGCTCGCTCGTGCACTCCGGCGCGCGCGCATTCGCCATCGTGAACGGCGACTGGGGCAATCGCGCGCCGCTCACCGAAGCCGTGCGGATCCTCAACGACGAACGCGACATTCCCGCGATCGTCCTCGACTATCCCGGGATGGATGACGCGGTCGCCCGCCTGCGCGAGAGTCGTCCAGCGTTCGCCGGCCTGAACCACGCCGAGGAGGTCGAGACCTCGATCATCCTGGCGATCTCTCCGGGCCTCGTGCATCCCGACCGCTACGAGAGCGCGTACCCGGACTTCCCGGACGACTTCGGCGTGCGCCCCATGCAGCTGCACCCGTTTTCGGCCAGCGGTGTCTTCGGCGACCCGGCCACGGCATCCGCCGCCAAGGGTGACGCGATCCTGGCCGCGACGATCGACGCGTCGCAACAGGTCCTGCGCGACTTCCTCGCCGCCAACGCCACCGCCTAGCCGCGCTAGAACTTGATGTGAGCGCGACCCGCCGCGGCCATTTACTTCGCGATCGAATGCCCTATAACTGTCGGTGTCGCCGACCAGTGATCAACAGTTATAGGGCATTCGATAAACACGCTAGGACTTGATGTAGGGGCGCCCCGCGGCGGCCGGGCCACGCACGCGACCGACGACGCCGGCGACCGCGAAGATCGTGACGAGGTACGGCAGCATGAGCAGGAAGTCGTTCGGCACGGCCGATCCCATGGGTCCCGCCGCGAGTCCGATGTTCTCGGCGAAGCCGAACAACAGGGCCGCGAGGGTCACCCGGACCGGATCCCAGCGTCCGAGGATGACCGCGGCCAGCGCGATATATCCCGCGCCGTTGGTCATGTCCTGGCTGAACGATCCGACCGATCCGATCGTGTAAAACGCCCCGCCGAGGCCCGCAACGGCTCCCGCGAGCGCAACGTTCCAGAATCGGGTGCGCGCGACGTTGATGCCGACCGTGTCGGCGGCCTGGGGATGCTCGCCGACCGCGCGAAGACGAAGTCCCCAGCGCGTCCGGTAGAGGCCGATGAAGACCGCGGCGACCGCGACGTACATGATGTAGACGATGATCGTCTGGCTGAACAGCAGCGGGCCGATGATCGGGATCTCGCTGAGCAGCGGGATGTTGATGACCGTGAGCTGCGGCGGAGCGTTCAGCACGCTGGCGTTGCCGACCAGGACCTGCTCGTAGAGGAAGGTCGTCAAGCCGAGCACCAGCACGTTGAGGACGATTCCGACGATGACCTGGTTGACGGCGTACTTGATCGAGAACGCTCCGAGCACGAATGAGACCAGGACGCCCGCGACCATGGCTGCGATGATTCCAACGAACAGGTTCTGGGTGAGGGATGCCGCCACGGCGGAAAGGAACGCCCCGAACAGCAGCTGGGCTTCGATCGCGACGTTAGTCACGCCGACCCGCTCGGAGATGACGCCGCCGAGTCCACCGAAGATCAGCGGTGCGCTGAGACCGAGGCCACCGACCAGGAGGCTCGTGATGGTCAGGTTGTGGCCGGTGTCGGCTGAGGTCCAGACGAGGAATCCGAAGACCACGATCACGGTGAACACGATCACGTACCAGAGCGGCATCTTGCGGCGCTTGACCGCAAAATACGCGGAGCCGGCAGCCATCAGAACCAGGATGATCGCGGTGATGATCTCGGTGAGGTGGCTGTCGAGCGTGAGCAGCGGGATCTGGTACGCGTCTTTCTGGCTGGTCGAGGTGAAGTCGAAGATCGCCTTGCCACCGCGGCCGAAGGGCACGAGCAGGATAAACAGGAGGATGGCGAAGACGCCGAACAGGATCGGCGACTTCCAGGAGCGCCTGGCGAGCAGTGCGTCCGCGCTGGCACTCGGCTGGTCCGGGTCCACTGGACCTGGCTCGGCTGGGCGGGTATCGACAGCAGTCATTTCGCGTCCGCCACCTTCTGTGTTGGAACGGACGGGGTTGTGGCGCTCGGCTTCTTCGCCTTCGGTTCGCGTCGCGCCGGCGCTGGGAGGTGGAAGATCGCGCGCACGAGCGGCGGCGCGGCGAGGAAGAGCACGATGACCGACTGGATGACCGGCACGATGTTCGGGTCGACCTGCTGGTCGGCCTGGATCGTGTAACTGCCGGCCTGCAGGATCCCGAACAGGATCCCGGCGGCGAACACACCCCACGGCCGCGACCGGCCGAGCAGCGCGACGGTGATTCCGCTGAAGCCGATCCCCGCGTCGATGCTGCCGCCGAATCCGGTGACGCCGGACGGGTTGCCGAGCGCCTGGTAGGCCCCCGCGAGCCCGAGCAGGACGCCCGAGATCAACATGACGTAGATGTACATCCGGTTGATCCGGATACCAGCGACGCGTGCCGCCCGCGGGTTCTCACCCACGGCGCGGAACTTGAAGCCGAGGTTCGAGCGCGACAGCAGCCACCAGCAGTAGATCGTGGCGGCTATCACGAGGATGAAGCCGAAGTCGAGCGCGTACTCGTTACCGAGGAGCGGGAACAATATTGCGCTCGGCTGGGCGGCGGGTGTCTGCGGGTTCTGCGATCCGGGTGCCCGAAGCACTGGGGTGTGCAGGAAATAGTCGAGCAGGTAGAACGCGATGTAGTTGAGCATGATGGTCACGATCACCTCGTGCGCGCCGGTCCTCGCTTTCAGCAGGCCCACGATGCCCGCCCAGATGGCACCGCCGATCAGCGCCGCGAGAACCGCGACGATCATGTGGATCCCGACGGGGAGGTTCCAGGCGAAGGACACGTAGCCGGCGAGCGCGGCCGCGACGAGGACCTGGCCCTGTCCGCCGATGTTGAAGACGCCAGAGCGGAAGCCCACCGCAATACCGAGGCCGGCCGCGATGAGCGGGGTCGCGTAGCCGAGGCTGCCGGCCTGGCCGTTACCGCCGAGGAACGACTGCATCCCGGTGGCGAAGTTCGTCGCCTCGAAGTTGTAGACGCCGCCACGGAACAGCGCGACGTACCCGCCGGAGACCGACTGCCAGATCGCGGACAGCGTGTCAGAGGGGCGAGCAAGGAAGTAGCCTGCCGCAGCCTGCACGTTGGAGTTGGTTGCAGCCATGAGGATGCCGCCGGCGACGAGCGCGAGCACGATCGAGAGGACCGTCAGCGTGACGCTACCGCTGAAGATCTCGCGCAGGATGCCGTTCGCGCGATCGGAGGCTGCCGAGCCGGACCCCCCGGGCTCGCCATCACCCGGCGTGGTTTCCCCGAGCGCGAGTTCGGCACGATCGGTCCCTGTATCGGCGACGGGTATGGACGACGCAATTTCGCCGCTCATGCCGCGACCTCCGTTCCGGCCGGAACTTCCCCGGCCATCATGAGTCCAAGAACCTCTCGCGAGGTGTTGCCGGGGACGATACCGACGAACTTGCCCCGATACATCACGGCAATGCGGTCGGCGAGAGCGACGACCTCATCGAGTTCGGTCGAAACGACGATCACGGGAACACCGGAATCGCGTGTCGCGACGATGCGCTCGTGGACGAACTCGATGGATCCGACGTCAAGTCCCCTTGTCGGCTGGGCGGCGACGAACAGGCGCAGGTCGCGCGAGAGTTCGCGGGCGAGGACCACCTTCTGCTGGTTTCCGCCGGAGAGCCGACCGACCATGGTGCCGATTCCCTGCGTCCGGACGTCGAACTCCCTGACCTTTTCGGTCGCGAATTCGGCCAGGTATTTAAGCTGCAGCGCGCCGCCCTTCACGAACGGTGCCCCGTCGGCCCGGTCAAGCATGAGATTCTCGGCGATCGTGAACTCGGCGATCAGCGCGTCGTCCTGGCGGTCCTCCGGGATGAATCCGACGCCCGCTTCGAGAATCTCGTTGATCGGGAGGTCGCGCAGGTTCTTACCGTCGAGCGTGATCGTTCCGGTGACCCGGTTCTGGATCCCGAGCAGTGCTTCGGTGAGCTCGGTCTGGCCGTTGCCCTGCACACCGGCAATCGCGAGGATCTCCCCCGCTCGCACCTCGAAACTCACGTCGTCCACGGCGACCTGGCCGTGCGCGTCGATGACGCTGAGGCCCTCGACGACAAGAGCGTGTTCGCCCGTGACGGCGGTCGATTTCGTGACGGTCAACTCGACCGATCGTCCGACCATGAGGGACGCGAGTTCCGCGTTGGTCGCGGTCGGTTCGGCCTCGCCGACGACCTTGCCCAGCCGCATGACCGTGATGCGATCGGCGACCTCGCGAACCTCGCGCAGTTTGTGCGTGATGAACACGATTGCCGTTCCGCTCTCCTTCAGCTGCTTCATGATGACCATGAGCTCGTCGGTCTCCTGCGGCGTGAGAACCGCGGTCGGCTCGTCGAAGACCAGGACCTTCGCGTCGCGGGAGAGCGCCTTGATGATCTCAACCCGCTGCTGCACGCCGACCGGCAGATCTTCGATCAGCGCATCCGGATCGACGTGGAATCCGAATCGCGCCGAAATCTCGCGCACCTTCGCCCGCGCTGCGGACAGGTCGAGAAATCCCGCCTTCGACTGTTCGTGGCCGAGCATCACGTTTTCGGCGACCGTGAATACCGGGATGAGCATGAAATGCTGGTGCACCATGCCGATGCCTGCACGCATCGCGTCTCCGGGGCCGGCGAAATGCTGGGCCACCCCATCGAGCAGGATCTCTCCGCTGTCGGCCTGGTACAGGCCGTACAGGATGTTCATGAGCGTGGACTTGCCTGCGCCGTTTTCACCGAGGAGGCAATGGATCTCTCCCGGCTCGACCGCCAGTTCGATGTGGTCGTTCGCGACGAGGGCACCGAAATTCTTGGTGATCCCGCGCAGTTCGAGTTTCATGCGATGGGTACTTCACAATCGAATAGCACGAGCGGGGAACCCCGCCCGGCGCACAAATAGTGGAAGACCGCACTGGTCGGAACGCGTAACGGGGAGACTCCCTTGTCACGCCTCCCGACCAGTGACGGCCGGTGGAGCGATACTACTTCGCCGAGCGAATCGGCGTGGAAATGCCTATTTCTTGAACGACGACGGCGAGGCTACCTTAATCGACCCTGAGATAATCCCGGCCTTGATTGTCGCGAGTTCCGCGGGCAGTGTGGACGGGATCTTGGATCCGAAGTCGTGGAACGACGAGAGGCTCACTCCACCGTTCGCCAGCGTGCCGACGTAGGTCGAGTTATCGAATGCCTTGCTGCTCGCGGACTGCTCGACGACTGCCTGCGAGGCGGAGTCGACGCGCTTGAGGATCGAGACGAGGAAGAGGTCCTTGTACTTCGGGTCCGTCTGCACGATGTCGGCGTCGACGCCCTCGAGCACAGCCGAGCTGCCCGAACCGGTGATTGCCGCAGCGGCGCCCTGGTAGAGCGAACCGGCGACCGGGATGACGACGTCCGCCTTCTGGTCGAGGAAGTTCTGCGTCACAGTCTTGGCCTGGTTCTGGTCGGTGAAGTTACCGATGAACGTGCCCTTCTGGGTCGCCTCGTTCCAACCCAGCAGCTTGACGCTGGCGTGCTTCTGCTGGTTGTAGTACGCGATGCCGTCGGCGATGCCATCCATGTAGATGGAGACCGAGGGGTACTGCGCACCACCCCAGGTGGCGACGACGTGGGTCTTCGAGTAAGCGGCGGCGGCGTAGCCACCGAGGAACGCAGCCTCGTCGGTCTCGAACACGATGTCCTTGACGTTCGGCAGCGTGATCGAGTTGTCATCGATCATCGCAAAGTCGGTCTTCGGGTTCTTGGTCGCTGCGGCCTTGACCGACGCGATGAAATTGAATCCGGGAGCGGCGATGATGTTGCACTTCTCACTGATGAGGCTCGCGATCGCGGGTGCGTAGTCGTCGGCGCTGGTCGACTGGACCTTCTTGTACGTTGAGCCGATCTTCTTCGACGCCGCGACGACGCCGTTGAGCGCAAGCTGGTTGAAGGAGTGGTCGGTGAACCCGCCGGTATCCCCAACGACACAGGGCAGATACTTCGATGTCGCCGCGCCCGTTGCTGCCTTGGGCGCCGCGGAACATCCTGCAAGCATGGCAACCACGCTCGCGGCGGCGAGACCCGCGACCGCGATCTTTCTCGATGAGATGGACAATGTGTTTCCTAACGTGAATGGCACGACGCTCAAGCACGCCTGGTGAGGCTGTGTGCGTGGATCGTGCTGGGAATGTTGATACAGGCTACTGATCCGGATGGTTGGCTGGTGCATAGGTACAAGCCATCCGGCAAGATGGTTACAATTCCGGTACTGTCCGGAAATGAAAACGAAATGATTCGTTTTTTCGGCCCATCCACTCCCCCTCCCGCGCAGCTGATTGCGCGTGTTCGTTGCGCCTAAGACTTGTTTCTTGCGGCAAATTCTTCGAGCTCACGAGGACCGAACGCGTCGGGAATGACCTCGTCGATAGTCCGTATCCCGGACACGGTCTCGAGCAGCATCCCACTCGTGGAGTGTTCGTACAACAGCTGGCGGCAGCGACCGCAGGGCATGAGAATGCCGCCGGCGCCATCCACGCAGGTGAAGGCGACGAGTCTGCCGCCGCCGGTCATGTGCAGCGACGACACGAGCGCACACTCGGCACAGAGCGAGAGCCCGTAGGAGGCGTTCTCGACGTTGCAGCCGGAGATGATGCGACCGTCGTCGACGAGGGCCGCAACTCCGACCGGGAACTTCGAGTACGGGGCGTACGCGTGCGACATGGCCTCGTTCGCGGCAGCACGAAGGGCGGTCCAGTTGATCGCGTGCCCGGCGTCTGCGTGCCCGGCTTTGGGGGTGGCCTGATCGGTCATGATTCGATCCTAGAGAACGTCACTATCCCAGAGAACGTCACTGCACTAGAGAACATCGCTGCGGCCGGATAACTTCAGGGCGTCGACGACCGACTTGACACGCTGCGCGTGCTGCGTCGTCGTGACCAGCAGCGCATCCTCCGTGTCGACGACGACAATGTCGGTGACGCCGATGAGCGAGATCAACCGCTTGCCCTGGCTGATCACGACCCCGGTCGACGAGTCGGCGAGAACACGCGCGTCTTCACCGAGAATTGCGAGGTCGCTCTTGCGGCCGCGCGAGTGGATCTTGGCGATCGACGCGAAGTCGCCGACGTCGTCCCACTCGAAGTCGCCGGGGATAACGATCGTGCGCCCAGCCGCGGCGGCGGGTTCCGCGACCGTGTAGTCGATAGCGATCTTCTTCAGCCCCGGCCAGACCTTGTCGACGACCGCACCGCGACGGGGGGTGTCCCACGCCTCGGCGAGTTCGGTGAGGCCAGCGAGGAGCTCCGGCTCCGACTCCCCCAGTTGCGCGAGCAGGACATCAGCGCGGGCGATGAACATGCTGGCGTTCCAGAGGTAGGTTCCGTCGGCGAGGTAGGTTTCCGCAGTCTCGAGGTCGGGCTTCTCGACGAACCGGTCGACCATCATGGCGTGCGGCGCACCCTCGATCGACATCTGGTCGCCGTAGTGGATGTAGCCGAAGCCGATCGCAGGCTCGCTCGGCGTGATGCCGATGAGCGAAATGTATCCCGCGTCCGCGGCCGCGACAGCCTCGGTGACCGCGCGACGGAAGCGAGGCTGGTTGCCGATCACGTGATCGGCCGCGAACGAGCCGATGATGACATCCGGTTCACGGTGCAGCAGGATGGCCGCCGCCAGCCCGATTGCCGCCGTCGAATCCTTCGGCTCGCTCTCGAGCACGACGTTCGGATCCTTCAACTCAGGCAGCTGCTCCTCGACCGCGGCCCGGTGCGCGCGACCGGTGACCACCATGATGCGGTCGGCACCGGAAAGCGGTGCGAGGCGGTCCCAGGTGTCCCGAAGGAGGGTGTGCCCCGAGCCCGTGAGATCGTGCAGGAACTTGGGGGCATCCGCCCGGGAAAGCGGCCACAGTCGCGAACCGACGCCACCGGCGGGAATCACGCTGTAGAACCGGTCAAGGCTGGTCCGCGGCTGCTCTGTCATGCGAATAACCATAGACGCTTACGCACTGGTGGCCCCGTGGCCATCTTCCAGCCGCTTCCCGGCTACCACGCCGCCCTAGCGTTCGTTAACATGCGCGTTCTCGTAACGACTGAGAGCTTCCTTCCCACCGTCAACGGAGTAACAACCAGCGTCTGCAAGGTGCTCGAGCATCTGGCTCTTCGCGGCCACGAGGCGACCGTGATGGTGCCGTCGGCCGGAGCACCGGCGCACTATGCCGGCTTCCCTGTGGTCCAGGTCCCGGCGATCGCCTATCGGCAGTTCCCGGTTGGCCTTCCGGGTTTCCACGTCCAGCGGGCCATCGAGGATTTCGCGCCTGACGTCGTCCACGTGGCATCCCCGTTTCTGCTCGGCGGCGAGGCCATCGCCGCGAGCAGGCGGCTCGGGATCCCGACCGTCGCGATCTTCCAGACGGATGTCGCCGGCTACGCGAAACGCAACGGCCTTGCCGCGGCGGTGCCGCTCGCCTGGCGAATGCTGCGACGCATCCATCGTGATGCGAGCCTGACCCTCGTTCCGTCATCGGCGACCATGGCCGACCTCGAGCGGGTGGGAATGACCCGGCTCGGGCGCTGGGGCCGCGGCGTCGATCTCGAGACCTATCACCCACGCAATCGGACGATGGATGCGGCAATCCTCCTTCGCCACGAACTCTCGCCGGCTGGCGATGTCGTCGTCGGCTACGTCGGCAGGGTCGCGCCGGAGAAGCAGCTCGAGAGGATGGCGGCCCTCCGGGGCGTTCCCGGCATCCGAATCGTCATCGTCGGCGATGGACCAGGGATGCCCGCGATCAGGAAGGCGCTCGGCGGCATGCCCGTCAGCTTCCTCGGCCAGCTTCGCGGAGAAGCGCTCGCGGCGGCATACGCGAGCTTCGACGTCTTCCTGCACACGGGTGAAGAGGAGACGTTCGGCCAGACCGTGCAGGAGGCGCACGCCAGCGGACTGCCCGTCGTCGCGCCTCACGCCGGCGGGCCAATCGACCTGGTCGAGCACGGGATCAACGGATTCCTGTACGACCCCGATCCTCCCGGCCGCCGGCCGGGGGCGGAGCTCCGCGCGACCGTCGAGTTGCTCGCGCGTGACCCGGCGCTGCGGCGGCGAATGGGCGAGGCCGGGCGTCGAGCGGTGCTCGGTCGCAGTTGGGAGACAGTCTGCGACCAGCTGATCGGGCACTACGACAGCGTGCTCACGAGGGCTCGCGCCCTCAACGAGGATTCAAAAGTCTCTTGAAGTCGAGATAATTAGGCTTACCTTGGCAGCAACCCCCCGAAGCCGGGAATAGACTGAAAAGGTTCACTCTCATATCCAAAGCCGGATCGATTGATGGTCCAGATCACAGCCAAGGAGGGTTACGCGTGCCAGAGAACTCGGCCGGTACCCTGGCACCGCAGCCGGTAGCCAAGCCCAAGATCAAGCCACCGCGACGACTCGCTGGCACCCTCTATCGTGGGCGCGAGGGAATGTGGTCCTGGGTCCTGCACCGCATCACCGGTGTTTCGATCTACTTCTTTCTTTTGGTGCACATCCTCGACACCTCGGTCGTTCGGATCTCACCCCAGGCGTACAACGCGGTCATCGACCAGTACAAGACGCCCATCATGGGGCTCGGTGAGCTGGCCCTGGTCATCGCGATCGGCTATCACGCACTCAACGGCCTCCGCATCATCCTGATCGACTTCTGGAGTGTGGGCGCGAGGCACCAGCGGCTGCTGTTCATCATCGTCATCCTGCTCTGGATCGTCCTGGTCGCCGGGTTCGCCCCTCGCCAGATCTCCAACATCATCCTCGAGGCTACGGGGCACCCATCAGCATGACTACCGAGACGATCCCGGCACCCCGTTCCTCGTACGCGCCGCCCAAGAAGCGCCGCGTCAACTGGGAGAAGTGGGGCTGGCTGTACATGCGGATCAGCGGCCTTTTCCTCGTCGTTCTGATCTTCGGCCACCTGTTCGTCAACCTGGCCTCCGGTGCCGGCGTTCGCGAGATCGACTTCGCGTTCATAGCGGGTAAGTACGCGACGCCGTTCTGGATTGTCTGGGACACGCTGCTGCTCTGGTTCGCCCTCATCCACGGCGCCAACGGAATGCGCACCATCGTCAACGACTACGCGCACCGCGTGGTCCTCCGACGGGTTCTGCTCACCGCGATTCTTGTCTCAACCGTCGTCCTACTCGTGCTTGGAACCCTTGTGATTTATACGTTTGACCCCTGCCCAGCGAACGCTGCCGCCGGAACGCTTCCGACCTTCTGCCCGGTCAAGTAATGGCCGATGTGACAGGTGGCGCCGAGGCAGGCGCACCAAAGACTCCGCGGAAGCCGACCGCACGCAAGCCCGCAGCAGCCAAGGCGAGCACTCCGAAAGCCAGCACACCCCAAGCCAAGGTCGGCCCCGACACCACCGGCGAAATGATCGCCGACGGCACGATCATCGACGGCGTCCACTATCACCAGCACGACATCGTCATCGTCGGCGCCGGCGGGGCCGGGATGCGCGCCGCAATCGAAGCGGGACCACACGCCAACACCGCGGTCATCTCCAAGCTCTACCCCACCAGGTCCCACACGGGCGCTGCGCAGGGCGGAATGGCAGCGGCCCTCGCAAACGTCGAGGAAGACAACTGGGAGTGGCACACCTACGACACCGTCAAGGGCGGCGACTACCTGGTTGACCAGGATGCCGCCGAGATCCTCGCGAAGGAGGCCATCGACGCGGTCCTCGACCTCGAGAACATGGGACTCCCGTTCAACCGGACGCCAGAGGGCAAGATCGACCAGCGTCGCTTCGGCGGGCACACGCGCGAGCACGGTGCTGCTCCCGTTCGCCGCGCGTGCTACGCGGCCGACCGCACGGGCCACATGATCCTGCAGACGCTGTTCCAGAACTGCGTTCGCCTCGGCATCAACTTCTTCAACGAGTACTACGTGCTCGACATGGTGATGAGCGTCAAGGATGGCAAGGAAGTTCCGTCCGGTGTCGTCGCCTACGAGCTCGCAACCGGTGAACTTCACGTGTTCCAGGGCAAGGCCGTCATCTTCGCGACCGGCGGCTTCGGCAAGATCTTCAAGACCACATCCAACGCCCACACGCTCACGGGCGACGGCGTCGGCATCATCTGGCGCAAGGGCCTCCCGCTCGAGGACATGGAGTTCTTCCAGTTCCACCCGACCGGACTCGCCGGGCTCGGCATCCTCCTTTCCGAGGCCGCCAGAGGCGAGGGCGCGATCCTTCGCAACGCCAGCGGCGAACGGTTCATGGAGCGGTACACGCCGACCCTGAAGGACCTTGCTCCTCGCGACATCGTTGCCCGTTCGATGGCGCTCGAGATCCGCGAGGGTCGCGGAGCCGGGCCGAACAAGGACTACCTCTACCTCGACATCACTCACCTCGAGCCGGCCGTCATCGACGAGAAGCTGCCGGACATCACCGAATTCGCGCGTACCTACCTCGGCGTCGAGCCGTACACCGAGCCGGTGCCGGTCCTGCCGACCGCGCACTACGCGATGGGCGGCATCCCGACGAACAACAACGCCGAGGTTCTGCGCAGCAACACCGACGTCGTTCCCGGCCTGTACGCCGCGGGCGAATGCGCGTGTGTCAGCGTCCACGGCTCCAACCGCCTCGGTACGAACTCGCTGCTCGACATCAACGTCTTCGGCAAGCGTGCCGGCCAGAACGCCGTCAAGTTCGTCAAGGATGCGCCGTGGGTTCCGCTTCCCGCCGATCCGGCCCACGGCATCCGCGCCCTCCTCGACAGCGTTCGCGCCGGCGATGGGTCCGAGCGCATCGCGGTCATCCGCAAGGAGCTGCAGGATTCGATGGACCGGAACGCCCAGATCTTCCGCACGGAGGAGAGCCTCAAAGAGGTCACCGAGCTCATCGAGACGCTTCGTGCGCGGTACAAGAACATTCGGATCCAGGACAAGGGCAAGCGCTACAACACCGACCTCCTCGAGGCGGTTGAGCTCGGATTCCTTCTCGACCTTGCCGAGGTGCTCGTCTACTCCGCGCGGTCACGTCACGAGTCGCGCGGCGGTCACATGCGCGAGGACTACCCGAAGCGGGATGACGAGAAATTCCTGGTTCACACCATGGCCTACCGGACCGGTGACCCAGAGTCGGCTGATGCGGGCGACCACATCACGCTGGACTGGAAACCGGTCGTGATTACGAACTACCCACCGATGGAAAGAAAGTACTAACCCATGAGCACTGCTATTGCCGAGGGCGCACCAGCAACCCCCATCGCGGAAGTCCCGTCGTTCACCGTGACCCTGATCATCCGGCGGTTCGATCCGGATGTCGACACCGAGCCGCACTGGCAGGACTTCGACGTCGAGATGCACGGCACGGATCGCGTTCTCGATGCGCTCCACAAGATCAAGTGGGAGATCGATGGTTCGCTGTCGTTCCGCCGCAGCTGCGCGCACGGCGTGTGCGGCTCGGATGCCATGCGCATCAACGGACGCAACCGTCTCGCCTGCAAGACCCTGCTCAAGGATCTCGACATCACGAAGCCGATCTACGTCGAAGCGATCAAGGGACTTCCGCTCGAGAAGGACCTGATCGTCGACATGGATCCGTTCTTCGAGTCGTTTAAGGCCGTGCAGCCGTTCCTGATGGCGTCGTCGAAGCCCGAGAAGGAGCGCCTCCAGTCGGTCGTCCAGCGCGAGCGCTTCGATGACACGACCAAGTGCATTCTCTGTGCGGCATGCACCTCTTCGTGCCCGGTCTTCTGGACCGACGGACAGTACTTCGGCCACGCCGCGATCGTCAACGCTCACCGCTTCATCTTCGACTCCCGGGATGAGGGTGCTCAGGTTCGCCTTGACATCCTCAACGACAAGGAGGGCGTCTGGCGTTGCCGCACGACCTTCAACTGCACCGACGCGTGCCCGCGAGGAATCGAAGTGACCAAGGCGATCGCCGAGGTCAAGCAGGCGATCCTGAAGGGTTCGCCCGAGCGGGTCTCGATCGCGTTGTAGCTGACGGACTGCGCGTCCGGTCGACGACGCGGAGGTTCGTTATCGATGCGGCCTCTGTAGAGACCTCATCCTTGACAAACCGTCGCACCGTTGCATGCCACGAGCATATCGACCACCTTGCACCGTCGGCGATGTTCGTTTTGCCAGCGCGTAGCGCGGGAGTCCTGTCTAGTTGAGAAGGTGCACGGCGATACCGAGACCGCCGGTATCGATCGTCAGCGGAATCTTGATCGGGAGAACGATCCCGAGAACCGTCAGGTGCTGGCCGAGGGAGAGCACGGTGTTCCGGGGAAGCGCATCCACCTGGAGCGCAAACTTTCCGTCGGAACCCACCTTGGCCGTGCCGTAGACGATGCCGCCGGCCTGCGCCGCGACGATCGCACCGGGGGTTCCGGTTCCGCCGAGAGTGATGCTGGTTGTCACCGGCGCGCCGCCGGGTGCGGCCTGTCCGGTCGGCGATGCACCGGGAGTCACGGCGCCGAGAGTGGGATCGACCACCTTCGCCCTGGCTGTGTTCACGAGGTTCTTGGTCGTGTCGCCGAGTTTGCTCGCGCCGTCAGTCACGCCGGCTTCAACTCCGCCGAGGGTGCGGCTGACGCTTTCGAACAGGACGCTACCGGGATCCATCGGCCCGCCGGCCCCCGCGGGCGACGACGTGGAAAGTGCGCCGAGCACCGACCCGATCGGAACCTCAGGTGACGTCGAGCCGGAGTGCGAACCCGGCGCTCGGTGCCCGGACGCATCCTGGGACAGCGAAGAATCCATCGTCGGCCGCGCGAAATCCTGCGCGGAGTTCGAGTGGCCGATGCCGAGCGCAACACCGCCGCCGACCGCCGCAACGACAACGATCGAACCGACCAGAGCACTCACACTCGTCGCCGCGCCCATCGCGAGGCCCGAGGCAACGGCCGGCGCAAATGTGGCTGGCGCAGCAAGAACGGTGAACGAGGCGGGCACCACCGGAATCGCGGCGCTCGCCGCCGTGGCTGCCGCGGCAGTTCCGGCGTGGCCGAGCGCCGAAAGGATGGCGCCCCCAACGACTCCGCCGAGCAGGATGGGCAGCATCACGAGCGCGAGATGCGACCCGACCTCCTCGACCTCCTCGCTCACGATGGAACACTTCGCGCAGGACTCGAGGTGGTCGGCGAGTTTCTCCGTCTCACGCGCCGTGAGGCTGTGTCGAGCCGATTCACCGAGTCTCGACATCGTCCACTTGCAGGCATCCGATGCGCCGGGATCCGACACGTGCGCCTGCAGCCAGGCCTTCCGCAGCCCCTCTCGAGCGCGGTAGCTGAGCGCGGCAACACCGTTGGCGCTCATCCCGAGGATGGGAGCGACCTCGTGCGGATCCATTCCTTCGACCTCGGTGTACCAAAGAACCGATTGCCAGCGCTCCGGCAGCGAGCGGAAGGCCCGTGCGGTCAGCGTGCGGTCGAGGGCGATCGCGGCCGGATCATCGAGTGTCGACGGATCTTCGAAGTCCTGGATGTCGTCGACCTGGACATCCCGGGAGGCCGCACCCCAGCTCGCGGCCAGGTTGCGGATGGTCGTGTAGAGGTAGGGCCGGAAAGCTCCGGTGGGCCCGCCGCCCGCCAAAACGCGCTGATAGATCCGCGTGTAGGCCTCCGACACGAGATCGTCCGCATCAATGGACGTCGTGAATTGGCGGGCAACGCGGGCACCCGAGCGATAATGTCGGCGCCACAACTCGGCGAACGCGCCCTGGTCCCCCGATCGCGCGTTCGCCACGAGTGTCTCGTCTGAGGTGTTTAGCCCCGTTTCACTGTTGCGCAAATCCCCTGATCCATTTCCCGGGTCCTCATCGTCCCGCCTGGGGTCAAGACCGCCATTAGCAGTCTTCACCCGAAGAGACCGATAGTTCTAGTGACTATGACGCCGATTGTGAAAATGGTTTCTCTTCGCGCCGCGACTTCTGCGCTTAGAGGGAGATCCTGCAAAGCGCAATCCCGCGCGGGCGCGAAATGGTGATCGTTACTGTTAAACGGTGCCGAAGGACGCCGAACCCGCCGAAGCTGGGCCGCAAGAGTCAGGCTCGAAGGCCGCCGAGAAGCGGCAGGGTCGGATTGCCGTCCTCGTCGCCCGACTGCAGAAGCTGTTCGCATTTCGCGTGTTCCAGAACTACAGCACCGTCCAGGGCCCGATCCTCGCGAGCGGTCTCGCCTTCCAGGCGATCTTCGCCATCTTCGCCGCGGTCTGGGTCGGCTTCTCGGTTGTCGGCCTTGTCGTCGCGGGCAATCACCAGCTGCAGCAGCCCCTGATCGACGTGCTCGCGAACGCGGTGCCCGGCCTCATCAAGGCGAGTACGTCATCCCCCGGCGCCATCGACCCGAAACAGCTGCTGAACGCGGGTGTCTTCGGGTGGACCGGCGCGATCGCCCTCGTCGGCGTGCTGGTGACCGCGCTCGGCTGGCTGGCATCCGCGCGGAGCGCCATCCGGGTCATCTTCGGACTTCCGCAGCCCACCACGAACTTCGTGCTGCTCAAGCTCAAGGATCTCGCCATCGGGATCGGATTCGGAGCGGCCCTCATCGTGTCGGCGGCCCTCTCGGTTGCCGGCTCGGCGGCGACCACGGCCCTGCTCCCCCTCATCGGCATCTCGTCGGATTCGGTGCTCGGCGCGATCGTCGGACGCGTCGTCACGCTCGCGGTCATGTTCGCGCTGGACGCGGTAACCCTCGGCATATTCTTCCGCGTGCTCTCCGGGGTGGCCATTCCGTGGAAGAGGATGCGCGGCGCGGTGTTGGCTGGCGCCGTCGGGCTCGGCGCGCTGAAAGTGCTTGGCGGCGCCCTGCTCGGAGTTCCGAAAAGCAACCCGCTGCTCGCCTCCTTCGCCGTCATCCTCGGCCTCCTGATCTTCTTCAACTTCGTCTGCCAAGTGATCCTGGTTTCGGCCTCGTGGGTTCGGGTCGGAATGGATGACCGTGGCCTCCCGATCGACCCGGTTGCCGAGAAGGCGCGCCGCGAACAGGAGCGGAAGGATGCGGAGGCCGCCCGCGCAGCGCGGCCGAGGGGGCTCGCAAGGCTGTTCGGCCGTCGGCCGCGTGTCACTCCCTCTCGATAAACTTTTCGGCATGGCCAAACCCCTGCGAATCGCGACCATCAACACCAATGGCGTGCGCGCCGCGTACCGCCGGGGTATGGCCAAGTGGCTGGACTCGCGGGATGTCGACATCCTCGCCATCCAGGAGGTGCGGGCCGCGACCTCCGATCTCGAGGAACTGCTCGGTGCCGAGTGGGACATCCTGCACGACCCGGCGACCGCGAAGGGCCGCGCGGGCGTTGCCATCGCGTCGCGGGCCAAGTCGCCCAAGCACCGCGGGGCATCCATCCACCGCGTGACTCTTGGTGCCGACGATTTCGACAGCGCGGGCCGCTGGCTCGAAGCCGACTACGAGGTGGGCGACAAGATCGTCACGGTCGTCTCAACCTATGTTCACTCCGGTGAGGCCGACACCCCGAAGCAGGTCGAGAAGTACAAGTTCCTCGACGCGATGGAGGCCAGGATGCCGGAGCTCGCGGCGGACGGCAAGCTCGCCGTCATCCTCGGCGACCTGAACGTCGGACACCGCAAGCTCGACATCCGCAACTGGCGCGGAAACCAGAAATCGGCCGGCTTCCTGCCCGACGAGCGGGCCTACTGGGACCGCTTCGTCGGAGCAGAGGACGATCCCGCCTACAACGCCGGGGCGGGACTCGGCTGGGTGGATGTCGGCCGCAAGTGGGCGGGCGAGGTCGACGGCCCGTACACCTGGTGGTCCTGGCGCGGGCAGGCCTTCGTGAACGACACCGGCTGGCGCATCGACTACCAGCTCGCGACGCCGGCCCTCGCCGCCACGGTCGTGAACGTCGCGGTCGATCGGGCCGAAAGCTACGAGGAACGGTTCAGCGACCACACACCGGTCGTGGTCGACTACGCGCTCTGACCAGTTGTCGCTGGCCATTGGCCTGTTATCGCGTGCCATTCGCCCATCGAGCATCTGAAAGGATTGGGGCATGAGCACCAAGGCAACCCTCTTTTCCGGCATGGCCCCCTCCGCCGACTCCCTCCAGATCGGCAACTACATCGGGGCGTTGCAGCAGTGGGTTGAGATGCAGGACACCTACAACGCCATCTTCTGCGTTGTCGACCTGCACGCAATCACCGTGCCGCAGGATCCGAAGACACTCGCCGCGAGCACGCGCACGACCGCGGCCCAGTACATCGCCGCGGGCATCGATCCTGAGCAGTCCATCCTGTTCGTCCAGTCGCATGTCTCGGCACACACCGAGCTGGCGTGGATCCTCAACACCATCACGGGCTTCGGCGAGGCCAGCCGGATGACCCAGTTCAAAGACAAGGCCGCGAAGCAGGGAACGGAGGCGGCATCCCTCGGACTGTTCGCCTACCCGACCCTGATGGCCGCGGACATCCTGCTCTACGACGCGACGGCGGTGCCGGTCGGCGACGACCAGCGCCAGCACATCGAACTGACCCGCGATCTCGGGGGCCGCTTCAATTCCCGTTTCGGCGAGACCTTCAAGCTGCCGGAGGCGGTCATCATGAAGGAGACCGCGCGCATCTACGACCTGCAGAATCCGGAGGCCAAGATGAGCAAGACCTCGGTCTCCGACTCCGGCGTGATCTGGATGATGGACGAACCATCGAAGACCGCGAAGAAGATCAAGTCGGCTGTGACGGATGACGACCGCGAGATCCGCTTCGACCGTGGCGCGAAGCCCGGTGTCTCGAACCTGCTCACGATCCTGTCCGCGTTCACGTCGACCCCGATGCCTGAGCTCGAGGCGTCGTTCGCGGGTCGCGGCTACGGCGACCTGAAGTCGACCGTCGCGGATGCCGTGGTCGCGACCTTCGAGCCGATGCGCGCCCGCGCGCTCGAGCTGTTGTCTGACCCGGCCGAGCTGGACCGCATCCTCTCCAGGAACGCCGCCCGCGCAGAGGAACTCGCAAAGCCCAAACTCGCGACCGTGTACGAGCGCGTCGGACTACTGCCGCGATCGTGAAGCCGGTCACGCTCGCGACGCCCCGGCTGGTCCTCGACCAGCCGACGATCGACGACGTCGACCTCACGACCGAGTACTGCCAGGATCCGCTGTTCGAGAAGTACCTGACCGTGCCGTGGCCCTACACGCGGGATGACGCGCTCGGCTTCTTCCTCGACATCGTGCCCGGCGCGTGGAAGCGCGATACCGAGTACACCTGGGCGGTGCGGGCCGGCGGACACTTCATCGGAGTCATCGGTTACCGCCCGAAGGGTAACGACGTCGGATTCTGGCTCGGCGCCCCGCACCGCGGCAACGGCTACATGACCGAAGCGACCAATGCCGTCCTCGACTGGGCGTTTTCACGCGGCCACGACGACATCCGCTGGGAGTGCATGCTCGGTAACGAGGCATCCGTCTCGGTCGCGCGCAAGGTCGGATTCAGCTACACGGGCGAGGGCCCGGCGAACGTGCCCGCACGCGACGGCTCGCGGCCACCGGCCTGGCACGGCGTCATCCGGTCGACGGATTCGCGGACGCCGAAACCGGGCTGGCCGGTCTAGCGGGTTCTGGCGCGTTCTGGCGGCCTTGGCGGTTTTCCTGTCCTGGCCCTGAAGTTCGTATACCCCTACGCGAACCGCGAGAAGTCAACGTCACCGGCACTTCCACCATCGTGCGGCCCGGCTGGTTTGGGCCACGAATTTATCCGTCAGGATTGACTGGTGATCACAGTGGTGCTGTTCGACCTTGACGATACGCTTTTCGCACACGCGCAAGCCGTGACGGATGGCATAGTCGAGTTTTCCGGGCTGCCCGACGCTGGCCCGCGTTGGCACGAACTCGAGGAAAAGCACTACCACCGCTACCTCGCCGGCGAGCTCGACTACACCGGGCAGCGCCGCGCCCGTGCCCGCGAATTCGTGGACCCACTTGTCCTTTCTGATGACTCGGCCGATGCCTGGTTCGATGGCTACTTCGAGCGATACCAGGGCGCCTGGCGGCTACACGATGATGCGCTCCCCTGCCTCGACGCACTCGCCGATCGGCGACTCGGGATGATCACCAACGGCGATCTGACATTTCAGACCAGGAAGATAACCGGCCTCGGGATCACTGAGCGGTTCGAGCACATCGTCGCCTCCGGTGCACTGGGTTTCACGAAACCGGATCCGCGCATATTTCTGAGCGCCTGTGCGCTGTTCGACGTCGAGCCGGCCGACGCGCTGTACGTCGGTGACCGACTGAAGACCGATGCCGTCGGCGCGGCCGGGGCGGGACTCACGGGCGTCTGGCTCGACCGCAGTGGTGCAGCCACCGCGGACGACTTGCGCGCTGCTGCGGCATCCGGGGTCCAGGTCATCTCCACCCTCGCCGAGTTGCCGGCCCTCGTCGGCCGGGACCAACTGCGGCTCTAACCCAGCGCGCTCCGCGCCCGGTTCATAACTCAGCCTGCTTTCCGACCAGGCGGTCTGCACCCGCATACTTTCGGGGGTGCCGACGAAGCTCGACGAAAACAGACTGAGTTATGAACACGACAACGCCGAAACCGCCCACCCCGGCGGCGCTCAACCGAAGATTCGCCTCGAGTGGTTGCTCTGCCTGAGCAGGCCAAGCACTGACGCAAGCACCAGGCGAGGCTCGTTCATCGTGTGCTGATACGCCGGCCGCAGACTCATGTACCCCCGCTCAGCAAGGAGGAGATCACGGTGCCTGTCCTCTACATGTCGCTCCCAGCCGTCATGCGCAAGTCGGCTATCGGCTTCGAGCGCGAGGCATCCTTCGACGATCATGTCGACGCGACCGACCTTCGGGACACTGACCTGCAGATCGCACTCGAGACCAGCCGCCCGAACGATCATGCGCAGGATCGTCTCCTGGCCTGCCTCCGCGCGACCATCGATGTACTGCTCGAGGTACCGCAGCCGGTCCGGGCCTGTTTCGAAGATGCGGGCAACCTGGGGGCGGGTCACAGCTCCCGCAAAAAGCGCGTTGTCGACAGATGCCAGCGCCAGCCACGGCGGCTGGCAGAGCAAAGCCTGCGCAAGGGCATCGACCACGCTCACCGAGAATTCCGCGGCATTTTCTTCGTCGAGTAGCGGCAACCAGTGAAGCTCGGCACCATTCCTGTTGCGATCGTGCAGCGGAAAAAACCGGCTTCGCGGACTGCGCATGCGCGACATCCCTCGCGCGATGTAAATGTGGGGACCGAGCGGATCTTCAGCGAACACGCCGCTGTCCGCGAGCGCGGTGATGCAGCCCATTCGTCCTCCGACTCGAACGGCCTCGACGAGCCGGCGAGAGTCCTGCGGTAGCAGGTAATGGTCGCGTCGCGCGCGGATGAGGTGTCCCGATCTCACTGCCGACGTCAACATTCGCCCGGACGCTCCGTGCGCTATCAGCAGGTCCCGACTCGCCACCCGCACCCCGGCTTCTTCGAACACGTCTGCCCATCCCATTCGGACAGCGTGCTCGCTCCGTCCCGTTATCTCCCCCGCCGATTCGCGATCGGTGGAGAAGTGTCGCCCGCCCCGCGTGTGCATAACTCAGCCTGCTTTTCACCGGAGCCGAGTGAACCCGCGTACTTTGGCGGCGAGATCTCCCGGCACACAAAAACAGGCTGAGTTATGAACGTGGCAGAGGCGAGGGATGCGGGATGGAGTGGGTGGCCGACGACAAGAGACCTGCGGGCCTGCGGGCCTGCGGGCCAGCTGGCCCGCGGCCGTGCAGCCTGCGGGCTACTCGACCAAAGGAAAGACGGGTTACCCCCTGTTGCGCGGAATACTCGCGGGAAAGGCTCGGTTGCTAGAGTATGAATGTGCTCCGGGGTCGGTGAGAATCCGAACCGGTGGTGATAGTCCACGAGCCGTGGAGAGCAGAACCCGCAAGGGCAACGCGCGAAATGGTTGACCCGGTGAAACTCCGGGACCGACGGTTAAAGTCCGGATGGGAGGCAGCACACGGTTTGCGGCGATGCCCGAAGGGCAGAGCATCAGGCCGGGTTTGAGTTGGACAGTACGAAGTGCAGCCGACCGAATTTCCCCGGAGCCTCGAAAATTGAGGACCGGATGACCACCACCGAGCAGGCAGCCCACGCGATGCATCGCGCGCTCGACCTCGCCGCCCGCGGTCCGGCGACGGGCGAGAATCCGCAGGTCGGATGCGTCCTCCTCGATTCCGGCGGACGCATCGTCGCCGAGGGCTGGCACCGCGGCGCAGGGACCCCTCACGCCGAAGTCGATGCGATGAATCGCCTCGCCACTGTCGACGGCCGGCCGGATGCGTCGGGCCTGACCGCCGTTGTCACCCTGGAGCCGTGCAACCACACGGGTCACACCGGGCCGTGCGCCGAGGCGCTCATCGCCGCGGGCATCGCCGAGGTGTTCTACGCCGTTGCGGATCCGAGTCCGCTCGCCGGTGGCGGAGCACTGCGGCTTGCCGCGGCCGGCATCCCAACGACCGGCGGCATCCTGGGCGTGGAGGCGGAAGAGTTTCAACACAAGTGGCTGACCGCGGCGTCACTGCGGCGTCCATATGTGACCGTCAAGTGGGCCTCGACGCTCGACGGGCGCGCGGCGGCCGAAGACGGAACCAGCCAGTGGATCACCGGGACGGCGGCCAGGCAGCGCGTGCACGAGCAACGTGAGGCGAGTGACGCGATCCTCGTCGGAACGGGGACGGCGCTGGCCGACGACCCGTCGCTCACCGCGCGCGGGGATGCCGGCGAACTCATGGAACACCAGCCGATTGCTGTCGTGATCGGCGAGCGTCCGATCGCCGAGAACGCCAAACTGAGGAAACACCCCGGCGGCCTGATCGAGGCGCGAACCCGCGACCTGGGGGCAGCGCTTGCCGACCTGTTCCACCGCGGCATCCGTCGCGTGTATGTCGAGGGCGGGCCGACGCTCGCGAGCGCGCTGGTAGCCGCAGGCCTGGTCGACGAGTATGCGATCTATCTCGCACCGGCACTTCTCGGTGGCGACAGGGTCGCGCTCGGCGACATCGGCGTTCACACCATCCCCGACATCAAGCGGCTCGAAATCACCAGACTCGAGCGGCTCGGCAACGACGTTCTGATAACCGCACGACCTGTGAGGGAGTAACCATGTTCACCGGAATCATCGAAGAGCTCGGCGAGGTCGTCGCCTGGGACACGACCGCCGACGCCGCCCGCGTCACCGTCAGGGCGCCGCTCGCGGTATCGGATGCGAAGCACGGCGACTCCATCTCGGTGAGCGGAGTCTGCCTCACCGTCATCGACCAGGGCGACGACTGGTTTACAGCGGATGTCATGGCCGAGACGATCGCGATGTCCACGCTCGCGGGCGTGCGGCCCGGTACGCGCGTCAACCTCGAGCGCGCCGCGAAGGTCGGCGACCGCATCGGTGGCCACATCGTGCAGGGCCACATCGACGGGACCAGCGCCATCCTCAACATCGAGGAGGGCAGCGCCTGGCGGGTCGTCCGATTCGCCCTGAGCTCCGAACTCGCACCGCTGGTCGCCCGCAAGGGTTCGATCGCGATCGACGGGATCTCACTCACCGTGAGCGCCGTCGGCGACCGCTGGTTCGAGGTGTCCCTCATCCCCGAGACGCTCGAAGTCACCACCCTCGGTGCGAAGGTCGTCGGTGACGATGTGAACCTCGAGACCGACATCCTCGCTCGCCAGGTGCAGCGGATGCTCGGCAGCGCAGCAGAAGAAAACGACGCCGCATCCTCCCGCCAGTCGATCGGCTTTTCCATTGGAGGCAACTCATGAGTCTCGCTGACATCCCCACCGCGCTCGCCGCTCTGGCCGAGGGCCGGCCGGTCATCGTCGCGGACAACGAGAGCCGCGAGAACGAGGGCGATCTCATCATCGCCGCGCAGTTCGCGACGCAGGAGTGGCTCGCATTCCTGATCCGGCATACGTCCGGTTTCATCTGCGCGCCCATGACGAACGAGATCGCCGACCGGCTCGAGCTGCCGTACATGGTGCTCGACAACCAGGATCCGCTCGGCACCGCGTACACGGTGACGGTGGATGCCGCCGACCGCTTCTCGACCGGAATCAGCGCGGCCGACCGCGCCCACACCCTCCGCGTGCTCGCGACCATCGAGTCAACGCCGGCTAGCCTCAACCGGCCCGGCCACATCCTCCCGCTGCGCGCGGTGGATGGCGGCGTCCGAGAACGCCCGGGCCACACCGAGGCCGCGATCGACCTGCTCAAGCTGGCAGGTCTGATCCCGGTCGGGGCTATTGGCGAGATCGTCGCGGACGACGGCGAGATGATGCGCCTGCCCGGCCTCATCGAGTTCGGGGAGCGGGAGGGGATCCCGGTCGTGACGATCACCGCGCTCGTCGAGTACCTGCAGGAGTGGCACTGCGATTCCGAGGTGCCGACGGCCGTCGCGGTCCCGGAGACCTCGCGCGTGATCTTCGAGGTCGAGACGACAGTGCCGACCGAGCACGGGGCGTTTCGCTTCCGTGCCTACCGCGACCGCCAGACGGGCGCCGATCATCTCGCGATCATCTCGGGAAACCCGTCCAACGGGGCACTGATCCGCGTGCACTCCGAGTGCCTGACCGGTGAGGTGTTCGCCTCGGAGAAGTGCGAGTGCGGACCACAACTGGATGCCGCGCTCGACGCGATCCAGCAGGAGGGCGGCGTCGTCATCTACATGCGCGGGCACGAGGGGCGCGGCATCGGCCTGATCAACAAGCTCAAGGCGTACCGCCTCCAGGAGGATGGCCTCGACACCATCGATGCGAACCTGGCGCTGGGCTTCCCGGCCGATGGGCGCGACTACGGAGCCGCGGTTGCCATCCTCGAGGATCTCGGAATCAGTGAGGTCCGAGCGATCACGAACAACCCGGAGAAGCTGCGCCAGCTGAAGGAGCGCGGCATCACGGTCATCGAGCGCGTGCCGCTCGTGGTCGGGGTTGGCGAGTTCAATGAGAAGTATCTCGAGGCCAAACGCGACCGCATGGGTCACGTCCTGCCAGACGACGCAACACTCGGCGGCCAGGTGCTGTCGAGCCAGAAAGGATCAATCGAATGAGCGGCTCAGGCGCGCCAAGCATCCAGCACACCGATGGTACCGGATTGAGAGTGACCATCATCGTCGGGCAGTGGCACGAGCAGATCGCGCACGGGCTCCTCGAGGGAGCTCGCCGCGCGCTGACCGCGTCGAAGGTGGAGTTCAGCGAGATCCATGTTCCCGGAAGCTTCGAATTGCCGGTCGTGTCGAAGGCCGCGCTTGAGGCGGGGGCGGATGCCGTGGTCGCGCTCGGCGTGATCATCCGCGGTGGGACTCCACACTTCGAGTACGTGGCGGACGCGGCGACCAGCGGCCTCGCCCAGGTGAGCCTGCTTACCGGCAAACCGATCGGCTTCGGCCTCCTCACGCTCGACGACGAACAACAGGGACTCGATCGCGCCGGGCTTCCCGGTTCGAAGGAGGACAAGGGCGAGGAGGCGGCGGAGGCTGCCGTCGCGACCGCCGTTGCCCTTCGCGCGCTGCGCTCGGCCAGCGCGTGAACACCGTCGTGGGCAGCGACGCGAACACCGGCGCGAGCGTCGCCGCCACCCTCGTCGTCCTCGGCTCCGCGAATCGGGACTACTCCGTCGTCGTCGAGCGGCATCCGCTTCCGGGCGAGACCGTGCTCGGCGAGGCCGTATCAATCGGAACGGGCGGCAAGGGTGCGAACCAGGCGGTGGCTGCCGCCGCCGCCGGTGCGCGCACGACGTTCCTGGGAGCGGTCGGCGACGATTCGGTTGGCGCGGACATCCTCGCCGATCTTCTGGCCAGCGGCGTCGACGTCTCCCGAGTCGTTCGCTCGCAGGGCGCAACCGGAATCGCCATGATCACGGTTTCACACTCCGGCGAGAACTCCATCGTGGTGGCCGCCGGTGCGAACTCGACGCTGGATGCCGCATCCACGGCCGCCCTGGTCACCGAGCTCGCGCCGACGGTGCTGCTCGCACAATTGGAGATTCCGGTCGCGGTCGTGTCTGCGGCCGCATCAGCGCTGGACGTGTTGGGCGGCCGATTCGTGCTGAACCTGTCGCCGTCGCGGTTCGTCTCCCCCAAGCTGCTTGGCCTCGCCGATCCGCTCATCGTCAACGAGAGCGAGGCATCGGAGCTCGCGAATTTCACGATCGACGGCCCCGCGGATGCCGAGACGATTGCGAAGAGACTGCTCGCAACCAGCCGCTCGGTGGTCCTCACGCTTGGCGCCGACGGTGTCGTGCTCGCGACCCTCGATGGCGTCGTCCACATTCCGGCCGAGCGTGTTCCTGTGGTGGACACGACTGGCGCTGGCGATGCGTTCGCGGGTGCGCTTGCTGCAGCGCTGGCCTCGGGCTCGTCGCTGGAGGATGCGGTTCACGCGGGCAGCGCTGCCGGTGCAGCCGCGGTCCAATACGTCGGAGCGCAGCCGCCGCGCGCCTAGAGCACTGCCCGCAAGTGGAGCGTAAGGCTAGCCGTTACCGGCCGACGGGATCGACGTCGGCAGAGTGATCCTCCGCTTGCTGAGCTCGTCCACAAGCACCACGGCTCGCGAATAGAACTGGGTGTAGTAGTCGGCGTCGGCGTTGCCCTGCACGATGTGGGCGGCCTGCGTCGGAGTCATACCCTGCCAGCCGGGGAGCTCGAGGAGGCGACCGTAGAAGGCTCTCGCCGCCAAATAGGGATTCATCCGGTTAGCGAGGGACCCCCAGTTGGTCCGCTGCTGGAAGATTCCACGGCTATCCGGACCGGCCTTGTCGCCGTAGTTCACATTTCGCAGGCTCGACTCACCGATCGCTGTCATTACCGCGATCTCCTCCGCAGCGGTTGGCGCACCGGATTTGATCCCCGCCGCGATGATGTCGGCGGCGATGGCAAGTTGCTCCTGGCAATACCCAGCGACGGGGCCCGCGGGGACGGAAAACCCTTGAACAACAATGGACGCAGCCATCGGGCAGGCCGGCTGGAGAGGAACGGATTCCGGGCCAGACGGCGTGATCTGCCGGGGAAGAACGATTTCGAAGACGATGACCACCGCCACGATGATTCCGAGCGAAATCGCTCCGACGGCGATTAACCGCTCGCGGGAGCGCCACCAGGGCGGCTTTCGGCGGTGCTGGGTTGTCTTCCTGGGCGAGGCCATCAGCCGAATATCAGCGCCGCGGGTGGCGCGGTCGCCGCCACTGGCCCGATTGCAATCATCACGACGAGTACAACACATGCCGGAGCAGACCCCAACTTTTCGGTTTCGTCGACCGCGCCCAATGTCAACCAAAGTTGACATCCCTCAACGTCGTCAACTACGGTCGACGCCATGGATTCCTCCGTCATCCACACCCTCGCGGGCGACGCCGGATCGGATGACCCGATCCTGGCGCTCAAGGCGATCGCGAAGCTGCACAAAGAACTCGATCGCGTCGAGGCCATCGCCGTCCGGCGGGCACGCAACGCGAACGCGTCCTGGCAGTTCATCGCGCTCGCGCTCGGCAGATCCAAACAGGCGGTTCACAAGAAATACGGACGAAGCTAGAGCCATGACCGTAGAAACGACGGCAGCCCCCAACCGACGTGGGCTGTTCGGCCGCCGCAAGCCCGACGAGGGGCCTCGCGCGAAATTCAGCCAGCTACTCCCATACCTGCTCGAGAATAAGCCGGCCGTTGCGGTCGTGATCACCCTCAGCATCATCGGAGCGGTCGCGAGCATCGCCCAGCCACTTCTCGTTCGACAGGGAATTACGGTCTTCCAGGACAAGCAGCCGTGGGTGTGGATTGCGGTGCTCGTCATCGTCGTTCTCGTCGCCTCAGCGCTGGTCAGCGGTTTCCAGCACTACCTCCTGCAGCGCATGGGAACCACGGTCGTGTACTCCGTGCGGAAGGTACTCGTCCGTCGCCTGCTGGGCCTCCCGATCAGCGAGTTCGACACCCGGAGGACCGGTGACCTCGTCTCGCGGGTCGGCTCCGATACGACGCTGCTCTACGCCGTGGTGACCCAGGGACTCGTCGACTCGATCGGCGGTGCCCTCACATTCCTCGGCGCACTCGTCGCCATGGCCGTGATCGATCCGATCCTGCTCGGGCTCACCGTGCTCGTCATCGGAATCTCGATCGTCGGCGTCGGCTCGCTGGCCGGACGCATCCGGATCGCGAGCCAGAAGCAGCAGACCAAGGTTGGCGAGCTGGCCGCGAGCGTCACGCGTGCCGTCGGCGCCATCCGCACCGTCCGCGCATCCAACGCGACGGAACGCGAAATTGAGTCGGTACAGCAGGATGCCGAGGGCGCCTGGACCATGGGCATCGGCGTCGCAAAGATCTCGGCGCTCGTCGTTCCGATCGCGGCCGTCGCGCTGCAGCTCTCGGTGCTGGTCGTCCTCGGGGTCGGCGGATTCCGGGTCGCGAGCGGAGCGCTGTCGATCGCGTCCCTCATCGCGTTCGTCATCCTGCTGTTCACGCTCATCGTGCCGCTCGGCTCGGCGTTCGGTGCCGTCACCTCCGTCAGCCAGGCACTCGGTGCGCTCGGCCGCATCCAGGAGATCATCGACCTGCCGAGCGAGTTCGAGCTCGACCGGGGCGTCGTCGCGGTCGCCGCCATCGAGTCGGATGACGCCATCAGTTTCGAGAACGTGGTCTTCACCTACCCGGAGTCGGCGCACAAGTCGGAGACCGAAAAGGTGATCGCCGAGGTCGCTCCGGACGCCCTGCCCGAGCACGACCTCACCGTTCTGCACGGTGTCTCCTTCGCCGCGGCGAAGGGAAAACGCACCGCGCTCGTCGGTCCATCCGGCGCAGGCAAGAGCACGATCCTCTCCCTCATCGAACGCTTCTACGACCCGACGGATGGCGTGGTCCGCCTCGGCGGGGTCGACATCCGGGGCCTCGACCGTCTCGACCTTCGCGCTCAAATCGGCTACGTCGAACAGGATGCGCCCGTGCTCGCAGGCACGCTGCGCGAGAACCTGACGCTCGGCACGCCCGATGCCACGGACGAGCAGTGCATCGACGTGCTGCACGCCGTCAACCTCACCGAGGTGCTCGAGCGAAACGAGCTTGGACTGGATGCGCCCGTCGGCGAAGACGGCATCATGCTCTCCGGCGGCGAGCGCCAGCGACTCGCGATTGCCCGCACGCTGCTCTCCGCGCCGCCGATCCTGCTGCTCGACGAATCGACATCCTCCCTCGACGGACTCAACGAGCAGATGTTGCGCGAGGCCATCGACGCCGTCGCCGAAAACCGCACGCTCATCGTGATCGCCCACCGCCTGTCGACCGTGGTCGACTCCGACCAGATCGTCGTGCTCGACCACGGACGCGTCGTCGGCATCGGCACCCATTCGGAGCTCGTCATTTCGACGCCTCTATATAAGGAGCTCGCGAAGCACCAGCTGCTGGTGTAACTGGAGATAGGCTCCGGCCGTGTCCTTTTCCGTTCTGGTGCTGGTGGGTGCCGTCGCCCTTCTCGGCCCGCTGCTGGCGTGGCCGACCCGCTGGCGCATCCCGATCGTGGTGGGCGAACTCGGAGGCGGCATCCTCATCGGGAGCTCGGGGTTCGGGCTCGTGCACTCCTCCGACACGACCTTCACTTTTCTCGCCCAGCTCGGCTTCGGGCTCACGATGTTCGTGGCCGGCAGCAAGGTCCCGATTCGGGATGCCCGGCTCCGGCCGGTCCTCGCAACCGGCCTCGTGCGCGCACTCGGAGTCGGTCTCGCGGCCGCCATCCTCGGACTAGCGCTCGCCAATTTCTTCCACACCGGGCACGCGGCGCTCTACGCGGTCCTGATGGCATCGTCCTCGGCGGCGCTCATCCTTCCGGCCATCGACGAGCTCGGACTCGGCGGACCGAAGGTTCTCCTGGCGCTCGCGCAGGTTGCGATCGCGGACACGG
This sequence comes from Glaciihabitans sp., assembly GCA_025465535.1. Taxonomy (GTDB): domain Bacteria; phylum Actinomycetota; class Actinomycetes; order Actinomycetales; family Microbacteriaceae; genus Galbitalea. The sequence goes on from JAODMY010000062.1 coordinate 38,129, forward strand.
CCTGCATCGTGGCGCTGCCTCTTGTGATCGATCCAGCGAACGCTCCGACTGCCGCGATCGGTGCGATCGTTATCGCCGTGGGGGCTGCGCTGCTTTACCTCGTCCTGCGCTGGCTGGATCGGCGCGGCGTGCTGCGGCGCTTCCATTTCACAAGCGAAAAGCGGCACTTCGCCCTCGAACTGCGGGTGAGCCTGATCATCCTGTTCAGCCTCGCCGCGATCGCGGCCAGCACCCACGTCTCGATCATGCTCGCGGGTTTCGCCTGCGGGCTCGCGGTGGCCGCGGTCGGCGAACCGCACCGGCTCGCGCGGCAGCTGTTCGCACTCAATGACGGGTTCCTCGGGCCGCTGTTCTTCGTCTGGCTGGGCGCCTCGCTCTCGCTGGGTGACCTGTTCGCGCATCCGCTGCTCATCGTGCTTGGGGTCGCGCTCGGAGTCGGCGCCATCATCGCGCACGCCGTGATGCGACTCTTCCGTCAGCCCGTCTCCCTCGGTGTGATTGCGGCGGCGCAGCTCGGGGTGCCGGTCGCGGCCGCCACCATCGGGCAGCAGGCGCACGTGCTGCTGCCGGGAGAGGCATCCGCGCTGATCCTCGGTGCTCTCGTCACCATCCTCGGGGTCGCCATCGCGTCCGGAATCGCGCTCCGGAGCGGCCTGGTCGCGGCTCTGACCGACTAGCTGAGCGCGTACATCGCCACGGCAGCGGTCGCCGCGACGTTGAGACTGTCGATGCCGTGCGCCATCGGGATCCGCACGATCGTGTCCGCAGCGGCGAGAGCCTCCGCCGTCAGCCCGGCGCCCTCCGTGCCGAGCACAAGGGCGACGCGTTCGGGGGCGGTCGCCGCGAAGGCCTTCAGGTCGACAGAGTCATCGGAAAGCGCGAGAGCTGCTATGTGGAATCCGGATGCCGCCAGTAGCTCCATCGTCGACGGCCAGTCCCCGACTCGCGTCCACGGCACCTGCAGGACGGTCCCCATGCTGACGCGAATCGACCGACGATAGTAGGGATCGGAGCAGCGCGGGGTCACGAGCACCGCATCCGCTCCGATGGCTGCGACCGACCGAAAGATCGCACCGACGTTGGTCGGATCGACGACATCCTCGAGGATGACGATCCGGTGCGCGCGCCTCAGCAGTTCGGCCGGCTCCTGCAGTGCCGGCCGATGCATCGCGGCAATCAGGCCGCGGTGCAGCAGGTATCCGGTGAGCTCCTCGAGCAACTCGGGCGGCCCGGAAAAGATCGGGATGTCGAAGCCCGCCGTCGCCTGTATGGCGTCCGCTGTGGAGCTCCCGAGCGCGAGCACGGACCGCGGCCGATGCCCCGCCGCGATTGCGCGCTGCAGCACGAGCAGCGACTCGGCAATGTACAGGCCGTGCTCTGACCCGAGCGATTTCTTCAGCGCGACGTCGGTCAGGTGCGAGTAATCAGCCAGCCGCGGGTCGTCGAGCGATTCGATCTCGATGACACTCATCCGTCGCCTCCGTTCATAACTCAGCCCAGAATTTCCCCCGGGAGCGATTTTCGGCCGAATACAGCATCGCAGACGAAACCAGACTGAGTTATGAACGTCGGCGCCGGCGCACAACTCCTGACCGATGACGACTTGCAGACTTGCCGACTTGCCGACTTGCAGACTTGCAGATAGGACTTGCGGCTACGACTTTGCAGCTACGACGCGACGACGTCCGCGCCGGCAACCCGCAACTCGGCGAGTGCTGCCGCGCTCGAATCCGGCGCTACCCCGGCGATGAGGTCGGTGAGCACCCGCACCCGCCGGTGGGTTCCGAGCGCATCGAGTGCGGATGCCCGGACGCAGTAGTCCGTCGCGATCCCCACGACGTCGACATCCGTCACGCCCAGTTCATCGAGCTTCTGTTCGACCGTCTCGCCAGCGTCCGTCGTGCCCTCGAAGATCGAGTAGGCCGGCTTGCCCTGGCCCTTCCGTACTGGGATGTCGACGAGGGAGACATCGAGCGCCGGGTGATATTCGGCCCCGGGGGTACCCGCTACGCAGTGCCGCGGCCAGGTGACGACGAAGTCGGGGCCGGCATCCGTGGCGAAGTGGCCGCCGTTGTCGCCGGTCGCGTCGTGCCAGTCACGCGAGGCGAAGACGACATCGTAGAACTCGCGGTTTGCGCGAAGGTAGTCCGTGATCCCACCGGCGACCGCGGCGCCGCCGTCTACTCCGAGTGCGCCGCCCTCGGTGAAGTCATTCTGCACGTCGATGATGAAGAGCGCCCGCCCCGTGCGCGATCCCATCAGTAGGTCGTCAGGTTCTTGCCGCACGAGTACACCGCACTCGCGAGGGCGTCGAGGGTCGCATTCGCGGATGCCGTGACCCCGCCTCCTTCGGCGAAGAAGGCGAATGACAACCCCGTGCCGTCCTTGGCCGTCATGTATCCAGTCAGTGTGTAAGCGTTCGAGATGGAGCCGGGCATTGCAAAGACGTGGCCGACCCCGGCGGATGCCCCTCCGATGAATCGCCCCATGAGCCCGCCCGTTCGCCCGGCGAGCGGGATGCCGGCCTTGACGTAAGCCATGTTGCCCTTGCCCTGGTTGACGAGTGCCATGAACTTCGCCATGAAGCTAGCGGGAATCGCGCTGTCGGGGCTCTCACCCGAACCGTCACCGATCGAAAGGCCGGAGGTGTCGAGGCCGTAGCCGGCCAGTGCCTGGGTGATCGCCTGCTGGATGGAGCTGGACGTTCCGTCGAGATTTTCCTGCACCGAGATGATGCGGGCGAGCGACTCGGCAAGCGTGTCGTCGTTGTTGAGCAACATCTGCTTCACGAGCACGGAGACCGGCTGCGACTTCACCGACGCGAGCGTCGGGGCTCCGTCTTCTTGTTGGCCGGTGGTCACGTTGATGGGAATGCTTTGGCCCAGAGCGGAAGCGAGAGCCGCCGCGAACGCCTTACCCGCAGCCGCGATCGGATCGCTGCTGCGCGGGCTCACTTGCAGCTTCGGGTTCTGGCGATCGCCATCCACCTGCAGCGCGGTCGTCTCAGAGAGGAAGCCTCCGGTCTGCTCGCTGCGCGGCACGGCGCTGTTCCAATTGTCGGTCGGATCCCAATAGGTCGAGTCGAGCACGACCTGCGTAATGGGGACCCCGGGATGCGCGATGTTGTAGGCCGCGACCGTCTTGGATGCGAGGCTCGCCATCGTCGGTGCCCCCGTGTACACGCTGTCGCCGGCTGCGACAGCACTCAACGTGGGATCCCCCTCGCCGACGAGCGTGATGGATCCCGGTGTCACGCCATCCACGACCTTGGTCGTGATTTGGAAGTTGGGCCCAAGCTTGGCAATGGCCGCTGCGGCCGTGAGCAATTTCAGACCGCTGGCCGGAGCCTGGGGGTCATCCGGCAGCGCAGAGTAGAGGGCTTGCCCGCCGCTGGTCGTCAGCACCGAGCCATACAGCTTGCCAAGGGTCGTCTTGGTGGCCAGAGCGCTGATCGAACAGGTGGGAATCCCCGCCACGGCGACCTCGTCGGCAGGAACCGCACGGCTCGCGGGTGTGGGCGTTGAGACTGTCGGGCTGGCGACGGGCGTTGCCCTCTTTCCCGTCCCGAGTCCGGCGAACACCGCACCGGTGCCGAGAAGAAGGAATGTGACCGCGGCAGCGACCGCAATCAGAATGACGCGCTTGTGCGCAGCGCTGTCATCCGCCGCGGTGCCCGGCTCGGTTGAGGAAGAAACCGGCGGCCCCGCGGCCGCGTTTCGCGCCGCTCGCCGACTGATCGGCTGTTGGGGATCGGTCACCGAAACATCCTACTGGCGCGCTCTGATGGATGCCCCTGTCGGGCCGCCCCCTCCCCAGCGACTAGCAGTTTTCCCATCGTGCCGCCTCGCGGCTGAACGCCGCAGGGTCGTTCGGAACCCCGCCGTGCGATATCGCGAAACCGATGCAGACGTTCGCGTAGCTCGATTTGCCCCACTGTGGCTGGTACAGCGACTGGCGGTGGTCGGGCGAGTTCCACCACTTCTGTGCGGCGGCCGCACCGGTGTCGCCCATGCCACCAGCGATATTTCCGTCGCAGCCGACGATCGGCTTGCGGTCACTGCGGGCAACGCCGTGGCCCCACGCGCTTGCGGGGTTAGTGCTCGGGTCTTCGGCGATCCAGAACATTCGTTGCTGCAGGCAAGAGTCGTAGCGGATGTGGGCTAGCGGAATGGGCGGCAGGCAGTTGGCAACCCTGATCGCGTTGTACCTGAGGGCGAAGGATGCGAGGTCTGCGTTGGTCGTCCCCCTGACCCCCAGGCCCGAGACGATGGTGCCGGGGACCGTCGACGGAACGCCCCCGACGTTCTTCGGGCAGACCTTGGCCGGTGCTGGAGCCGTGACCTTGGGCGCTACGGCTACCGGCTTCGCTGCCACGGCTTTCGATTTCGGTGCTGGAGCTTTCGGTGCGGGGGCTTTCGCCTTCGACGCTGTCACTGACGCGGTCTTCACGGTGACACGCACGATCGCCTTGGTGCTGCTTGCGGCGAGATGCGCGCTCACTCCGGAAACTGGAACTGCGCCCACAACGGGCTGCGCGTTCGATCGGGTGACCTCGACTGTGGCCTTTGCTGCTGCGGCGCTCGATGCGGCGGCGTCGGATGCTGCGGAGGTGGTGGACGCCGACGCCGCGGCTGTGGTCCCCCTCAGGATCCCTACCGCCAACGCGCCTGCCGCAGAAGTCTCGACCACCGATGACGAGAGATCGACGCTGCTGCCTGACGCGTACCCAGGCGTGCTCGCGGCCGAGCTCGCACCCCCCAGGAACGGAACGCCGACGGCAATTGTCAAGGCGACACCAGTCGCCAACAAAACGGATTGCTTAAACACGTGTGTACCCCCATACAACGTGGCACCATCCCCCCGGGACTGGCGCGCAATGCCAAGCTAAGGCCTCTGGTCAGCTAAAACAACATGCGGGGGGCCAAAACAACAACCTCTACCCTCGGACTGGGGGCGTGTCGATCGACGACATGTCGGCAATCAAGGGGACAGAACGGATAGTTGCTCAATATCGGGCCGACGGGGTCATCCGAAGCCCCGTCAGGGCCGAAACAGGGGTAGCCGTCAGGCTCGTCGCAAAAGAGAGCCGCGGATGAGCGCGGCCTGACCCGCATGCTGCAGGTTGTCACTGATGATGCTCACGAGACGGGCGGAGAGCGTGACCGGCGGATCCCAGCGCTCGTCCACGATCCGCTCGAGATCTGCGTCGGAAAGCGAAGTGACGTATCTCGTGCTTCGATCGCACACCGCGTCAAGGTAGCCGACCAACAACTCGCCGGACAAACCCTTCACCTCGGCGACCTCCTCCACGGAGTGTCCGTACCCGGACGCCGTCGCGGGGAAGGGCAGGGCGAAGCGATCCGCCCAGCCGTCGGCGATCCAGACCTGGTCCTCGCCGGCGACATCCGCGATCTGCGCATCCTGTCCTCGCGCGAGATGCCACAGCAGCCAGGCGATCGTGTTGGCCCCCGGATCGATGCGCGCCTCGAGTTGCGCCTGGCTCAGCCCGGCCACCGCCGAAGTCGCGGTCCCCCTGATTCGGCTGAAGGCGTCCACGAGGAGGTCGTTGGTCTTCGTCATTCTTCGACGATACCCGCGGCGCTTGTGGACCCGATCGCCTCCGCTCAGGAGGAGACGACGGCGGTCAGCTCGTCGCCCCGGATTCGAGCACTCGAGGGAAGGGATGCCGCAAGCGAGCGTGCCAGCGTCGACTTGCCCGATCCGCCGAACCCCGAGATCCCGACCACTACGCGCTCGCCGGACAGCGCCTCCACGGCGGCGACGATCTGCGGGATGCTGGCCATCCGTCCATTGTCCCAGGGACTCGAGATACCGCCGCGGACCTCCGAGTGGCACTATT
>JAODMY010000075.1 GCA_025465535.1 Glaciihabitans sp.
GCGGCCATTGCCGCGACCGGCAGCCGGTACGAGTCGAGGTGGTACGTCTTGCGCGCGATCAGCAGGCTGCACGCGTAACTGAACGACGGGGTCTCGACGAGCGTCGCCTCGCACGCGCCGGCGATCACACCCATGTCGAATCCGGCATTGTGCGCGACGAGGGTGTCCCCGTCGGCAAAGGCGACCAGATCGGGGAGCTGCTCGGTCCAGGGGAGTGCGTCAGCGACATCCGCAGCGACCAGCCCGTGGATGCGCGTATTCCACTCCCAGAATTCGTCGTGCCCGAGCGGCGGCTTGATCAGCCAGTAATTCTTATCGACCACGCGGCCGTCTCGAACCTTCACCAGCCCGACTGAGCACGCCGAGGCGCTCGATGAGTTGGCGGTTTCGAAGTCGATCGCGGTGAAATCCAATGGCACGTTCCCGATGCTCTCACGCACATCCGACCGAGCCCTGATTGCACTCGCGGTTCGGCGAACTGTTCCCCAAACGAGCGCTCTATTCTCAAACAGTGGATGAAGCACACCAGACCCGCGCGGCATCGTTCGGCCCTGCGGCCGCCGAGTACGATCGCGGGCGACCCAGCTACCCCGCAGACGTCGTCGACTGGATGATCCCGGCCGGTACCAAGACGGCCATCGACCTTGGAGCAGGGACGGGCAAGTTCACGCAGCTGTTGGCCGCGCGCGGGCTCGAAGTCACGGCGGTCGATCCGTCGGAGGGGATGCTGGCCCAGCTGCGGGCATCCGTTCCTGGCGTCGTGACCGCGGGGGGAACCGCGGAGGCGCTTCCGCTGCCCGACGATTTCGCCGACCTTGTCACGGCGGCGCAGGCCTGGCACTGGGTGGATGGCGAGCGCGGATTCCCCGAGGTCGCCCGCGTTCTCAATCCGGGCGGCTCGCTCGCGCTGGTCTGGAACTTCCGCGACAACCGCGATGGCTGGATGAACGAACTCGCAGGGATCATCATCGACCGCGATGAGCGGGTCGAGGTGGAAAACGTTCGCCCCGCGCATCCGCAGTTCGAGGAGTTCGAACACAGGATCTTCTCGTGGAGCCAGACGCTCAGCCGCGAGGGGCTCGTCGACCTCGTGAAGTCGCGCAGCATCTACCTCGTCGCCTCGCCGGAGGAGCAGCGGAGCGTGCTGGATAGGGTGGGGGAGCTGCTCGACTCGCATCCGGAACTCGCGGGCCGAACGACATACGAACTGCCCTACCGAACCCACAGTTTCCGAGCGAGAGTGAAGAAGTAGTCATGGCACGCGACGAGGTTTTTGCACAGCAGGCCGCATCCTTCGATCAGGCCGCGGATGTCTACGAGAAGGCGCGACCGGAGTATCCGGCCGAGGCCGTCGACTGGCTGATTCCTGCGGGGGCGAAGACCGTGCTCGACCTGGGCGCGGGCACCGGCAAGCTGACCCGTGCGCTTGCCGCGCGGGGACTCGAGGTCTTCGCCGTCGACCCGGCGCCGAAGATGCTCGCGCAGCTGTCGGCATCCCTTCCAGAGGCGATCGTGCACGAGGGAACGGCCGAAGACATCCCGCTCGCCGATGCCAGTGTGGATCTGGTTCTGGCGGCCCAGGCCTGGCACTGGGTGGACCAGGATGTCGCCCTCCCGCAGGTCGCGCGCGTTCTCCGTCCCGGTGGCAGGCTCGGGCTCATCTGGAACGTCCGCGATGAGTCGGTGCCCTGGGTCAAGCGGCTGACCGCCGTGATGCACAGCTCGGAGGGCGAGTCGTTCGTCGAGGGCGGTCACCTCGGGCGGGGTCCGTTCGGGGAGATCGAGTCGGCGATCTTCGACTGGACGCGCGAGTTCGATCGCGAGAGCCTGCTCGACCTCGTGCGCTCGCGCAGCTACTTCATTACCGCGTCGCCCGACGACCAGGCCGTAATCCTTGCAGGCGTGAACGAACTGCTCGACACGGATCCGGATCTCGCCGGCGCCGATCACTGGACGATGCCGTACCGCACGCACGCCTTCCGGATGCAGCTTCCGTGATCCACGCGCTGCTCCTCGACCTCGACGGAACCCTTCTCGAGGAGGACTACGTCGAGGCGAGCCTCGATGCGGCGTGCATCGTGATTGCCGAGCGGACGGGCATTCCAGCTGAGGCGCTGCGTATCGCAAACGATCGCGCCTGGCCGGAATACTGGTCGGAAATCGGCGACCAGTGGATGCGCGGGACCATAGCGGCGGCCGACGTCGCGACGGAAGCCTGGCGCCGCACCCTTCTCGAGTGTGGATCCGATGACGGCGCGCTCGTCGATTTCGCGATGCGGATTCATGAGCGCCTCGAGGGCGAGCGTTACCGGCTGTACGACGACGTTCCTGGCGCGCTCGCGGCTGCCGATGCGGCGGGTCTCGCCATGGCCGTCGTGACAAACGGGGCAAGCGTGACCCAGCGATCCAAGCTGCAACGGGTCGGGATCGAGACGCGATTCGGCGGGATCGCGATCTCGGGCGAGATCGGCGCGGTGAAGCCCGAGCCGGGCATATTCGAGTTCGCGCTGTCCGCGCTCGGGGTGGACGCTGCATCCGCTGTCATGATCGGTGACAGCCTCGAGAACGACATCGCCGGTGCTCACGCGGCCGGGATCACCTCGGTCTGGCTGAACCGGACCGGCGACGCGCTGCCGTCGGACGCGGTCGAACCCGATCACGTCATCGCGAGCCTCAGCGAGTTGCCTGCGCTGCTGCTCCTGGTCGATATGTCGCGCTAACTGCAGCCGGCGCCTTTACTGCAGCAGGCTCCGCTGCAGCCGCCGCGCGTCGAGGTAGATGTCCTCGTTCGGGTAGTCGAAGAACTGCGCGAAGAACGGGTCGTCATCGTGCGGCAGGTCTGCCGGGTCCGCGTTCGCCAGCCACTCGATCTCGGGCCGAACGGTCTCCGCGAACGTGCCAACGGGTGCGTAGCCGAGCGCGAGGGAGGCCGACAGGTCGAGCACGATCGGGTGCGGCGCATCCCAGGGAGTCTTGCCGACCACCGAGATGACGTCGTCATCCAGCAGGATCTCCTCGGGCTTCCAGCCAAGGATGCCAGCGACTGCCCGAGCGATTTCGAGCGCGCTCGGGGCATCCGGATCCGCACTGTTCAGGATGCGCTGGCCGGGGTTGCCCGCGACCGTCGAGATGAGGGATGCCAGGTTGACGGCCGCGGTTGTGTGGTCGATGCCTGCGCCGCGGTTGGCGAGGAAGAGCGCTTCGCGCCCATCGAGCGCTCGCTTCGCGAACACCCATTCACGCGGGCGGGCGGCGCCGAGTCCGTGAATCTTCGACGGGCGGAGGATCGTGACCGGCTGCCCGGAGTCGAGGAGGGTGAGTTCGGCCGCAACCTTGTTCGCGCCGTAGCCCTCGCGGGAGTTGTAGTCGCCGTTGCCGGGTGAGACGGTCGGGTGCTCCTCGGTGATCGGGCCACCGAAGTCAGGGGCGACATCCGAATTGGAGTGGTTGCCGAGGTAGTCGGCGTACACCCCTTTGCTCGAGATCATGACGGTCGAGCCGATGTCGCCGAGGAGGGGCACGAGCAGGCCGGAGTGCTCGGCGGTGTAGCAGACACAGTCCACGACGAGGTCGGCGCCGTCGCCGATCGCGCTTCGCAGCTGGCCGCCGTTGGTGCGATCCGAGGTGATGAATCGCGCGCCGTTGTTCGCGAGTTCGGCTGGCATGTGTGCCGCGTCGCGACCGGTGACGTCGACGTCCCAACCGTCGGCGAGGAGGCGTTCCGCGGCGGCCCGTCCGACCGCGCCGGTACCTCCGAGAATGACTGCCCTCTGCACCCGTCAACCCTACGGCCGCGCCGCTGCCGATCGCGCCGACCTCGCCTCCCGCGCGCCTCCCGCTCGCCTCCCGCTCGGTCTAACCTCGCTCGCCTCCCGCTCGGTCCCGCCCCGTTCATAACTCAGCCTGAATCTCTGGTGGCCAATCTTGAGGCCCGGAATCTCGCGGCCTCGCGGCCCCGGCCGCGAATCCAGGCTGAGTTATGAACCGCGGGACGACGAGACGCCGCTCAGCTCGAAGCCACGACGGAACGTCGGTCACCACCTCCGTCGTCGACTCGGCACTGACCGGTCCATTTCTCAAGGAGCACCAGCCCGGCTGATCCACCGTCCCGTTCATAACTCAGCCTGAATTTCTGCTGGCCAATCTCGAGGCCCGGAATCTCGCGGTCTCGAGGCCCCGGTAGAAAATCCAGGCTGAGTTATGAACGGCAGGCCAGCGAGACGCCGCCACGGTACCCTTGAGAATCGTGGCTCTTACTATCGCGATCGTCGGTCTCCCCAATGTCGGCAAGTCGACGCTCTTCAACGCGCTGACCAGGAACAACGTGCTGGCGGCCAACTATCCGTTCGCCACGATCGAGCCCAACGTCGGCGTCGTGAACCTGCCCGACCCGCGGCTGACCAAGCTGGCTGAGCTGTTCAACTCGGAGCGCATCCTCTCGGCGCCGGTGAGCTTCGTCGATATCGCCGGCATCGTCAAGGGCGCGAGCGTCGGTGAGGGCCTCGGCAACAAGTTTCTCGCGAACATCCGCGAGGCCGATGCGATCGCGCAGGTCATTCGTGGTTTCGAGGATCCGGATGTCGTCCACGTCGACGGCAAAGTCGACGCGGCGTCCGACATGGAGACGATCAACACTGAGCTGATCCTGGCTGACCTGCAGACCCTCGAGAAGGCCGAGGCCCGCTACGAGAAGGAGTTGCGCACCAAGCGCGTGACTCAGGCGACGGTCGACGCCGCGACCGCAGCGGTCGCGTGGCTCAACGACGGCAAGCCGCTGTCGGCATCCACCATCGATCTCGAGCCGATCCGCGAACTTGGGCTGCTCACGGTCAAGCCGTTCATCTACGTCTTCAATGTCGACGAGGCGGTGCTGACGGATGCCGCTCGTAAGGCCACGCTGGAAGCCCTGGTTGCGCCCGCCCACGCGGTATT
>JAODMY010000098.1 GCA_025465535.1 Glaciihabitans sp.
CGCAACTGGAAAAAGGCAGTCACGCGCACATTCGACTGGGTCGACGACGACGTCGTGTGACCGTTTCGTGCCTGCGCATTTGTGCATGACACGCGGGTCTCGCCTGCGCAATCCGCGCTGAGATACAGTCGCGCGATCCTGTCGGACCTTCGCGTGCACGTTTGTTCAGCCGGCTTGTGCGATTGTGCTCGCGCCCACTTGAATCGACGCGCTGGCTTGACCAACGAACCAGAACCCAACAAAGGAGTAGGGACTCAATGAAACGGCAATTCCTCAGAACGAACGCGTTCTGGCTCGTGCTCTCGCTGGCACTCGCGCTGATATCAGCGGTCGGCGCGTCCATCGTCCAGACATCCGGTGGTGCGGTAAGCGAAAAGAACATCAGCTGGGTGACCTCATCGGGTCTCACCATGAGCGCCATTCTGATGGTGCCAAACGGGGCGACAGCCTCGGACAAGCGCCCGGCCATTGTTCTCGCACACGGCTGGTGGAACGACAAGGAAATGCAGGACTCCAACTACGTGGAGCTCGCACGTCGTGGCTACGTGGTTCTGTCGATTGACATGTACGGACACGGCAGCTCGTCGATCATGAAGGTCGGCCACGAGATGGATGCCGCGACCGGCATGTACGACGGCGTCAAGTACATCGCGACCCTGCCATACGTCGACACGTCCGACATCGGGATCAGCGGGCACTCGAACGGCGCCCGCGCGGCGAACTGGGCAATCCCGCTCGATGACGCGGCCAAGACAGAGCTCATCAAATCGGTCTACCTGGTCGACAACGACCCGATCTACACCGATGCCAAGGGCAAGTTCATCAACTACTACGGCAATCGCGACGTCGGCGTCCAAGCTGACCAGTACGACGAGTTCTTCTTCCGCAGCTACTCGAAGACCGGGCAGGAAACCACGAACCCACGTGAGTTCATCACCACACCTCAGGCGCAGTCGTTCCTTGACTTCGGTGCGGCCCCGACCGGGAAGACCGTTCGCAAGTCGTACACGACCTACACGCAGACCGTCGATGGTCGACAGGCAATCCGCCAGATCAACAACCCGGCGCAGACCCACCCCTGGGGACCGACCTCAGCGCAGGAGGTCGACTCGCTCCTGACCTTCTTCAATAAGTCGTTGGGGACCCCGAACCCCATCGCGGTGAATTCTCAAATCTGGCAGATCAAGGAGGGGTTCAACGCTCTCGGCCTGGTTGCGTTCGCCATGTTCCTGCTCGCCTTCGCTCGTGCACTGCTCGGTACTCGGGCATTTGTCGGATTGAAGATTGCGCAGCCCATGACTCTTGTCTCCCGTGATCGTCGTGGCCATGCGTGGTTCTGGGGAGCGCTCGCACTCTCGGCTCTGATTTCGGGCTTCAGCTACATCCTGCTCAGTCAGAACGGAGCGGTGAGCGCGATCGCGTACACGGCTGCACCGCCGCTGATTCCTCAAGGAGCGGTATGGTTCATTGCACTCTGGGCCGCGATAAACGGCGTGACGACGATCATCATCATGATCGTGTCCTACCTCTTGTTCGGCAAGAAGAACGGCGTGGATCTCCGGGAGGTTGGTGTGCTGCCGGGCTGGAAGAAGTTCTGGCAGGGCATTGCACTCGGTGCAATCGTGGTCGCGGCCGCCTACGGGATCGTGTTCGTACTCGCGTACTTCTTTAACACCGATTTCCGCTTGTGGGTCCTCGCAATTCCGACGTTCACCGTCGATAAGTTCTGGGACGCCTTCCTTGTGGTCGGGTACTTCCTGGTCTACTTCCTGGCGAATTCAGTCGCGATCAACGCGTTCAACCGCTTCAGTCTCCGTGGCAAAGAGTGGGGTAACACGGCTGTTCTCGCGTTGTTCAACGGACTGGCACCGATCATCCTGGTGATTGCCCAGTACACGCACTTCTTCGTTACGGGCGACCTCATCACCGGTTTCGGCGGGATCTTCTCCATCTGGCTGTTCCCGATTGTTGTCATCCTCCCTGTGGCCGCGATCATCACCAGAAAGATCTATCGGGTGACGAACAATCCCTACATCGGTGGATTCATCATGGCTGCGGTCGTGACGCTGATCTCGGTTTCGAACACGCTGACCTACACCAACTAGAGGTTCACAACAGTTCGGTTTCGCAACAGCACGGATTCGCAACAAGACAGATGCCCGGCCGATTTTCTCGGCCGGGCATCTGTGTGTGGAGAGTAGATGTCGAGTCGGGGCATTCGGCCCTACCCGACCACCGGGAAGGTCCGAATGCCCCGACTCGACGGAAAAGGTGAGGGCGGCTTGGGGCGCGCTGCTAGCTCAGGACGCGAATGCCGCTGACCAGTTTCAGCGTCGGCAGGATGACCGCGGCGATCACCGGCCCCATGATGCGCAGGAAATAGACCAGCAGGTGTGCCTGCGCGAGGTCGCCGAGAACGAAGAGTGCGGCGCCGACGACGCTGAGAACGAGGATCGCGGTGAAACCGGCGCGAGTGGCGACGAAAAGTCCGGCGGTTCCCGCGCAGGCGAACACGATCCCGATGTCAGCGATCAGTCCGCGAGGGCCCGGTTCGTTCGACACGTTGACGAGGCACCACGCCACGATCGCGACGGCCCAGAAAAGCAGGAACAGGAAGCCGGCGACTGCCTTGGGGACTGGGGGGCTAACGCGCTCTGCGGCCATGAAGAAACTCCTCGAACTGGTGTGAGAAAATTGTATCCTGCGGGGGGAGCGCTAGTTGAGCGCCTCGAGCATCGCCCTGACTGCAGCGACCGATTGGATGCGCCCGGCAGCGGTCGGCGCGATTGGCTGCACGATGATCGTGGTCGCGCCCGCGTCTCGGAGGGCGGTGAGACGCTCCCGCAGATGGGATTCCGTGCCGATGAGCGACGTGGCGGTCACGATGTCGTCGGGCAGCGCTTCCGCCGCGGCGATCTTGTCGCCCGCGAGGTAGAGGTCCTGGACGCGCGCGGCCTCCTCGCCATATCCGTATCTGGTCGCAAGGTCGTTGTAGAAGTTGGCGCCGCGCGCGCCCATTCCTCCGACGTAGAGCGCGATGCGTTGGCGATAGGCGTCGAGGAACGGATCGACGTGTTCGCCGATGAACAGTGGCACGGTCACGATCGTGTCGAGCGCGCCGAGTGAGGGATCCCGCTTGGCCGCGCCACTGGCGAGAGCCTCGGACCATGCCGCCGCCGCGCGCTCCGGATGGAAGAACAGGGGCATCCAGCCGTTGGCGATCTCCGCGGTCTGTGCAACGGCCTTCTGGGTGAGCGCCGCGATCCCGATCGGGATCGACTCGCGAACTGGCGTGTTGATGATCTTCAGCGGTTTGCCGAGTCCGGTGCCAAGCCCGGCAGGCAACGGGATGCTGTAGTTGCGGCCGACGTGTTCGACGCGCTCGCGTCGCCACACGGACCGGCAGATCTCGATGGTCTCGCGGATGTGCCCGAGCGGGGCGGTAAACGGAACGCCGTGGAATCCCTCGATGACCTGGGCTCCCGAGGTCCCGATCCCGAGTTCGAATCGGCCGCCGGACACCGAGTCCAGTCCCGCGGCCGTCATCGCCAACAGCGTCGGCGTGCGCGAATAGATCGGCAGGATGCCCGACATGAGGGTGATGGTCGAGGTGACGGCGGCGAGGTAGCCGAGTCTGCTGACCGCGTCGAAGGAGTATGCCTCCGAGACGGCCACGACGTCCGCACCGGCTCGTTCGAATTCCGGGACCTCCGCGGCTGCCGTCGCGAAATCGGCCGCGTAGTCGAGTGCGACACCGAGTCGTGGGTGCCGCGGAGTTGCTGGCGAGGGGGCAGCGTTCGACGACGCGACTGACGGGGAAACTGTCATGTCGCCCAGTCTTTCAGAACGGCCATCGCTGCAAACGCGCCAATCTCCCGGCGATACGATGACGACCATGTCAACGTGGATTCGCGAGCTCGAACTCGCTTCAGATCAACTACTGCCGAGTCATGTGCGTGAGTACTTTTCGGCCAGTGCTTCGGACACGGCGGTCGCCGCGGCCGCGCTCGGCGAGTGGGATGCCGTGCGGTTTCGTCCGCGCGCTTTTGTGAGCGAGCGCTCGCTCGACCTTTCGACTTCGGTGCTCGGAACCTCCCTTGCGAGCCCGATCCTGGTCGCACCGATGGCGCAGCAGGTCGCGGCGAACCCGGCGGGCGAGCGCGCGGTCGCGGATGCCGTCGCGCGCCTTGGGACGCTGCTCGCGGTGTCGACCAACAACGCCATCCCGTTCCCGACGATTCGCGATGCCGGGGCGCCCTGGTGGTTCCAGGTCTACCTGCTTCCTGATCGTGGCGTCACGCGCGCCCTGGTCGAGCGGGCGGTCGCTGCGGGAGCGGGCGCACTCGTTTTCACCGTCGACACCACACGCCTGCTCATGACGGATCCGGGAGTCGAGCCGACCGAGTGGCCCGCGGGTCCGGCGCGCGCTCGACTGACGAACCTGACCGACGACGAACGCGCGATCCTTGAGGCAAGCACCGTGGTCGAATCGCCGACCCTGGGCGACATCGCCTGGCTGCGCGATATCAGCGGAGGGCTCCCGGTCATCGTGAAGGGAATCCTGCGAGCGGATGACGCGGTCGCCGCGGTCGACGCCGGTGCGTCCGCTGTGCTCGTCTCGACCCACGGCGGACGGCGGATGGGCGCATCCGTCACCTCGCTCGCGGCGTTGCCCGAGGTCGTCGCCGCCGTCGGAGATCGGGTCGAGGTCTACCTCGACAGCGGCATCCGCTCCGGCGCGCACGCGTTCACCGCCCTCGCCCTCGGCGCGCGTGCGGTCTTCGTCGGCAGGCCGGTCATGTGGGGGCTGGCGACAGGGGGAGCGGATGGCGTCGAAGCCGTGCTCACCCGGCTGACGGAAGAGCTGACGGTCGCGCTCGACCAGAGCGGTGCCGGTGGCCTCGGCAAGCTGTCGCCGGACCTCGTGGTGCGCTAGCGACCCTCGAACAGTCGGCTGGTGAGGTCTTTCGCACTGTCGTTGTTCAACGAATCCGGCAGGAAGATCACGCGGTAGACGATGGGCGCGACGAGTCCGTCGATCACCTCGTCCACGGTCAGCGGGCTCGACGCACCGTAGCGTTCGACGAGCATTCCGGCCTCGGCGCGACGGTTGCGCAGGCAGTCCGACTGGGTGTCGCCGGCGGATGCCGCACCGCCTCGCAGGATGGCCGCGTTCGTCGGGTTGCTGTAGTGCTCGATGATTTCGCGGGCCCACTCGGTGAGGTCCGACCTGAGGTCACCGGTCTCGGGAATGGGCCGCTTGGGATCGAGCCGATAGGTAGCGATGTCGTTGATCATGGTCTGCAAGTCGCCCCAGCGACGGTAGACGCTCGTCGGGTTGACGCCGGCGCGCTCGGCAACCATGGGAATAGTTACCCGCTCGCGACCCTTCTCCTTGACGAGCTCTTCGACCGCGTTCCTCACCGAGGTCAGGACCGCTGCGCTGCGGCCACCGGGGCGCTTCTGGACTGGGCTCGTGCTCATGTAGTTATGCTAACGCAATTCGAGTTGCATTTACGGAAAGATCGGTATAGCTTTCTGATAACGCAAATATTATTGCTTTAGGAGAGTCGCATGAGCGCCGCAACGAACACCTGCACGGCACCGATTCCGGTGATTCGTACCGTGCGGGCTCGCCGCGTCCTGCCGCCCACCGCAGCGTTTGTCGGCGCGGCTCTTGGGTTCGCTGGAATATACCTTGCGTCCGGGGCACCGACTTCCCTCCTCGTCCAGTACCAGGCCGCGTGGGGCTTTCCGGAATGGATGCTGACGGTTGCGTTCGCTGCCTACGCGTTCGGCCTGGTCGCGGCGCTGCTGGTTACCGGCTCACTCTCCGACATCCTCGGCCGGCGTCCGGTGCTCATCGCCTCACTCGCGGGGGAACTCGCGGCCATGTTGCTCTTCGTCTTCGCGCCGAACATCGGCTGGGTCATCGCAGCTCGGATCGTCCAGGGCGTCGCCACCGGTGCGGCGACGAGCGCGTTTACCGCGACGCTCGGCGAGCTCGCTCCCGAGCGGCACAAGAAGCTCGCGGCAATCATCGGGGGAGCGGCTCCCGCGGGCGGCCTTGGACTCGGCGCGCTGCTGAGTGGGATCGCGGTGCAGTTCAGCTCGTCGGCAAGCGTGATCGTGTTCGTGTCGCTGGCCGTGATCATGGTGCTCGCCGGGCTGGTCGCCGTCTTCTCGCAGGAGACCGTGAGCCGTCGCGGTGGGGCACTCCGTTCGCTCGTGCCGCGGGTGGTCGTTCCCCGCAACGCACGCCGAGAGTTCGGCTCGGTCATCCCGGTTCTGCTGGCCTCGTGGATGCTTGCCGCACTGTTCCTCGGTCTTGTCCCCACGATCATCCGCACCATCTTCGGCATTGACAGCGGACTAGTCAGCGGGGTGACCGTCTTTCTCGAGCCCGGTGCCGCCGCGCTCGCGGGCTTTGTGCTCGGCCGCTTCACCTCGCGTAGCACCGTGGTCGTGGGCGGGGTGTCGGTTTTGGTCGGGACGGCCGTCATCGTGGGCGCCATCGCGCTCCATTTGTTGCCGCTGGTGTGGGTAGGCGCCGTCATCGGCGGGGTCGGTTTCGGTGCCTCGTTCTCCGGATCGATGCGCATCCTCGCTCCGCTCGCGCAGCCGACCGAGCGGGCCGGGCTGTTCGCGGCAGTGTTTCTGGTCGCCTACCTTTCGTTCGGGGTGCCGGCCATCGTCGCCGGGCAACTCGTCGGGCCGGTCGGACTCCTCGCCACCGTGCTCGGCTACGGCGTGGTCATCCTGCTGATCGCCGTCGTCGCGATCCTCGCGCAGCTTCGCCTCGCCCGTTCCTGATTCTTCCGTTCGCCTCAGAACCGCCGTCCGCCCCAGATCCATCGAATCCGAAGGAGACCAACCATGGCCTACAAGAAACTCCCCGAAGCAATCACTGACTTCCTCGAGGGACTCATCGCGGGCGACCTCGACCTCGCGACCAGCGGCGTCGCCCTCAGCGCCGTCGGCGTCGAGGACGTCACGAGCTACAGCGGCAGCGACGGCATCCGCCGACTGCTCGATTCCCGCCCCGCGCTCGGTCTCGGCAGCACCTGGCGCGTGGACTACTCCATGGACACCGAGTTCATCGTGACGGACGACGCCGGGCTGCAGTTGCAGTTCCTGCTCGACTGCGGGCGAATCTCGTACCTGCACATCGATTCGACCTACGCGAAGTCAGAGCCGCGCGCCGCTGCCTGAGAGGCCGAGTTCATCGAGGATGTGTCGAACGACTGTCGGTGCCTCGGGGCCGATGCCGACCCGGATCGCGGGCTCGTCGGCCCCGGGCTCCTCGAGTGCCGCGAATTGGCTGTCCAGCAGCGACGGCGGCATGAAATGGCCCGTCCGGTGGGCGAGTTGAGCGGCGATCTCGGCGCGGGTTCCCACGAGGTAGACGAATTCGACGCCGTTGCCCCGACGGTTGATGAGGTCACGGTACGAGCGCTTGAGGGCCGAGCAGGTGATGATGCCGCTTCCGCCGGAATCGAGGCGTGCCTCCACCCAGTCGGCGACCTTCTCGAGCCAGGGCAGCCGGTCGGCGTCATCGAGCGGATGTCCGGCCGCCATCTTCGCGACGTTGGCCGCCGGATGCAGTGAGTCGCCCTCCTCGAACGGCCAGCCGAGACGGTCGGACAGCAGCTGCGCGATCGTCGACTTGCCGCATCCCGAAACGCCCATGATGACGAGGACAACCGGAGCAACTGCGGGGTGATCGGTGTGGGGCACCCTCCGATTATCACACCGGCTAATATCGAAGCATGACCGATCGTCGGCAGTTCGGTCTCACGCTGCTGGTCGCCGGCACGTTCTTCATGGAGATCCTCGACGGGACCATCCTGTCGACCGCGAGTCCCGCCATGGCGCGATCGTTCGGCGTCGCCTCGAACTCGATCAGCGTCGCCATCACCGCGTACCTGCTGACTCTCGCGGTTCTCATTCCGCTGAGTGGCTGGTTGACGGAGCGCTTCGGGGTGCGGCGGGTATTCCTCGTCGCGATTGCCATCTTCACAATCGCGTCCGCGGTGTGTGCCATCAGTACGTCGCTGCCCGAGCTGACGGCCATCAGGGTCGTGCAGGGCGTCGGCGGAGCGATGATGGTGCCGGTCGGCCGGCTCACGGTCTTGCGGAGCACCGGAAAAGCCGACCTCATCCGCGCGGTCGCCCTGCTCACCTGGCCGGCCCTCGTCGCCCCGATCGCGGCGCCGTTCGTCGGCGGACTCATCACCACCTACGCGAGCTGGCCGTGGATCTTCCTGATCAACGTGCCGCTCGGCGCCATCGCGTTTGTCGCGGCACTGCGTCTTGTCCCGCGGCAGGAACGCGGCGCCGTTCCCTCGCTGGACTGGCTCGGTTTCGTGCTGCTCGCGGTCGGGCTCGGCGCTCTCACCTACCTCGGCTCGCTGCTGTCCGCACAGCGCATTGATGTCGTCGCCTCGATCGTCTCCGCTGTCGTCGGAGTCAGCGTTACGGCGGTCGCCATTCTGTACCTGCTGAGGGCGCGCCTGCCCCTTCTCGACCTTCGCAACCTCCGCATCGAGACGTTTCGGATCACGCACGCGGGGGGCTCGCTGTTTCGGCTGACCATCTCGGCCGTGCCGTTCCTGTTGCCGCTGTTCTTCCAGGATGCGCTTGGCTGGACGCCGCTCGAGGCCGGCTCGGTGGTGCTCGTGCTGTTCGTGGGCAACCTCGCGATCAAGCCGGCGACCACGCCGCTCCTGTTCCGCTTCGGGTTTCGCACCGTGCTCATCTGGTCGACCGCCGGTGCGGTCGTGAGCATGGTCCTCACCGCACTCGTGACCGGCGTCACCCCGATTGCGATACTCGTCCTTCTGATGTTCTTCAGCGGAGTGACGAGGTCGCTCGGATTCACGGCCTACAACACGATCGCCTTCGCCGACATCCCGAGCGATCGGACGACGTCGGCCAACACGCTCGCGTCGACCGTCCAGCAGGTCGCAAGCGGTCTCGGCGTGGCAGTCGGCGCTGTCGCACTCCGCGCCGCCCAGCCGATCTCGGGACTGTGGGGAGCGAGGGATGCCGTCACCGACTTCCACGTCGCCTTCGTGATCCTCGCGGTGCTCGCACTGATCGCGTTCGTGGAGGCGCTCCTGATTTCACGCACCGCGGGGGACAGCGTGCGACCCGCCCGGCCCGCGGCCGAGTAGGCGCGCTCTAGAACTTGCGCTGGAACGGCAGGGGCGCCCGCATCCTGAGCAGCAGGATGAGCGGAACGAGAACGTACGCCCCGTTGTAGAGCAGGAACATTCCGGGATTGGGTGTGCGGTCGGCGGCCGGTCCGAAGAACTCGTCGCCGAAAATCGGGATGGCCGTCAGGCTGATGATCATCGTCGCGTAGATGACCGCGAAGATCTGGATGCGGTTCCAGCCCTTCGCGAGCGAGATGATCAGGATCACGTAGAACGGCAGGTAGAGGAACGCCGAGGTTCCCGAGATGAAGCGAAGCCACACCTGCTCACTCTGGTACAGCGGGTCGTAGTTCGATGCGTAGGTGTAATTCCACTGCGCGAGCAAATTGGTCGAGTGTGCGACCTGCGGGATGCCGAGACCTTCGACCGAGTCGCTGATGATGCACGTGATGATGAACACGCTGAACACCACGATGAAGAAGATGTCGACCGGTCGTTTGCGTAGCGGAAGGTTCGTCGATTCGGCTGCGGTTATTGCTCGGGCCGATGTCGAGTTGCTCTTTGCGCTAGGGACCACGCGATTACTTTAGCCACGCGACGAGCTCGCCGCACGTCAGCGCTTGTGCGCGACGATTTCGAGCACCGCGTCGTGTAGCACGCCGTTGGTCGCGAGCGCCGATTCGTGCCAGGGACCCTCGTCGCCGTCGACGGACGTGAAGCGCCCGCCCGCCTCCTCGATGATCGGGATGAGGGCGGCCATGTCCCACGGTTTAAGGTCGAATTCGCCGGCGATGTCGATCGCGCCCTCGGCCAGCAGCATGTAGGCCCAGAGCTCGCCGACCGCGCGTGAGCGCCAGGTTGCGCGGGTGAGTGCGATGAGCTCGTCGAGTCGCCCCGCTTCATCCCAGCCCGGAAGGTTGTTGTAGTTGATGGATGCGTCAGCCAGGTTGGCGATGCCGCTCACGGCGAGCTTGACGGCAGCCTCGCCATTTGCGCCAGCGCCCGTGGTCTCGGTCCAGGCGCCGTGGCCCTTCGCGGCCCACCAGCGCTTGCCGAGGGCGGGGGCGCTGACCACGCCGACGATCGGCACGCCATCGATCACAAGCGAGAGGAGTGTTCCCCAGATGGGAACGCCGCGGAGGAAGTTGGCTGTGCCATCGATCGGGTCGATGATCCACTGGCGTCCCGGTGTGCGCTCGCCGCCGTACTCCTCGCCGAGGACGGTGTCGTGCGGTCGCGACGCCTCGATTCGTTCCCGGATGAGGCGCTCGACGGCCTGGTCGGCATCCGTCACTGGCGTGCGATCGGGCTTCGTCGTCACGACGAGATCGAGCGCCCGATAGCGATCGAGCGAGATGAGGTCGGCATCGGCGGCGATCGCGAGGGCGACACTCAGGTCGTCTGCTGGGGTGAATTCTGGCACGTCACAACCCTACCGATCGGCGGTTAACGCAGGGTGTCCAGCGTGCTTCCGTCGTCGGAGCCGCCGTCGCCCGGCCGCCGGTCAGCTGACGGCAGCGGGGCGGCTAGCGCTCGCTGAGCGTTTGCAGGACCGGGTAGTCGCTGTAATGCAGGGTGATGGCCTCGGTGACCGCGGCCATGTCTTTGTTGTGCACGGCGTCGGCAATCTTGAGGTGGACCGAAAGCGAATATGCGGCGCTCTCGTTCGTCTCTTTCGCGTGCGGGATCCACTGGTCGGTTGGATGGCTCTTGGTGAGGGTCGTGGTCAGTTCGAGCAGCGCGGGCGAATGTGCTGCGCTCGCGATGCTGAGGTGGAAGACCAGCGTCGCGGCGAGGTAACCGGTGAAGTCACCCTCTTCGAGGCGAGACTGCATGTCGAGGACTGAAGCATCGATTCTGAGCAGGTCTGCCGGCGTGGCTCGATTGATGGCGAGACAGGCACAGGCGATTTCGAGGCCTTGCCGCACCTCAAGCCCATCGGCCTCGCTAAGCCCCGCCACGACGGATGCCGCCTCAAGGGACCTCGACATCGACTTGTTGATGCGAACGAAGCTTCCCTCGCTCAGCCGCGTGTCGATGTGCCCGGAAAGGTGCAGCGAGCGCAGGGCTTCGCGCACCACGCCTCGACTGACGCCGAATTCGATGGCGAAGCTGCGCTCGGAGGGAAGTTTGTCTCCGATTTGCCATTCTCCGCGTGCGAGCCTCTCGAGAATGAGCTCGACGATTCGATCAGATTTGCTGCCGGTGTCCCGCACGCCCACTCCAGGCAGGGCCGGAGCTGATGTCCCGTATTCCCGATCCGACACTTTGTACTCTCCCCAATCCAGCTGGTAGGACCAGCCTGACCAAGTCAAGCATAGCCATTTGCTCGCCTCAATTTCAACCGGAGCACCGCGACACACCGGTGATTGAGCCCGAAATTGGGCGGCCAAGGCGTCCGGCATCAATTCACACGATCGAAACAGTTCAGAAACTTAAGTGTCCAAAAATCCGCTTACGCTTTAGCATGGTAGGACCGGATGAACCGGTAGTACTGGATCGGTGAGGGAGCCATGGAATCTGCATCAGCAACTGCGACAACGGTCGCAACTGCAACAGCGACACCGACAGCGCCGAGAGAATCGGCTATCCAGCACGTGCTTCGCCACTACGGGGTGGTGATCGTCTGGATCGTTCTCATCGTTTTCTTCTCCATCATCGAGCCGGGCACGTTCTTCACCGCATCCAACTTCTCGGCGATGTTCAGTACCCAGTCCTCGCTTCTAATCCTCGCGTTGTCGCTCGTCGTCACACTCAGCGTTGGGGAGATGGACCTTTCGGTCGCCTCGGTGCTCGGGCTTACCGCGACGGTGACGGCCGTGCTCAACACGCAGGGTGGCTGGCCACTACCGCTCGCGGTTCTCGTCGGACTCGCCTGTGGCCCGATCATCGGTCTCATCAACGCGTTCTTTGCCGTGGTTCTCGAGATCAACGCCCTGATCGTCACCCTCGGCACGGGAACACTGGTGCTCGGCATCTCAGAGTTCATTAGCAACTCTTCCGCCATCGGAGGCGTCGATCCCCACCTCACGACCGTGGTCCTGTTCCGATTCCTCGGCATGCCGATGAGCTTCTGGATCGCGATCGTCTTCGTGGCCGTGGTTTGGTACATCCAGCAGTTCACGACCCTTGGGCGCTCGATGCTCTTCACCGGACAGAACCACACGGTTGCCCGGCTGGCGGGAATTCGAGTCAACTCGGTACGAGTCGGCGCCTACGCCTTCGGTGGCCTCATCGCGGCGGTGGCCGGCGAGATCGTGCTTGGGACATCCGGCGGCATCGAAGCGTCGTCCACCCAGACCCTTCTGCTGCCGGCGTTCGCCGCGGCCTTTCTCGGGGCGGCCGTCATCCAACCCGGACGCTTCAACGCCTGGGGAGCGGCCGTTGCCGTGTTCTTCCTCATTACGGGAATCACCGGACTCCAGCTGCTGGGGCTCGCGGCGTGGATCCAGGACGCGTTCTATGGCGCGGCGCTTGTCGGCGCGGTCACCGCGTCTCGCCTGATGGCCCGCTCGCAACGCGAGCGATAACAACCAATGATCCGGAGCACGCGCTCGTGCTCGCTCTTTCCGCGTAGACCGGACCTGGACCTCCAGGAAGTCGACAAACCAACAGTGATCTGAAAGGGAGAAACACATGCACAACGCAATTCGCCCCAAACCCAGAGTCCTCGGTGTGCTCGCTCTCGCAGCGAGCGCGCTGATCCTGACCGCGTGCAGCGCGACAACGGCGGGTTCGTCCGTGAGCAGCACGAAGACCGCAACGTCGGCCGCGGACATCACCTACGCGAAGGCGAGGATCGCGCAGTACAGCAAGCTGCCCATGACCGTACCCGCCGGTAAGGCATTCGACGCCAGCGTCGCCAAGGGCAAGACCGTCTGGTATATCCCACTGGTTGCCACGGTTGCGCCGATCCAGGCGATCGCGACGAATCTGAAGCGCGCACTGGCAACCGAGGGCGTGAAGATGCAGGAGTGTGACGGCAAAGGCAGCGTCGTCGGCTGGAATGGCTGCATTCAGCAGGCCGTGGCCCAGAAGCCGGGAGCGATCGTGCTCGAGTCGATCAATCCCACCCTGGTGAGCGCGAGTATTGCCAGCGCGAAGGCCGCGGGAATCCCCGTGCTGATCGACACTGCGACCGACTCGACGTCGCCCTGGTACTCGAACGCGAGTGCCCAGGTCAGCTACGACTACACCCTCGGATCCCAGCTCGTCGCCGACTGGATCATCGCGGACTCGAAGGGCAAGGCGAACGTGCTTGTCATCGACACGAACGACCTCTCGCTGAAGACAGCAGTGACCAAGAATGGCTACCAGGCCGAGTTCGCGAAGCACTGCTCCGGATGCACGGTGACGGTCGACTCCGTCACCTCGAGTGCGGACTGGGGAACCATGGTTACGCCGCTGGTCACCTCCGCTCTCACGAAGAACCCGGCGATCAACTACGTGGTGGCCGAATACGACCCGGAGGTCCCCGGCACCATCACGGCGCTGGCCCAACTCGGAAAACAGGGTTCCGTCAAGGTGGCCGCGTTCAACGCGAGCCTCGAGCAGATGCAGGACCTTGCCCAGAAGAACTACGTGTCGGTTGAGGTGGGAAGCGATCAGAACTCTCTCGGTTGGGCCGAGGCCGACCAGGTCCTGCGAGTTCTCGCGGGCAAGCCGCCCGTACAGCGGGAGGCAACCGGAACGCGAGTCTTCACGTCGTCGAATATCGGGTCGGTGAGCCTGAACACCGGCAAGTTCTACTCCGGAGCGTGGTACGGCAACAGCTTTGAAGCGGCCTACAAGCAGCTTTGGGGCTGAGCGACGGCCATCGCGTAACGCTCGTAGCCGTCGAAGAAGTTAGGGAAGGGGACATCATGACCGACCAGGGACATGCGGCGCTCACAATCCGCGGAGTTTCGAAGACCTTTAGCGGGAACACGGTGCTGTCCGACTGTGCGATCGAGGTCAGCTCCGGTGAGATTCACGGATTGCTCGGCCAGAACGGTTCGGGCAAGTCGACGCTGGTCAAGATCCTGAGCGGGTTTCAGGCACCGGATGCCGGAGGCGAGCTCCTGCTCAGCGGCGTGTCGGTCCCCTTCCCCGTCTCGGCTTCCGTGGTCAAGGATCACGGTCTGGCGTTCGTCCACCAGGACCTCGCACTGGTGGACGAACTCAGCGTCCTCGACAACCTGTTTGTCGGGCACTACGAGGCGAAGTTCGGACAGCCGATCCCGAGGCGTCGACTGCTCGAGAAAGCGCGGGCGGCGCTCGCCGAGTTCGGGATGGTCGTCGACCCGGAGAAACCGGTGTCCCGGCTAACCTCGGGGGACAAGGCGTGTCTCGCGATCGTTCGTGCCTTTCTCGACGTCGAGGGTCACGAGACCCCGACCCTCGTGCTGGACGAGCCGACCGCGCGCCTGGACCGGGCCGAGGTCGGTCGACTCTTCGCTGCGATGCGCGCGGCGGCTGCGCGTGGCGCCGGGATCCTCTTCATCAGCCATCGGCTCGAAGAGATCCTCACCATCACCGACCGCGTGACGGCGCTCCGCGGCGGAGTGGTGACGGGCCGTGCGGCGACCGCGGACTGCGACGAAGGATCCCTCATCGAGTTGATCCTCGGAGAGCGGCTGGCCTCCGTTTATCCTCCGTCGGATGTCGAGCCCGGCGGAGTGGTCCTTTCGGTTAGGGGCCTGCACGGCACAAGTGTTCGAGGTCTCGACTTCGACATCCGTGGTGGTGAGATCGTCGGGTTGACCGGTCTTCCGGGCTCGGGAGCCGAGTCGGTGCCCTACCTGCTGATGGGGGAGGAGAAGGGCACGGCAGCGTCAGCTGAGATCGAGGGCGTCCCGTTCGATGTTTCCACGTTGTCGGTGAAGAAACGCATAGAGCTCGGGATGGCTCTCGTGCCCGGCGATCGTGCGCAGCAGGGCGCGGCCCTCGGGTTGACGGTGTCTGAGAATGTGTCGCTCCTGCGGCTCCGCGACTTTAGCCGGTTCAAGTTCATCAGCCCCCGGCGCCAAGCCCAGTCCGTGGTGCAGATGCTGGAAAAGTACGATGTCCGACCGCGGCGGCCCAACGCCGTGATGGGCGTGCTGAGCGGTGGCAACCAGCAGAAGGCCGTCATGGCCAAGTGGCTCGCCACGAACCCCAGACTGGTCATCCTGCACGAGCCGACGCAGGGTGTGGATGTCGGCGCGCGTCGCTTGATCTTCTCGATCATTGCCGATCTCAGCCGAGCCGGAGCAGCCGTCCTGCTGGTATCGGTCGAGCACGAAGACCTCGCGAGACTCGCCCACCGCGTTCTGGTCTTGCGCGATGGGCAGGTGGGCGCCGAAATCTCGGGCTCCGACCTGTCGAAAGAAAAAATCACAGAGGAATCCCTCATCTCTGTGCGGGACCCAGCCACTGAGCCGTCCCGCGTTTAGCCCGAACTCGAATCGAAGGAAACTATGTCCAAGACTGTGACGACTATCACGGGTCTCATCGACCCGGATGATCTCGGGCGGACGCTGATGCACGAGCATGTCTTCGTGGACCTGACCTGCAACTTCGTGATGCCGGCCGGCGTAGTCTCGAGGCGCTACGCGCACAAGCCGGTCGATCTCGAGATGCTTCACCTGCTGAAGCGGCGGCCATTCAGCGTCTCGCTCGATAACCTCATCCTCGACGACGAACAGCTGGCCATCGAAGAACTTCGCTACTTCATGGCGGCGGGCGGTCGCACGATCGTGGACTGCACGGTACCCGGGATAGGGCGCGACCCCGAGCCGTTGCGGCGGGTGTCGCTCGCGACGGGAGCGCAGGTCGTCCTCGGCACCGGGTTTTACGTGGAGATGGCGCATCCGGACTGGCTGGAGAACGCCGGGGTTGACGAGCTTACCGAGACGTTCGTGCGGGAGATCCGCGTGGGCATCGACGGCACAGACATGCGCGCCGGGATCATCGGCGAGATCGGCATCAGCGGAGTTCCGAAGTCGTCGACCGACTACGCACGAACGGGCTACATCACGCCGACGGAGGAGAAGGTGCTGCGCGCAGCCGGGGCCGCCTCCGCGGAGACGGGTGCCGCGGTGACCCTCCACTTGGATGTTCGTGGCGAATCGGGGGAGGCCGTGATCGACATCCTGGAATCCGAGGGCGCGAGGCCCGAACGAATCGTCGCGGGGCACCTGGACGCCGTCCCGAACCTCGACTATCACCGTCGTCTCGCCGACCGCGGGGTGTACGTCGAATACGATGCGTTCGGCCGCGAGTACTACGCGGAGGAGTTGGGCAAAACGTTCGGCTCCGACGAGCGCCGCGCTTCGCTGATGAAGGCGCTGATCGACGACGGCTACGTCAACCAGCTGATCATCTCGTCGGATATCTGCATGAAGATGGACCTTCGCGCGTTCGGTGGATCGGGTTACGACCACATCTTCACCGATTGCCCGCCGCTCTTCGAGTCGGTGGGGATCGCCGCATCCGACATCACGACAATCCTCGAAGCCAACCCACGATCGGTTCTTGCGTTTGAGGCGGTGGCATCGTGAATTCAGACCACGCGGCGCCTCTCACTATTTCGGGTATGGCCGCCAGCCTGGCCGCCGGTGAGGTGAGCGCAGAGGACCTCGCCGTCCACGCTCTCGAAACCATTGACCGTCTCAATCCGTCGGTCAATGCTTTCGTCCATGTTGATGCGGACGGTGCGCTCGCGGCAGCCAGAGCCGCAGACGAGCGCCGACAGGGGTCGCGACGGCTCGGCGCCCTCGACGGGATTCCCCTCGGTATCAAGGACAACATCTATGTCGCGGGGATGCCGGCGACGTGGGGAAGCAGGCGCTGGCTGGATTTCAGGCCAGATCAGGACGACCTGTCCGTCGAGCGACTACAACAGCAGGGAGGCGTAATCCTCGGCAAGACCAACACGCCTGAGCTCGCCATGAGCTTTTACACCGATAACGCCGTGTTCGGCCTCACGAGGAACCCACACAATCTTTCTCTCACACCGGGTGGGTCGAGCGGAGGCTCGGCCGCGGCAGTCGCATCGGGAATGGTGCCCTTCGCCCTCGGCACGGATGCGGGTGGATCGATCAGGACGCCGGCGAGCCTGACCGGGCTGTTCGGGATGCGCCCGACCAATGGCCGGATTCCCCGAGCGTACGGTTTCGACCCGCTCGCCCTCGACTTCCAGGCCATCGGGCTGCTGACGAAGACGCTCGCGGATCTGCGGCTGGTGTACTCGGCGGTATCGGGCCCGGACCTGCGGGATCCGGCGTCGCTGACGGTTCCGTCCCCGGGTGCGCCCTCGCCGATCCGGGTTGGCTGGTTCTCTCGAGTCGGAGAGGAGCTTGTCGATGACGTCGTGGTCGAGCGGGTTCAGCGTGCCGCCCGCTGGCTCGCGGGATCAGGCTGCATCGTCGAGGAGATGGAAGCGCCGTACGACGTGCGGGGGGTGCGCGCTATTTGGGGGACTCTCACCACGGTCGGGGTCGCGCTCGCCGTCGATGGGGCCCCCGATGCCGCGGAAACGCTGACCGACGCGATCCGCTCGATGGTGGACGCCGGGCGTGGCGTGTCCGCCGCCGACTATGGCAAGGCGTGGATCGACCTGCAGGCACTGCGCCGTGAGATCAGTCTGGCGTGGGGCGAACACGACGTGCTCCTGCTGCCAACGAGCCCGACAGCAGCGTGGGCAGCGGACGAGTCGGCGCCGGCGACGATCGGTGGCCGGGATGCGGCACCGAACGCGGTGAGCACTTACACGACCTGGGTGAACGCGGCGGGGCTTCCCGCGCTCAACGTTCCGGCCGGGACGTATCCGGACGGACGCCCGATCGGCGTGCAGCTCGTCGCGCGCGCCGGCCAGGAGGAATCGCTGTTCCAGGTTGCGGAGCTGCTGGTCGGGAACTGAGTTCCGAATCGCGCGGGGGCGTGCGCTCAGGCGAGCGTCGTGAGCAGGCGTTGCAACGAGTCGAGACGCAAACGACCGATCTCGCCGAGATCGCCGCGGGCGGCGGCCTCGACGATCGCGCAGTCCGGCGCATCCGGAAGGTGGGTGCAGCCGCGGGGGCAGTCCTCGGCGATGGCCGCGAGGTCGGCGAAGGACTTCAGGATGTTGTCCGGATTGATGTGCCCGAGACCGAAGGAGCGCACGCCGGGGGTGTCGACGATCCAGCCTGAGCCGATTCGATAGGAGATCGTCGACGACGAGGTGTGCCTGCCGCGACCCGTGACGGTGTTGACGACGCCGACCGCGCGATTCGCATCGGGTACGAGCGCGTTCACCAGCGTCGACTTGCCGACACCCGAGTGCCCGACCGCGACGGTCGTGTGGCCCTGCATCAGCTCCGTGAGTTCCTCAAGCGGGACCTCGTCCGAGCGGCTGCGAATGACCCGAAGCTCGAGACCGGCGAAGTTCGCGAGAAACTCGGTCGGGTCGGAGAGGTCGGTCTTCGTGACGACAAGGATGGGCGTGATGCCGGCGTCGAACGCGGCGACCAGGTACCGGTCTACCAGTCTCGGTCGCGGCTCGGGGTTCGCCGCGGCGACGACGATGAGCATCTGGTCGGCGTTGGCGACGATGATTCGCTCGACGGCATCCGAGTCATCCGCACTGCGACGAAGCAGCGTCGTGCGCTCCTGGACGCTCACGATTCGAGCGAGGCTGCCGTTGTCGCCCGTGGTGTCGCCGACGACATTCACGAAGTCGTTGGTGACGATCGAGTGCCTGCCGAGCTCGCGCGCCTTGGTCGCGATGATGGTGCGCTCCTCGAGCGTTCCCTCACCGACGAGGACGCTGAACCTGCCGCGATCCACCGCGTACACGCGGCCGATCACCGAGTCGTTGTGCTCGGGCCGCGTCTTCGTGCGCGGCTTGTTTGCCTTGGGATTGGGGCGGACCCGCGCCGAGGAGTCGTCATACTCGTCGTACTCGCGGAGGTCGTCGTCGTCATCCGTCAGCCAACTCATGGGGCGGGCAGCTCCAGCGTGGTCACAGCCGCATTCTTATCGGCGCCTTTGGCAGAGGCGATGCCGCGGAACGACTCTCCCGTCCAGAGGGCGGCAAACTGCGGCAGCGTCTTGGCCGTCGTCTCGATGTCGTCGATCTCGACGCCCGGGACCGCGAGGCCGATGATTGCGCCCGCGGTCGCCATCCGATGATCGGCGTAGCTGTGCCAGAGACCACCGTGCAGGGGAGCGGGACGGATGATGAGGCCGTCCTCGGTCTCCGTCACGTCGCCGCCGAGGGCATTGATCTCGGTGGCCAGCGCCTCGAGCCGGTTGGTCTCGTGGCCGCGCAGGTGCGCGATGCCGGTGAGAACTGTCTCGCTTCCCGCGAGGGCGGCGATCGCCGCGACGGTCGGTGCGAGCTCGCTCGACTCGTCGAGGACGATCCCCTCGATCTTTCCTGTGCCCGCGACCGTGAGATCGCCGATGCCATTGCCGGTCGGCTCATAGCTCACGACCCCGCCCATGTCGCCAAGGATCGTGCGCATCTGCGCGCCGACCTGGGTGGTCTTCTCCGGCCAGCCCGAGACGGTGACTGAGCCACCCGCGACGAGGGCGGCGACCAGGAATGGACCGGCGTTGGAAAGATCGGGCTCGATGTCGACGTCCCGTGCCCGGATAGTCGCGGCAGGCACGATCCACGTTCCCGGCTCGGGCGTCTCGACCACGACGCCGCGCGCGGCAAGCGTGTCGATCGTCATCTCGATGTGGGGAAGGCTCGGCAGCCGGTCACCCGTGTGCCGCAGGGTCAGACCGCTTTCGAAGCGGGGCGCGACGAGCAGCAGGCCAGAGACGAACTGGCTGGATGCCGAGGCATCGATCGCGAGTTCGCCACCCTCGATCGTTCCGGTTCCGTAGAGGCTGAACGGCAGTGCGCCGCGTCCGTCGTCGTTGATGTCGACCCCGAGCGACCGCAGCGCGTTCAACATCGTGCGCATGGGCCGAGTTCGAGCCGCGGGGTCGCCGTCGAATGCGACGGGGCCGAGCGCAAGCGCTGCCAGCGGCGGAAGAAAGCGCATGACTGTTCCCGCGAGCCCGCAGTCGATCGAGACACCACCCTCGAGTTCGCCGGGGGTGACGAGCAGGTCGGCGCCGTAGTTGCCGGCGCCTTCCACCAGCTCGATGGTGACTCCCAGTGCCCGAAGCGCCTGGATCATGAGCGCCGTGTCGCGGGAGTGCAGCGGCGCCCGAAGCAGCGACGGGCCGTCCGCGAGGGCGGCGAGAATGAGCTCGCGATTGGTCAGGCTCTTGGATCCGGGAAGCTGGATCGTGGCGGCAAGAGGCCCCGATGCGAGCGGGGCGGCCCATGGACCGGATTGCTCCGCGGGTACGGGCGCGTCATCCCCGTACGGGTTGAACTGCGGCTGGGCGATCTTCGATATGGCCATCGAGAAACAAGCGTACCGAACGTGCCGCGGAGGCTCGCGGAATAGCTGGCCGATCTCGACGGTTGTTCCGGTGTGGCAGTGATCAGGAAGAGCCAGCAATGAGCGCGGCAGCGACTCTCTCAGAGAGCGGCATCATAGACGACCTAGAATTGGCTGTGATGAGTGACACCACCGAGACTGACGTAGAAGAGCCCGCGGATCCTAAAGCCCTGTTCGAAGAACAGGCGCTTCCTTTCATGGACCAGCTCTACGCCGCAGCCATGCGCCTGACCCGCAACCCTGCGGATGCGGCAGATCTCGTGCAGGAGACATTCGTCAAGGCATACCAGGCCTTCGGACAGTTCCAGCAGGGCACGAACCTCAAGGCCTGGCTGTACCGCATCCAGACCAACACGTTCATCAACAACTACCGCAAGAATCAGCGGAACCCGTATCAGGGGACAATCGACGACCTCGAGGACTGGCAGCTCGGGGGCGCGGAATCGGTGACACAGTCGACGTCGACTCAGTCAGCCGAGGCCGAAGCAATAGATCACCTGCCAGACAGCGATGTCAAAGACGCACTGCAGTCCATCCCGGAAGACTTCCGGATGGCGGTGTACTTCGCTGACGTCGAGGGCTTCTCCTACCAGGAGATCGCCGACATCATGAAAACCCCCGTTGGTACCGTCATGAGCCGCCTGCACCGCGGTCGACGGATGCTGCGGGAACTGCTTTCGGATTACGCGCGCGATCGCGGAATTGTCGTCCCAGAGACGACCGCATCCGGAGCAAAGAGTCTCTCAAGGAGTACAAAATGAGCGAGAGTACAAAATGACCGACTGCGGATGCGACAAGGCAAAAGCCGAACTCGAGGAATACCTGCACCGCGAGCTGAGCGAGCAGGACTTCGTCGACATCAGCGACCACCTCTCGACCTGCGTCGACTGCTCGTCAGAGCACCTCGTTGGGCTTGCCCTTAGCGAGAAGGTGCGCAAAGCGTGCCAGGAAAAGGCCCCCGATGATCTTCGCGCCGCGGTGATAGGCCGCCTCGAGCAGTTGCAGCACTGAGCCGTTAAGCACTGAGCCGTTAGCTGAGCAGTTACACCGTTGGCGAGGATTTCACCTAGCCACCGTTGCCGCCGCCACCGTTGCCGTCTCCTGTAGTACACGGGGTCGATTGACCGATGTTGACGACGATCGGGACGCTCGATTTGGCGATCGTGCCAGCCGGCGGCGAGGTTGACACGGCGAAGGTGTCCTGGCTTGGGTCGGTGACTTCAGCGCAACCCCGGGACACGATGGTGAACCCGGCCTTGGTCAGTATTGCCACGGCAGCCTGATAACTGTTCCCGCCGCTGCCGACCACGTTGGGCACGGTCATCAGCGCCCCATTGCTCGGGTAGATGGTGATCTGGTAGCCCCTCGAGAGCCGACTGCCAACGCCGGGGCTGACCCTGGCGACAGTGCCCTTACTGAGCGGGAACGACACCGAGCTTCCGACCCTGACCGTGAATCCGGATGCCTCGAGCATGCTGGTCGCTGCGGCCGTCGACTGTCCGATGACGTTCGGGACTTTCGTTCCCTTGCCGTTCAGGAGGCTTGAATTCGGGATCGGGAATGAAGCGGCGGGGTGATATGAGCGGTCGATGGCTTGCTCAATTGGTTTGAAAACAGCGTGTCGCAGGACCGACGCCTGCATCCCGCTGATGTAGGTCGCACGAAGCGGCACCTTTCCGGAGATGTTGCCGACCCAGACCGCCGTTGCGACCTTACTGTTTCCCCCAACAACCCAGCTCTGCAGGGAATCGTTGGTAGTACCGGTCTTGCCGAACACCGCAGTGCCGTCCCTCGGATTGGAGGCGGCACCGGTTCCCGCGCCGGCGGCCGGGCCTCCGCCGAGCGGTCCCTGCAGGGCATAGACGGCGGCGTCGGCGATATCGGTGGGGATGGCCTGGGCACACTGTTTCGGCTGTCCCGGAAGTTTCTCACCCGTGGGCGAGGTGATCGAGTCGATCGCGATCGGCGCACAGTACGTACCGTGGTTGCCAATCCCGGCGTACGCCGCGGCCATCGTCAGCGGCGAGACCAGGTTGACGCCGAGCACGGATGCCGGGTTGGTCATCGGGTCGTCACCGACAACGCCATCGAACGGGTTGGTGTAGGTGGCGGCGGTGCGCACTCCGAGAGATTCGGCGACGTTGCGGATGTCGCAGAGGTTCAGCTGCTGCGCCATCGAGATGAACCCAGCGTTGATCGATGCCGCGGTTGCCGTCATGACGCTGACGGGGCCGCGAGTTTGCCCCACGTCATTTTGGAACTTGTACGCTCCGACGAACGGTCCATCGGGACAGGTGTTCGCAAAGGATGCCTGGTCGACAGTTCTCGCGTTTCCGTTCACGTACTCGTTGAGACCGTGACCGTTTTTCAGCCAGTCGATCAGCGTGAACGCCTTGTAGGTCGACCCACCCTGGAACCCGCCGGAGCCACCGTAGGCGTAATTGGTGTTGAGGTTGACGGCGGATGCCGTATTGCCGCCGCCCTTCGCGGTGTTGTTGAATTTCTTGTTCTCAGCCATTGTGATTATTCGGCCGGTCCCCATTTCGACGCTCGTGGAGGCGCCACCGAGGTTGAGTAGGGGGGTGTGGGCGGGGACGTATTGCGAAACGGTTCGCTGGGCCACACCCTGAAGGTCCAGGTTCAACGTCGTATAGATGTCGTAACCGCCGCGCGCCCAGTCCTGGGTGCGCTGGTTTTTGGTCGCGCCAAGCGAGGTGAGTTCCGGGATGAGCTTCGTCACGTAGTCGCAGAACCAGTTTGTATTGTGCATCGCGGCGATACACCCGTTGTTCGGCGAGATGTTCTTGACCGTCTTGGGGGATTCGACAACCGCTTTCCCTGCGGTGGCCTGCGCTTTGGTGATGTCACCGGCAGTTGCCATCGCATCAAGGATGTGGTCGCGTCGGGCGGTGTTTTGGGCGTACCCGGCGGCGCTGATCGGAGCGCGCGAGGTGGGCTTCTGCACGATGGCCATGATCGTTGCGGACTGCACAATGTCCAGGTCCTTGGCGTGGATGCCGTAATACCGTTGGGCTGCGGACTCGATTCCGTAGGTCGTGCCGTTGAAGCCGGCAATGTTCAGATAGGCGAGAAGCACCTCGTTTTTCGTGTACTTCTTCTCCAGCGAGATCGCGAGTTTCATCTCCTTGAGCTTGCGAGAGAGCGTGGTTGCCTGTGCCGCAGCAATGGCAGCCTTCTGCGCCGCCGCCGTGGCCTCGGGCGTCGACTTCTGGATCTGCAACGCGTTCTGGATCAGGATGTTCTTCACCAGTTGCTGGGCGATGGTCGAGGCACCCTGGGTGCTGCCACCGCTGGCGTTGGAGATTACAGCGCGAAGCACGCCCGTCGGATCCACGCCGCCGTGGCTGTAGAAACGGCGATCCTCACCGTCGACGGCGGCATCCTTCGCATACTGCGAAACGTTGTCCCAGGTGACCTCCTGGCGGTTCTGATCGAAGATGGTCGCGATCTGGACTTCCTTGCCCTTGGACTTCGCATAGATCTTGTTTTGGGCGGCCTGGGTACCGATCTCGATGTAGGTCGGCAGATTGTTGAAAATATCGATACCGCTCTGCGCGGTCACCGAAGTGACAGCGATGACGGGAGCCAGCAGGGCAGTGACCAGAATTCCAGCGAACACGCTAAACGCGAGAGTGCCAATGATCGCGGTGAGGACACCTCGGCGCGGGGGGTTTTTGGCGGACATACACTAAACGGTACGCGCTCGCAAATTGAGAGCAAGGGCACTCGCCTGCTACGGCCAAGTTTGTGGTCCCGCGCCAACGGGCGCGGGACCCACAACTACAGGGTTAGTGCTTGCTCGATGAGGTTGGCCTGCTCCTGCGCGCTGCGCTTTGAGGAACCCGTCGCGGGAGACGCGGATGCCGGACGCGACGCGACCGAGATCGTCCTGCCCTGAACTCGGCCGAGTTCGAACTGGAGGTAGGGCCACGCGCCCTGGTTCTCCGGCTCATCCTGGGCCCAGACCAGATCGGCGTTGGGGTATCCCGCCAGCGCCGCAGTCAACCCGGCTTCGGGAAGCGGGTAGAACTGCTCGAGGCGAACGACCGCGACATCCTTCTGCTCACGCTTGTCGAGCTCGGCGAGAAGGTCGTAGTAGATCTTCCCCGAGGTCAGGACCACGCGACGAATCGCGGCCTTGTCGGTGACGCGAGCATCATCGATGACGGGCTCGAACTTGCCGGACGTGAAGTCGGCGACGCTGCTGCTCGCACCGCGCAACCGCAACATGGCCTTCGGCGTGAACACGATCAGCGGTCGACGCGGACGCGCATACGCCTGGCGACGCAGCAGGTGGAAGTACGACGCCGGGGTCGACGGCCGCGCGACGGTCATGTTGTTCTCGGCGCACAGCTGGAGGTAGCGCTCGATGCGCGCGGAGGAGTGGTCCGGTCCCTGTCCCTCGTAGCCGTGCGGCAGCAGCAGGACAACGCTCGAGCGCTGGGCCCACTTCTGCTCGGAACTCGAGATGAACGTGTCGATCACCGTCTGGCCGCCGTTGGCGAAGTCGCCGTACTGTGCCTCCCAGAGGACGAGCGCATCCGCACGTTCGACCGAGTAGCCGTACTCGAATCCCATGGCCGCATACTCTGAGAGCAACGAGTCATAGATCCAGAATCGAGCCTGGTTCTCGCGGAGGTTTGCCAGCGGCAGCCATTCCTGCCCGTTTGCGCGGTCGTGCAGGACGGCGTGGCGCTGCACGAAGGTTCCGCGGCGCGTGTCCTGGCCAACCATCCGCACCGGCGTGCCCTCGACGAGCACGGAACCGAGCGCGAGGAGCTCGGCGAAAGCCCAGTCGATCGAGCCGTTGCGGCTCATTTCGACGCGCTTGTTGAGCACGAGCTGCACCTTCGGGTGGACCGTGAATCCCGCCGGTGGATTGGCGTGCGCGTCACCGATGAGCGCGATGACCTCGGAACTCACACCCGTGGTCGCCGGCTCGCCAACCGTGTCATCCTGCTGCGAGTCGGGCCGTTCGAGATCTGCGACTGCACCGCCGTCGGCCGTGATCACCGGAATCGTTCCGGTCTGTGCGGCGTGGGTCTCGGCAAACGCGCGCTCGAGGCTGTCCTGGAAGTCGCGGTGGCTGGCTTCGTACTCCTCGCGCGTGATGTCGCCGCGGCCGACGAGGGCCTCGGTGTACAGGGTGCGCACCGATCGCTTGGCCTCGATCAGGTTGTACATCAGGGGCTGCGTCATCGAGGGATCGTCGCCCTCGTTGTGCCCACGGCGGCGGTAGCAGACGAGGTCGATGACCACGTCGCGGTGGAACTCCTGGCGGTACGCGAAGGCGAGGTGGGCCACCCGCGTCACGGCCTCGGGGTCATCACCGTTGACGTGGAAGATCGGAGCCTGGATGGTCTTGGCGACATCCGTCGAGTAGACCGACGAGCGGCCCTCACCGGGGGAGGTCGTGAAGCCAACCTGGTTGTTGATGTTCACGTGCACGGTTCCGCCCGTGCGGTATGCCCGCAACTGCGACATCTGCAGGACCTCGACGATGATGCCCTGGCCGGCCATGGCAGCGTCTCCGTGGACCATGAGCGGCAGGACGGTGTACGAGCCGATGGGATGGCGATCCTGCTTGGCGCGGACGATGCCCTCCATGACGCCGTCCACGACCTCGAGGTGGGACGGGTTCGCGGCGAGGTAGACGGGAATCTGCTTGCCGTCGGCCGCGGTGAACGTGCCCTCTGTGCCGAGGTGGTACTTGACGTCGCCGGATCCGTGGACCGTGCGCGGGTCCTGGGTTCCCTCGAACTCGCGGAAGATCTGGCCATACGTCTTACCGGCGATGTTCGCGAGGACGCTCAGTCGACCTCGGTGGGCCATCGCGATGGCGACCTCGTCGAGGTCGGCCTCCGCCGCCTTCTGGATGGTCGCATCCAGAAGGGCGATCGTGGACTCTCCGCCCTCGAGCGAGAATCGCTTCTGGCCGACGTACTTGGTCTGCAGGAAGGTCTCGAATGCCTCTGCCTCGTTGAGCTTGCCGAGGATGCGCATCTGCTCATCGTGGGTCGGCTTCAGGTAGGGCTTCTCGACGTGGTCCTGGATCCACTTGCGCTGCACCGGATCCTGGATGTGCATGTACTCGATGCCGATGGTGCGGCAGTACGCGTCGCGGAGCGTGCCGAGGATGTCGCGAAGCAGCGCCACCTTCTTCGAGCCGAAACCGCCCGTGACGAACTCGCGGTCGAGGTCCCAGAAGGTGAGGCCGTGGCTTGCGATGTCGAGGTCGGGGTGTGAGCGCTGGCGGTACTCGAGCGGATCGATGTCCGCCATCAGGTGTCCGCGGACGCGGAAGGAGTTGATGAGTTCCTGGACGCGAGCCGTCTTGCCGACCTCGTCCGTGAGGTCGACAGAGATGTCGGAGGCCCAGTGGATCGGGTCGTATGGGATGCGGAGCGCCGCGAAGATGTTCTCGTAGAAGTCGCGCTGCCCGATGAGCAGTTCGTGCACCTTCTTCAGGAACTCGCCGGAACCCGCGCCCTGGATGACACGGTGGTCGTAGGTGCTCGTGAGCGTGATGGTCTTGCCGATGCCGAGCTCGGCGAGTGTCTTCACGGACGCGCCCTGGAACTCCGCCGGATACTCGAGCGCGCCAGCGCCGATGATGCTGCCCGCGCCCTTCATCAAACGGGGAACGGAGTGCTCGGTGCCGATGCCGCCGGGGTTCGTCAGCGAGATGGTGTTGCCCTGGTAGTCCGCCATCGTGAGCTTGTTATCCCGTGCGCGGGAGACGACATCCTCGTAGGCGATAAGGAATTCGCCGAACCCCATGGTGTCGGTGCGCTTGATGCCAGGGACCACCAGGCTGCGCGTTCCGTCGGGCTTCGGCAGGTCGATCGCGATACCGAGGTTGATGTGTGCGGGAGTCACAACAGAAGGCTTGCCTCCGACCTCGTCGTAGAAGACGTTCTGGCTCGGGAACTCCTTGAGCGTCTCGACGATGGCCCATGCGATGAGGTGGGTGAAGGAGACCTTGCCACCGCGAGCGCGCTTCAGGTGATTGTTGATCACGATGCGGTTGTCGATCATGAGCTTGGCCGGGATGGTACGAACGCTCGTAGCGGTCGGAACCGTGAGGCTGATGTCCATGTTCGCCGCGAGGCTCTTCGCGACACCCTTGAGCGTCGCGACCGAGTTCTCGGGCTCGGGCTCGGGCGCGCTGTCCGGAGAGGCCACAGAGGTGGGGGATGTCGCGGGAGCGTCTGCCGGGATCGGCTGGGGGCGCGCCTGCACCGACGTGGTCTTCGCGACCGGCTGGGTCGGCGCTTGCGCCGGCGTCGAGTTGGTCGGTTCTGCGTCGTCAACCTGCTCTGACGGAGCGCTCTGGTCGACCGTGGCGGCGGGCAGCGCGGACTCCTGCTGCGGCGTCGCATCCTGGATGGGAATGGCTGTCGTCGGAGTCGGATCGATCGCCGTCGGCTTGTAGCTCTCGAGAATCGGCCACCAGGTCGGATCCACCGAATTCTTATCGACGATGTATCTCTCGTACATTTCGTCTACGAGCCATTCATTGGCTCCGAATTCGCCCGAGGCACCATCCTCGATACCGGTCACTTGGCTTGACACAGCCGACCGCCCACTCTCGTTCGCTCGTATTTTTCAGCTCTTGCGACGCGCGCTTACTGTGGTCGCGCCACCGTTAACCCTAACGCTCCGTTCTACGCCACGCTGTCGCCCGTACAAGGGTCTAGCGTTAATTTCATGGAGTTTTATGAGACGGTCCCAGTGCACGACCTCACGTACTCCGACGTGTTCCTCGTTCCGGATCGTTCGGCCGTTACCAGCCGTCTCGACGTGTCCCTTGCACCTGGCGACGGCACTGGCGCGAACATCCCGATCGTGGCGGCAAACATGAACTCGGTGACCGGTCCGCGGCTGGCCGCTACGCTCGCTCGCCGTGGGGGTTTGGGCGTTCTCCCGCAGGACATGCATTTCGATGACCTGCGGGATGCGATTCGGTGGGTCAAGGAGCAACCGATCCGCTGGGACACGCCCCTGTCGCTGTCTCCCGACGACAACGCAGCATCCGCCCTGCGGCGCATCCCAGCGGTCGACGGCCACGGGATCGTGCTGCACGACTCGGACGGTACCTACCTCGGCACCATCCAGGCGGCACGGCTCGCGACCGCACTTCCGGATGCGCGTCTCGGCGACCTGCTGCATGGCACGATCGCATCCCTCGACGCCGAAGCCCTCGACGGGCCGCGTGCCGCGTTCGACCTGATGGTCGCCGCGAATCTCGAATTCGCGCCAGTCCTCGATCGCGGTGTCGTCGTCGGAACCCTGAGCCGTCGCAGCGCCCTGCGCTCCACTCTCTACCAACCCGCGCTCGATGACTCCGGGCGGCTGCGCGTCGCTGCCGCAATCGGCATCAATGGGGATGTCGCGAGCAAGGCCCGCGCGCTCGCCGCGGCCGGTGTCGACGTCCTGGTCATTGACACGGCGCACGGTCACCAGGAGGGGATGCTCCGCGCGATCAGGACCGTCGCGGACCTGAAGCTCGGGCTCCCGATCGTCGCGGGCAACGTCGTGACCTCCGCCGGCGTACGCGACCTTGTGGACGCCGGCGCCAACATCATCAAGGTCGGGGTCGGACCCGGTGCCATGTGCACAACGCGGATGATGACCGCGGTCGGTCGCCCGCAGTTCTCGGCCGTGCTTGAGACCTCGGCTGTCGCGCGCGAACTCGGTGCGCATGTCTGGGCGGATGGCGGCGTTCGCTACCCGCGCGACGTGGCGCTCGCGCTTGCCGCGGGTGCGGCATCCGTCATGGTCGGATCCTGGTTCGCCGGCACGATCGAGGCGCCGGGAACGCTGAACACGGACGCGTCCGGCCGGCTCTACAAGGAGAGCTGGGGGATGGCATCCACCAAGGCCGTCAAGGAGCGCTTCGAGGACCTCGACCCCTACGAGTTGGCGCGGAAGACGCTGTTCGCCGAGGGGATCTCGAGCTCGAAGATCTATCTCGACCCGCTGCGGCCGTCGCTTGAGGACCTCCTCGACATGATCACCTCGGGAGTTCGCAGTTCATTCACCTACGCCGGTGCGACGACGGTGGACGAGTTCTACGAACGGGCGCTGGTCGGAATCCAGAGCGCGGCAGGCTACGAAGAGGGCAAGGCGCTGCCGGTATCCTGGTGACGATTGCGGGCCCTGCGGCGCCGTGGAGCTGAGGCGCGGGGCGAGCTGACACTTGTGGTCGTCTCATCCCGGCGGTGGCGACCATAACTGTCAACCGCTCAGCTGTTGGTTGTCTTGGCCCCTCCTTGCGCGCTACCGGGATAACAACAATTAGGATTGGTCAGATAATGGACGACCCTCCTAGTCGCCGCATCGGCAGCCATGTCTGAGTGGATCCTGCTCGGCATCGGCATTCTGCTGACCATCGGCACGGGCTTCTTCGTCGCCTCGGAGTTCGCCCTCGTCAACCTCGATCGCTCAGATCTCGAGGTGCGGCAGGAGCGGGGTGAGCACAATCTTGGGATCACGATCCGCGCGCTCAAGATCACCTCGACCCACCTCTCGAGCGCTCAGCTCGGCATCACACTGACAACACTCCTCACCGGTTACACCCTCGAGCCGGCGTTCGCCGACTTCCTGACGCCGGCCCTCGGCGGCTGGGACTGGTCGAAGGCGGTCGTGGCGGTGGTCGCATCCATCGTCGCGGTCGCGATTGCCACGTTGATCTCGATGATCCTCGGGGAACTCGTGCCGAAGAACATCGCGCTGGCGCTTCCGCGCGAGACCGGCAAGATCGTCATCCCGTTCCAGGTCGGCTTCACCTTGGTGTTCAGGCCTGCGGTGCGGCTGCTCGGGGCCACGGCCAACGGCATTCTTCGACTCGTCGGAATCGAGCCGAAAGAGGAGTTGAGTTTCGCGCGCACCGCCGAGGAACTCACCTCCCTTGTGCGCAGATCCGCACGCGAGGGCAGCCTCGACAACGACACCGCGACCCTGCTCGCGCGCACGCTCGCATTTTCCGACCTGACCGCGCAGGATGTCATGACGCCTCGGCCGCGAGTCGCGAGCGTCGAGCGCACGGCGTCCGCGCATGATGTCGTCCTGCTCGCGATCCGCACGGGCCTGTCGCGCTTCCCGGTGATCGATGAGGGCATCGACGATGTCGTCGGGCTGGTGCACGTCAAGCAGGCCGTTGCGGTGCCGCGTGAGAAGCGCGGTGAGGTGCCGGTGACGGCGCTGCTGAGCGAGGCGCTGCGGGTTCCGGAGACCATGAAGCTCGACCTGCTGCTCGGTGAGCTGCGCGGACGCGGTTACCAGATGGCCGTCGTGGTCGACGAGTACGGCGGAACCGCCGGGGTCGCAACCCTCGAGGACCTGGTCGAGGAACTCGTCGGTGAGGTCTCCGACGAGCACGATCGATCGAAGCCGGATGTCGTGCGCTCACGGGACTGGTTCACGTTCCCCGGCATCCTTCGTCCTGATGAACTGCTCGAGCGCACGAACGTGAATGTGCCGGAAGACGGACCATACGAGACTGTTGCGGGCTGGCTGATGAGCGAGCTCGGCCGACTGCCAGCCGTCGGCGACACCGTCACGGTCAACGGGGGAGAGTTTCGGATCGAGCGACTCGACGGTCGTCGCATCGATCGTGTGCGATACACGCCCAACACCCAACCTTCCGAGGGCGGTGACGGGCAGTGAGCGACTGGTGGGGCATCGGCTGGCTGGCGATACTTCTCGTCATCAACGCGTTCTTCGTCGGCGCCGAGTTCTCGATTATTTCGGCGAGGCGCTCGCAGATCGAGCCGCGTGCGGACCGTGGATCGCGCTCGGCGAAGACGGCGATC
Organism: Glaciihabitans sp.; assembly: GCA_025465535.1. Lineage (GTDB taxonomy): Bacteria > Actinomycetota > Actinomycetes > Actinomycetales > Microbacteriaceae > Galbitalea. The sequence continues at coordinate 31,402 of JAODMY010000098.1, forward strand.
TGGGCCATGGAACACGCGACGCTCATGCTCGCGACGACGCAGTTGGGCATCACCGTCTGCTCGCTGTTGATCCTGAATGTGTCAGAGCCGGCCATCCACGACCTGATTTCAAAGCCCCTGGATGCGCTCGGCTGGGCGGTCGAAGTCGTCGAGGTGCTGTCGTTCATCATCGCGCTGGTGATCGTGTCGTTCCTGCACGTCGTCGTCGGCGAGATGGTGCCGAAGAACCTTTCGTTCTCCGTGCCCGAGCGCGCGGTGCTCGTGCTTGCTCCGCCGCTCGTGTTCTTCGCGACGATCTTCCGGCCGATCATCGTGGCGCTGAATGCAACATCCAACGGCATCGTTCGGCTCTTCGGGATCGTGCCTCGAAGCGAAGCGAACACCGCGTACACGGTCGATGAGGTGGCGAACATCGTCGCGCAGTCCACCCGCGAGGGAGTTCTGACCGACTACACCGGCACCCTCAGCGCCGCGTTCGAGTTCTCGACCAAGCGCGCGGAGGACGTCGCCATCGGCGTCGCCAAGCTCGTCACCCTTCCCGAGGATGCGACACCGGCCGACGTCGAGAAGGCCGTGGCCCAGCGCGGATTCTCGCGCTATGTCCTCGTGAACGAGGAGATGGAGCCGACCGGATATCTTCACCTCAAGGACGTCATCGATCTCGACGAAGACGAATATCTCGAGCCCGTGCCGCCCAAGCGCATCCGCCAGCTCATCTCGATATTCCGTTCGACCGACCTCGAGGATGCTCTCGCAACCATGCGTCGAACGGGCGTGCACGTCGCGCGCGTGTTCGATGAGGAGGGCGCGACCCGGGGTGCCCTGTTCCTCGAGGACATCATCGAGGAACTGGTCGGCGAGGTTCAGGATGCGACCAGGCGGAATCCGTAGGTCCCTGCTGACCTTCGCCACTAGTTCTGTCGTTGTGAGCTCAGGGCGATCGCGGCCAGAATCTTATCCACAGATTTGACTAAACCTTCGAAACTTTGTTCGAACTCTGCGAGAATGGGTTCATGGAAAACCTGGGTCTCGCGCTGGTGGAATCGGCTTCTGCCGTTGCCGCGCTTGGCTGTTCCCGGGCCGCGATCGAGTCGCTGGATGACGCGTCGGTTCTGGCCGGGATGACATTGGTGCGCGAGCACCAGCAGCACCTGCAGACCTACCAGTTGTGGCTCGCCGCCGCGATTTCGCGGCGGTCCGATCACGAGTTCGGCGACGGCGGGCTTGCTCGCAGGAACGGCTCCGCGACACCGCGCGACCTGATCCAGCAGCTCACCGGTGCCAGCTTCATCGATGCCGCGAAGCTGGCCAACCTTGGGGCGATGGCGGTTGCCGCAGAGGATGCGGCCAAGATCGCCGCCGCGACCGCTGGCGGAAATGCTGGGGCGGTCGACGGTGGCTTCGAGACAGGAATCGCGCCGGTCGTGTCGGCATTGACAGCGGGTGAGCTGTCGCTGGATGCGGCGGATGCGATCCGTCGAGGGCTCGGCCGTGCTGATGCTGCCGTCACCGACGAGCAATTGCGAGAGGCAGCCATCGAGCTGGTCGCTCGGGCGGGTTTGGTGCCGCCAGAGGCACTGTTGCGGCTGGCGCGGCAGGCGCGCAACGACCTGGATCTCGCGGCAGTGGAGCGCGGGCAGAAGCAGCGTGCTGATCTTCGATACGTGCGCCGGTTACGTCGGGATGGGATGTGCGGCGGATCGTGGCTGCTCCCCGAAGAAGACGGCGGCCTCGAGATCGACAACGCACTGCAGCTATTGCTCGCGAGCCGTACCGGCGGCCCACGGTTTCCCGCAACCGACCGCGACGGCAACCCGATCGATCGGTCGCGGGCTAATGCAACCGCCGACGAGGTGTCCCCGGAATCGGCTCGCACGAACGAACAGGTTCTCGCTGACGGATTCGCACAGGTGTTCCACAACGGCATCACCGCCGACCCGTCCGTCATCCCCGGCGCCCAGCGCGCGGCCGTGCGAGTGATTGTCACCGAGGAGGTGCTCGCTACCGGTCTTGACACCGGAGCCGGTGCTGGTGCTGGTGGCGGTGCTGGTGGCGGTGGCGGTGGCGATATTGGTACCTCCGGTGGTGGGGGTTCGGCGCTCCTCGAAGAGACCCTCACGGCAATCACGTTCGGCAAGCTTGCCGAGTACCTCTGTGAAGGCGGAACCGTTGACGTGATGTTCGACGGCACCGATAGCACCGATAGCACCGATAGCACCGATGACACCGACGGCACAGACGACTCAGGCAATCGTGGCATTCTCAACGTCGGGCGCGAGCATCGGCTCTTTACCGCCCGGCAGCGAACGGCTCTTGCGGTCAGGGACGGCGGATGCCGGTTCCCCGGCTGCCAGAAACCCCCGTCCTGGACCGAGGCCCATCACGTCGAACACTGGGTTCGGGATCGCGGCAAGACAGACATCGCAAACGGGACAAATCGCAAATACATCCCCGATGTACATCGCGATAAGGAAGCGCAGGTGAAGAGTCGTGCCGCAGTGAGTTTAAGTCGTTCTTCGCAGTAAAGTTCAGTCGGAGGAACGAATGACCACGACGCAACAAGTCAAGTCCAAGGCGGTCGTCTCAACCAGATCGACGCCAACGCGTGCGTCCACGAAGACAGCGGTGTCCCCGACAGCAAAAACGCGAGAAAAGGACGAGTCGGTCTACATCGCTCGAATGGCGGTGGCGCTCCTTTGCATGCCTGACAAAACCGAACCGCTTTTCACAGTTCCGGCTGCTCGACTGCTTGCGTCAGAGGTAGAGCTCAAATTTCGCGAGGCACTCAAAGGCGACCTACGTGTCTTGGACGTGCTCCTGCCCGGCGATAAGGACGAGGATACGGACAACGCTACGGTCATGCGGTATCTGCAGATGGACGAGAGCGAATCCAACATTCAGGACGCGGTGAGACGAGTCCCCGTCATGCGCCTGAACTCTCCGATCAGATTTCGCGTGCGCGTACCAGCAAAGAACCAGCCGAAGTATCGGAGTCGCGACGATGTCCCATCGGACGACTATCTCGTGTGGTGGAACGGGATCGTCGTGGTCGTTCAATGGGAAATGAAAGAACCACGTGCGACGGGCTCTGGCGGGCACATAGTTCTGCAGATACTGGAAGAAGTCGGTTCGAAGGTCGGACACCCGGTAGAAATAGTGCCTTGTTCGACAGGCTGTCACCATAGATTCATCCACGGTGACTTCGTAACGTTTGCAGGTACCAAAGCACCGGATCACTTTTACATATCTGGGGAAACGCCTGTCGGAAAGACCGTCATAACGCCGTTCGTTAAGCCGGCGAACGATCTGACCGCGCTAAATCAGGCGTCAGGCTTGACGGAAACCTTGATCGAGTACTTCGCGCGGGCAAAGACGTTTCTCGACGCGATTTGGTTCTTGGAGCATCGAGCGCGAGACGGCTCCGACAAGATATTGGAGATTGCGTATGCGCGCGCGCGAAAGCGTAGATTCCCGCATCTCTTGGGCTGGACGGCCGATACGTTCGCTCTAATCGGCTCGCGCCGTGAGACGAAAGCGTTGGTTGCAGAGTTATGGCTTGCACTCATCTCAATCGACAACTTCAAAGTCAACTGGCGTACGAGCGAAACTAGCTTTCGGCACCAGCTCGATGACACTCCGTTGGCTGCCCTTGATGAACTGTTTGATACGGGTCGAGCATATGTTGAAAGTCTTGACCTCGATCTAATCCGCTCGTCCTTGCAGGAGGTCAGTACTCGAATGGATGGCCGAATGATTGCAATAGCGACCATCGCAGGTGGCATCGCCGGAATCGCGGGCGCCGCGCTAGCGGCGCTCTTTACTTGAATTAGCAACATAACTCGGGAGCCCGGCAGGGCGATCGAGGGCAAGTGATTGAGGCGCCGAAGGCGGCGAAATCGCGCGGCAGGAAATGGGGGGGGGTAGACGGGGGTAATGACATGCGTGTAGTTCCCCGCTATAAATGACATAGAGCAAGTCACGGATGCTGCACAGTGTGCCGCTATTTTACAAAAGGTATGAGGGGCCCGGTTTCGGGCCGAGCGGCGCTAGAAGGCCAGTGTCCCCCGCTCGAACCAGATCGATGAAGAGGCCAGACCCGGTTGAATTCCGGGCACTGAAGCAGCGCGCGGTCTCCTCGGTGATTGTCGTTGAGTTCAGTGATTCCTGTCGGCATCTAACTCTGGGCTTCAATGCAATCTCTTTCAGCGCCTTCGACTCTCGCGCAGTTGTCGCGTCCGGATGCCGGATGGATGTTCTCGCTTTATCCGGATGCGGGGGAGGGCGGCGGTTCGTTCCGTAGCTCGATCCGGCGGGTTCCAAGCTATGTCTCGCGGGGTTTCGCGGCTGCCCCTGAGCGGTCAATGGCTGAGGCTGGCAGGCGTGCACGCGGTCGGCTGCGCCGGTATTGTGCCGCGAACCGGTTGAACCGGCTTGGCACGCTGACCTATCGGGGTGACGGATGTCACGATCCTGAACTGGTGCGTGCACATCTGGGCGATTTCTTCCGTGGGTTGCGGGTGGCGACCGGTGGCAAGGCGTTCCCGTATGTGTGGGTGCCGGAGTGGCACAAGACTGGGCACGGATTGCATGCCCATTTCGCGGTCGGCCGATATGTCAATCGTTCGCTGATCGCGTCGGCGTGGGGCCACGGCTTTGTGCACATCAAGATGCTTGGCGATCTCCCGGTGGGGTCGGGGGCACTGTCAGAGGCACGCCGAGCGGCGGGATATCTGTCGAAGTATGTGGCGAAGACTTTCACTGATCCGACCACACGCGTGTTGGGGCTGCACCGGTACGACGTAGCGCAGGGTTTCAAACCGCGCCCGGTGGCGCTGTCAGGTCGCAGCTCCGATGATGTCCTGTCGCAGGCATCGGCGGTGCTGGGATCGGGGCCGTCGTTCGAATGGTCGTCTTCTTCGGTGAAGGACTGGCAAGGGCCACCGTCGATTTGGGCACAGTGGGGTGCCTGATGAGCGTGGATCGCGAAGCGGTGCGGGCATGGCTCGAAGCTTCCTGCCGTACGCAGGGTGTCCCGGTGCTGGTCACCGATGCTGGGGTCGTGTCGCAGGTGCGGACACTGCTGGCCGGTCGGGATGCTGCGGGGATTCGCGGAGCGGGTCCCGCAGCGCCCGCCCGGTCAGTGGCTCCACGTCGGCACGATTCGGGACGGGTCAACGCCTTGGGCCCCTTGGACGCCCGGGCCGATGGTGGCGAAATCGAGGACGGCTCCCACGATCGCCGCTTGGCGGGATAGGTTCAGGGTCGACCAGCTCGTGCGGAGCGCGTCACCATTGCCGACTAGCCCGGTGAGGGCGCTGTGCCCGGTGAGCTGGTCAATCTGACGGCTGATGTTGTAGATGCGGGCCTCGATTGGTTCCCGTGCGACCTTCCACTCTGCCGGGGAAATCTCCCGGTTGCCCATCATCCCGGCAAGTTCGGCCATGAGCGCCTGGTCGGATTGAAGCTCGAGCAGTAGCGCCGCATGTCGGTCGTCGGCGGCGGCCCGGCCCGCGAGAGCGTCGGCCATCGCAGGGCTGTCGAGTCGGATCAGTACCGCCTCGGCGATCCATTCCTCGACTGGCGCGGCCACGATCGTCAATCTGCCGCAGCCACCATGATCTGGGCCCGACATGCAGACGTATCGGCGCCGTTCGCCGCGCACGGAACTGAAGAGCTTGTTGCCACACTTCCCACACCGCAGCATCCCCGACAAGAGGTAGCGTCGGGCCACACGCCGCCCGGTGCTTGCCTTCCGCGCGAACGCTGCAACAAGTTGCTCGTGGGTTGCGGGTGTGATGATCGCGGGCCATACGGCCGTCGCGACAACGACGCCGTTGTGAGCGCGTAACCCCGCGATGCGGGGGTTGGTGAGCGTCTGTCGGAGGGTGGTCGTCCGCCACGGCAGCCCGGCGACCGACAGCACGCCCTGATCCTGCAACCACCCGGTTAGCGACATCAGGGACTCGCCCGCGAGGTAGCGGTCGGCAAGTTGCCGGATCACCGTCGCCTCAGACTCCACGACCGTCAACTGATCCTTCTCGTATCCGAAAGGCCGCAGATGGCCGCCGTTGGGTTTGCCCGCCTCGGCAGTTTCTTGCGCCTTCCGTTTCAGCCGGGCCGACTTCCGGGCCGATTCCTTCGCCGCCACGATCGACAGAATCCGGGCCATGAACAGGCCATCGTCGTTACCTAAGTCGATATCCGCGGTAACGGTGGCGAACTGTTGCAATCCAGCCCGCTCACACACCTGCACGAACTGCTCAAGCTCGATCGGTCGTCGGGTCAACCTGTCCGTGTGATAAACGACAACCGCGTCACGCTGACCCGCCTCGATGTCCTCGATCATCCGCTGGTAGCTCGGGCGACGCTTGCCCTTGTAGGCGGAAATGTCGTTGTCGACGTACTCCTCAGCGACGATCCACCCGCGTTTCGCAGCAAGGGTTCGGCAGTCGTCGAGCTGGCGCTCGACGCCTAATCCTTCGCCCGTTGCGTCGCGGGAAATGCGGGCATAAATCGCGGCACGAACGGGAATCTGCATGGGGGTCATATTAGCAATTGATCGCAAACGGCCTGCTGCTCTGCCGGTACCACCACATGCTGATCCATAACAACGGCTGGGAGGTCCGGCGCGGTGACGACCGAAGCCGCAGCTCCTATTGGCTCAAACCTCCGCCGAGTATCGACCCGAGGCAGGAGTTGATCGAAATGCGCAGCAGGAACCCGCTGCTCACGGCGGCGCGCCAGATCCAGGATGCGGGCTGAGCTGCCGAGCGGGCCAGGTCGCAGGTTCGACTAAACCAGTGAGCGACTCGTTGGCGATCCGTATCCGACGGATTGCGGCTGGGCAATCACTGGTCGGTTCTTTTCCATCCACAGTTGGTGATCGCGCGGAGCCCCAACGGCAGGATGTGGCCTCAGCCAGGCGCCTGCCCCACTACCGCCACTGGGCCCGAAGGTACTGCTGCGGCCAGTAGTCGAGCTCGACACCCAGTTCGTGCGCGGCACGAAGCGGCCAGTGCGGATCCCGAAGAAGCTCGCGAGCCAACATCACGACATCCGCCTTGCCGGACGCGATGATCTCCTCCGCCTGCCGCGGCTCCGTAATCAGACCGATCGCACTAGTGGCGACACCGGCGTGCTCGCGAACATAGTCAGAGAAGGGAACCTGGTATCCGGGAGCGAGCGGGATCTTCGCGTCGGCGACGTTGCCACCGGTCGAGATATCGAAGAAGTCAGCACCCGCCTCTTTCGCCCAGCCGGCAACGGTGGCCGTCTGCTGCTCGTCCCATCCACCCTCGGTCCAGTCGGTAGCCGAGAAACGAACCAGAACGGGAAGCTCGTCCCCGAGAGCCGAACGAATCTCGCGAACGATACGAAGAAGAAGACGAGCTCGATTCTCGAGACTGCCACCGAACTCATCCGTGCGCTCGTTGCTCAGCGGCGACAGGAACTGGTGCAGAAGGTAACCGTGAGCAGCGTGCAGCTCGACCAGGTCGAACCCCGCCGCGACCGCACGGTGGGCCCCGGCAACGAAGGCAGCAACGACGGCATCGATGCCGTCGGAATCGAGAGCCGAGGGGGTGTCGTACCCGGCGAACGGAACAGCGGATGGCGCGACAGTCTGCCAGCCGCGCTCGGCGGCCGGCACGGTTCCGTTCTGCGAGAAGCCCCAGGCTGGATAGCTGGATGCCTTGCGACCGGCGTGCGCGAGCTGGATGCCCGCAGCCGCACCCTGCGAATGGATGAAGTCGACGATGGGTCGCCACGCGTCACGCTGCGTGTCATTCCAGATACCGGTGTCGCGCGGCGTGATGCGTCCCTCGGCAGTCACCGCGGTCGCCTCGGTGATGACGAGAGCGGAACCGCCCGTGGCCAGAGCCCCGAGGTGGACCTGGTGCCACGTGGTCGGAACGCCGTCCTCATCGAAAACGGAGTACTGGCACATCGGCGAAACCCAGATGCGATTGCGAAGAGTCAGGTTTCGAACGGTGAAGGGTTGGAACAGGGCGGACACGGAATCCAATCGATTGTGGTGGTCTAGCTGGCGAGCGAGGTCAAGAACTTCCGTAGCCCCCCGGCTCCGGTGAAGTGGTGAACCGTGATGCCGAGAGCGGCGGCAGCATCCGTGTTGATGCTCTTGTTGTCAATGAACACCATCGCCTCCGGCGTAATTCCGAGCTCGGAGGCAACTTCAAGGTAGATCGCGGGCTCGGGCTTCAGCGCATCCATCTCGGCGCTGACGAAGACGCGCTCGAAATACCGGCCGGCGGGGGAGAAGCGAAGCGGGCTACCGAAATCGAAACCGGCGTTGGAGAGAATTGCGAGGCGCGTTCCGCCGTGCGAGAGTTCGGCTATCAGCTCGACAGTCGCCGGCTCGGCAGTGATCCAGGTGCGAAAGTCGACCGACCAGAGGTTGTGGATCTCGGCGGCGCTCCACGTCACCCCGATGTCGCTCGCGATCTGCTGCCAGTAGTCGGTGACGCCAAGAGTCCCTCGGTCGAGAGCGTCACGATGCCTGTCGTAGGCGGGCCAGAGCCGATCCCCGGGAACTCCGGCGGCCCCGACGAGCGCAGCTCGATCGGCGGCGGACGGGATCGCGGAGATGACCTCCCCGTAATCGAAGACGACAACACGACCGGGGATAGTGAGAGCCACGACACCCAAACTATCGTGAGACGTATGGCCATCCACTCATCAGCGATTCATCTGCGCTACACGAAATGGACCAGCAGGGATGCGGCGGCTCACATCGCGGTTCCGAAGGAGGACGACGACAAATACTCCCGTGGCGTCCTCGGAATCATCACGGGGAGCACCGAGTACCCCGGAGCCGCCGTCCTCGGCGTCGAGGCCGCGCTCCGAACAGGTGTTGGCATGGTCCGCTACCTCGGACCGCCGCGCGCGAGCGATCTCGTGCTGGCGCGGCGACCCGAGACGGTGACCGCCAACGGTCGCGTACAGGCGTGGCTGATCGGATCCGGCATGGATGCCGTGATCGGCGGCGGCGAGTCGACGGCCGCCATGAAGGATGCTGTCGGGCAGGCCGTGCCGATCATCCTCGACGGCGGCGCGCTCGACCTTCACTCGTCGGCCAAAGGGCCAACCGTGATCACCCCGCACTTCCGCGAACTGGCCCGCCTGATCGGGGGAGACGTCGAAGCAATCGCGAACGACCCGGCAACCGCGGCAGCGAAAGCGGCGGACACGCTCGGCATCACGGTGCTGCTCAAGGGACACACGACCTACGTCGCGGCCCCGGACGGCACGCGGCTGATGACGACTTCCGGTCCGACCTGGCTTGCAACCGCCGGTTCCGGAGACGCTCTCGGCGGGGTGCTCGGCGCGCTCGTGGCCACTCACGCAAGCGAGATCGCCGCCGATCACGGCGACCTTGCGCGACTCGCGGCGACGGCAGCGGTGATTCACGGTCTCGCCGGAAAGCGCGCGTCGAAGGGTGGCCCGATCACCATCCTCGATCTGACGGGCGCCCTTCCCGCCGTTATCGCCAGCCTCCTCGAGTCCTGAGTCGCGGCCGGTGCCGTGCCGGATACGCTTGGGCGCATGACTGCAGTCCGGCCAGCACGATGGAGAACCGTGCTCGCCAGTCTCCCGGAGAGCCGGCTCGCGCTCTGGCTGGCGTTCGTCATCGCCCATCTCTGGCTCGGGTTTCTCAATCTGAACGCACAGGGACTTCCGCTCGGCGACGTCACCTTCAACTACCAGTACTGGGCGCAGCAGGCTGATTTCGGGACGTACTACGTCGGCATCGACAGCGTCTGGGTCTACCCGATCGTCGCCCTCGTGCCGATGGTCGTGGTCGGTATCTTCGGATTTCAGAACTACGCCGGGGCCTGGCTGAGCCTGATTTTCGTGCTGGATGCTGTCGCCTTCCTCGTGATGGTGGGCTGGCGGCGGGGAGGAACCGGCTCTCGTTCGACCACGATCGGCTGGTGGTGGATCGCGTTCCTGCTCCTGCTCGGGCCGATCGCGATGGGGCGCATCGACTCCGTGACTATTCCGATCGCCATCGTCGCCGTGCTCTTTGTCGCGGTTCGCCCGCGCCTGGCATCCGTATTGCTTACGCTCGCGACCTGGATCAAAGTCTGGCCGGCAGCGCTCATCGCCGCGATCCTGATCGCGAGCAAGGCGCGCGTGCGGGTATTCGTCGCTGCGGCGATCACGAGCGTCGTGATCATCGCTGTGGCCCTCGCGCTCGGGAGCGGTGCGAACGTCTTCAGTTTCATCACCCAGCAAACGGGTCGCGGACTCCAGGTCGAGGCTCCGATCAGCACCCTGTGGATGTGGCTGTCCTACGCCGGGGTGCCCGGCGCGTTCGTCTACTACGACCAGGACATCCTGACGTTCCAGGTCGCTGGACCGGGAACGGAGGTTGCCGCGAGCGTCATGTCGCCGCTCCTTGGCGTCGCGATCCTCGCCATCGCGGCCCTCGGGATCCTCGCGGCTCGACGTCGAGCGCCCGTGACCGAGTTGCTCGCACCGCTGTCGCTCGCACTGATCACGGGGTTCATCGGTTTCGACAAGGTCGGTTCACCGCAGTACATGACCTGGCTCGCAGTACCGGTGATCCTCGGACTTGCCACGAACGCGATGGGCCACGGCCGGTCGTTTCGAACGCCGGCGATCCTGGCCCTGGTTATCGGCGCTCTCACGCAGACGTTCTACCCGTACCTCTACACGAGCCTGCTCGAGCTGGACCCGACCATGCTCATGGTCCTGACCGCTCGGAACATTCTGATTTTTGTGCTGCTCATCTGGTCGATCGGCGTGCTCTGGGAGCTTTCGCGACCGACCCTGGTTCACGAGCCGCTGGCGGATGCCGATGCCTGGCTCCCGGTTGTCTGGCCCTTTGGCGAGCGAGCGGATCCCTGGACAGTGGCCCGCGCGGAGGCGGAGGCGGAGTACGGAAGGCCGCGAACCGCGCCGAGCGACGAGTAACGTCGATGGTGACGAAATTCTCGAGGAAGATCGTCGGGATCGAAGGGTAATAAGTCATGTTGGTTGCATTTTCGGTGGCACCTAGTGGTGCCGACGACGGATCGGATTCCGTCCACGACGCGGTCGCAGCGGCAGTGAAGATCGTGCGTGAGTCCGGGCTGCCGAATCACACCGACTCCATGTTCACGACCATCGAGGGCGAGTGGGACGAGGTCTTCGACGTTGTCAAGCGGGCGACGGATGCGGTGGGTGCTTTCGGGCCGCGGGTCTCGCTGGTGCTCAAGGCCGACATCCGGCCGGGTCACACCGGAGAGCTGACCGGCAAGGTGGAGCGCCTGGAGAAGGTTCTCAAAGGCTGAGCGGGTTCTGGGCGGCTTGGCAGGTCGACAAAGGCTGAGCCGATTCTCAAAGGCTGAGCGGGTTCTGGGCGGCTGAGCCGAGACGAGGCACGCTCGCCAATAGGATTGATGTGCTCGATGGTGAGCCCGTCCGCTTTCCCGCAACATCACGATCGGCTCGCCTCGCAATGACTCTTGTTTCAACCCTGCCCGCCCACGGCCTGAGCCCCGCAAGGGTTCGACTCGCACTGCTCGCACTGGCGCTCGGTGGATTCGCCATCGGCTGTACAGAATTTGTGGCCATGGGTCTGCTGCCGAACATTGCCAGCAACCTGCTGCCCGGTCTGTACAGGGCGTCCGCGGCGGGAGCCAACGCTCACGCCGGTCTGCTCATATCGGCCTACGCTGCGGGAGTCGTTGTTGGCGCACCGACGATCGCGGCCCTGTCCGCGCGGTTCGCCCGCAAGACCCTTTTGTTATGGCTGCTGGTCGCGTTCACGGTGTTCACCATCGCCTCCGCCGTCCTTCCAACCTTCGGCCTCGTACTCGCGGCGCGCTTCCTCGCCGGCCTGCCGCACGGAGCGTACTTCGGGGTCGCGTCGCTCGTTGCGGCGTCTCTCATGGGCCCGGGCAATCGGGGCAAGGGGATCGCGCTCGTGATGGGCGGGTTGTCGATCGCCAACATCCTCGGCGTTCCCGCCATCACGCTGCTCGGCCAGGTTGCCGGCTGGCGCGTGGCCTACCTCGCGGTGGCGGCGCTATTCGCACTGACCTTCGTTGCGGTGTGGTTTGTCGTCCCGCGCCAGCCCGGAGACCCCGCCGCGACACTGCGTCGCGAGCTGACGGTGTTCCGCCGCCCGCAGGTGTGGTTCGCCCTCGCGATCGGATCGGTCGGATTCGGTGGCTTCTTCGCCGTGTACACGTACGTTGCGCCGATCGTGGTAACGATCACCAAGCAGGGGGAGGGATTCGTGCCCATTGCCCTGATCGTGGCGGGAATCGGCATGACGGTCGGCAATTTCCTCGGTGGACACTCGGCCGACACGAGTCTCAAACGGGGCCTGTTCATCGCGTTCGGCGTCTTCGCAATCGCGCTCACCGGCCTGGCCCTCACGGCGAGTAACGTCGTCGGCCTCGTGATCTTCCTGTTCCTGATTGGCGCGTCGGCGTCCGCGATGGCGCCGGCCATCCAGACGAGACTCATGGATGTCGCCGGTGACAGCCAGACCCTTGCGGCCGCGATAAACCATGCCTCGCTCAACATCGGCAACAGCATCGGAGCCGCACTCGGTGGCATCGTCGTTGCTGCCGGCCTCGGCTATCTCTCGGCCGCCTGGGTCGGGCTGGTGCTCGCCTTTCTCGGGGTGACCATCGCGATCGTGAGCTTCACGGCCGAGCGGCGCTCGCTACAGCGGGCCAGGGGCCTCGCTCTGCAGGAGGATGCCGTCCTGGATAGCGCGCTTTCGTAGCGCAACCTTGGTCCCGACGTCGATCCCGGCCACGCGGTACTTCTCGCGGATTCGCTTGAGGTAGCTCTTGGCGGTCTCCTCGGAGATCCCGAGCTGGAACGCGACGGCCTTGACCGGTTCGCCACCTCCGTAGAGTGCCATCACGCGACGCTCCTGGGCGCTGAGCTTGGGGGCGCCGCCGACCTCGGCACCGTTGAGCGCAAGGTCGAGTTCCGCGGAGACGAACGATTCGCCGACGGCCGCTGCACGGATCGCCTCGACGATCATGCTCGCGTCCTCGCTCTTCACGAGATAGCCGAGGGCGCCGGCCGCGAGCGCCTCGCGCACGACATTGGGCTCGGAGTAGGTACTCATGAGAACGACGCGAACGCCGGTCGTCTTGAGGGTCGAGATCTTCAGCGAGACCGGGATGTTGTCTTTGAGGTCGAGGTCGAGGAGCACGACCCCGACGGGGAACTCCGGGTGGGTGAGGAGCTCGGGCCAGGAGGCGACCGCGGCGACCATGTCGATGTCTGGCGCGGCACTGCGGACCCACTCGGTGAGAGCGCCGAGGAGCATCCTGTGGTCGTCGACAATGGCAAGTCTGATGCGGTCTTCTGCTGGGGTCACGATAAAGCCTCTTGGTTTCTCTGAGGGACGATTACTGGTCTGCGGGGTTGTCTACGATGCATTCGATGTCGACTCGCAAGCTGGAGTTCTCGGTGGAGTCACTGTAACGCCCCACTCGAGAGAGTGAGGCCCAGATAGCGGGATCAACCCGATTGCGCGGCACGTCGGTGGTCGTCACGACGATCGGTATCGTGATCTTGTTGTTGGCCAGGTTTCCGATTGAACCACCTCCGATCGAACCGGCTCCGGGATGCGGAGCGACGATCGGTCCGAGAGTGAGCTGCACGGTGCGCGTGGCCGCCTGCTTCATTGTGTCGCTCATGAGCAACCAGACACCGGAGAGCAGGCCGTCCCGCTGGCTCGGGTCGAGGAGGCCCGCAAGAGACCCGCGGTCCGTGAGTGTCACCGCCTTGCCGAGCATCTCTGATTCGGAGACCGCGTGATAGAGCCAGGTCTCGCGGCGTCCCTCGATCAGGTGCAGGCGAAGCTCGGTCGCAAGCGACGCCGCAACCGACGCGGTCTTCGGGTCGAGCTTCAGCGCGGTGCGGCCGGTAGCCACGGATTCGAGCAGGTCCTCTGCCGCGAGGTCGAGACGGGCGAGCTCCTCCGAGGCGAGCATCCCCACGGCGAAGCGGGGAGCCGAGACCGTGCTCTGGACGAGCACGCGGTCGAGTTCCTGTTGCACCATCCTGCGGAATCCACGGACGACGAAGACGCCGAGAACAGCGGGAAGAACGGCGAGCGAAATGGTGGTGAGCTGGGTCGGGATCGTGGTCGCGTCGAGCTTCGTGTCAAGGAAGATGGCCGCGATGAACGCGAGTCCGAGAGTTCCCGCGGCGCTGATCACTTCTCGCCCGCCACGGAGGGTGACCACGAGCATGAGGCCGAACCCCGCGGACACGGATACCGTCGCGTACTTTCCGATGTCGCCCGTTGGCCAGATGCTGATGAAGTCGAGTGCGACGGTTCCGGCAAGGGCGACGAGATAGACGACGAACACCCACGCCGGCAGTCGATCGCCGAGCACCGAAACAGTGATCAGGGCCGCGACGAACGCGATGATGTAGATGAGCCAGCCGATGATGACAGGCAACGGGTCGTTGTAGGCACCCTCGCCAAGGTGCACGGCGAAGAGGCTGAGTCCGTAGAGCGCCTCGATTGCGCTGAGCACGCCGGCCCCGACACCCAGATAGCTCGTTCCAAGCGTCGCGCCACGAGCGCTCGCCTGGCGAAGTGCTTTGGCGACGCCGGGAGGTCCCCCCTTGCTGCGGCGGCCGAGGATGACGCCGAGGGTGTTCTCTTCCGGCCTGAGGAAACTGCTCACTTGGGCACCTCGAGTACGACGGTCGTGCCGGATCCGGGGCTCGAGAACAGGCGCGCGTTGCCGCCGACCTCGCGCAGGCGCCCGATGACCGACTCCTTGAAGCCCAGCTTGTCCTCGTCGATTCCCTTGAGATCGAAACCGACGCCGGAATCGGTGACCATGGCGCGAACGGTCGTTGAGTCGTCCGTGATCGTCACGTGCGCCTGAGTTACCCCGGAGTGTCTTCGAACGTTCTCGAGGCACTCGGCGAGTGAGAGCAGGAAGGCATCGAGAACGTCGCTCGGCAGCAGGACCTGACCGGTTCCGTGCCAACTCACCTCGAGTCCCATCCGGCCGAAACGGTGCTTGACCGACTCGAGTGTCGTGCCGAGCTGAGTCTCCTCGACCGGTGTGAGGTTGTAGCTGCCGGAGCCCTGTGGCGTCGGTGTCGCCCCGAGCCGCAGCTGCCGAAGCAGCCGCGCATCCTCCGATGCCTGCTGGCGAAGCGCCTCCGGAGCGACTCCCACGCCAGAATGAGCGAGCAGCGTGAGGGTGGCAAGCACCGTGTCGTGCAGCAGTCGTGCGCCCTGGCGGCGCTGCGCCTCGGTCTCGCTCGCCTGGCGCTCCGCCCGGTGAGCCTTACCGATGCTGTAGATGCGGCGGGCTGCCCGCGGAACACTCGCGCTAAGCCAGTAGCCGAGAACCGCGGTAAGCACCCAGCCGAGGATGACCGAGAGCGCAGTTGACGACAGTGCACCGTCGGACCGGCTCGCGAACTGGACGAGGAACGTGCTCAGCAGCGCCCCGAGCAACATGAGGAGGATGCGGGGAAGGCTTGAAACCAGCACGAGGGCGAAGCAGGCGATGCCGGCGCCCGCGAGCGGGGTGAGTGCCTCGGAGAGACCGAGCGAGGGCGTCGCCCCGAACGGAAGACGCGCAACGATGAGCGCACCAACTCCGGCGAGGATGCCGAGAGATGCCCAAATGGCCGCGAGGCTTCTCGCAACCATGACGTGGCTGAAGGCAAGAACAGCCAGCAGGGGGAGGGTGGCGAGGTAGGTGGAAACGGGAACAACACCGGGCACGCTGAGGCTGACGAGCGTGATAATTGTGCCGATCAGGCCAAGAAATCGCGCAGTGCGCTGCAGTAGGCGATCCCTCTCCTTGGCAATGAGTTCCATATTGCTTCACATGGTCGCAGACTGTCACCACAAATGGGGGTGCCACACCGGATTAAACGGGGACAAAAATGCAGATAAAGTCGACAGTGAAACAGAGGGGCGCGTCGCAGGAAACTGCGCTGTCACAGAAACAAAGCCGCATGATGAGATCGAGAGCCTCATGTGGAACGGCGTCTCACCCGATTGAACGACGTCGGGCACGGTTCACCTCAGGTGTGGGCCAGCTTGACCGGGGGGTTAGCAACGGGGTCGCTGCATAGACAGCGACCCCCGCACCCCGCCCTCTGCATTCGATTCGGCACACTCGGTGCTGCCGTGGCGACTCTGCTCGCGGCCCTCACTCCGGCGTGAGCCATCCCTCGCGAATGGCGTGGCGACGCAACAGGATTCGGGTTCCGACATCCACACCCACCTCGCGATACTTACGGCGCCCACGCTTGATGTACGACTTGACGGTCTCTTCGGTGGTCGACATTTCGGCTGCCACCTCTTTGATTGATCGTCCGGCTGCGTAGAGGACCAGCGCGCGCTGTTCCTGGCGGCCGAGGCCGGGATCCGGTGTCGAGGAGTACCCGGCGATTGCCGCGGCGAGCGGTGCGGAGAGGTGTTGTGTGCTGGCCGCCGCCGAACGGATGGCAGCAGTGAGCTCTGCAGCTGACTCCGTCTTGGGCACGAACCCCATCGCCCCGCCGCGCATTGCCGCGGTGACCGATGCGGAATCCGCATGCCTGCTCATCACTACCGCAGCCGTCCCGATGGTCCCGAGGGCGCGAAGTTTGGTGCCGACGGGGATTCCGTCTTCGAGGTGCAGGTCGAGGACGACGACGTCGACAGGAAATTCCGGGTGTGCGATGAGTCCGGCCCAGGTCGTCTCGGTCATGACGATGGACAGGCCGCCCTCGGGGTCATGAAGTCGTGCAGCGAGGCCATCGAGCACGAGCCGATGGTCGTCGACAATGGCCACTCTGATCGGCGCCGGCAATTGCGACTGTCCCATTGCTGCCCCCTGTCTGGCTCAGCATATCGATTACTGATACAGACTCGTTTGTACAGGGATATTGGACGGCGTGGGTGACACTGATTCACTTTCTCGGAGTGTCGGGTACCCCCAAAACGGGACGGGCAGGTTGTCCGGGGTACCCGACTATGCGCTGAGGAGTCGTCTGAGGTGCGTTCCGACTATGTCGTGCTCGATCAGGAACCCGTCGTGGCCGAACGGGGACGAGATGATGACGGCCGCGCCTGCGTCGATGGTCGACGGCAGAAGCCTCGCGATGAGCTCCTGGTGGTTCACCGGGAACAGTCGATCGGAGTCGATCCCCAGGACGAGGGACTTCGCGCTGACGCGACCGAGCGCCGCGGCGATTCCGCCGCGATCGCGGCCGAGATCGTGCGAGTTCATGGCATTCAGAAGAGTGATGTAGCTGTTCGCGTCGAAGCGTCTTGTGAACTTGTTACCGTGAAAATCGAGGTAGCTCTCGACCGCGTACCGGCCACCGCTGCCGAGCGGGCTGATTCCGCTCTGCCAGCTGCGCTCGAATCGATCGTTGAGCTCGGTGGGGGAGCGATAGTTGAGCAGGGCCATCCGGCGGGCGAGGGCTAGACCGCGATACGGCCCCTCGCCGTCCGTGGCGCCGTAGTACTCGCCGCCCACGAAGCGGGGATCGAGTTGGATGGCATCCATCTGCACGGAGTTCAGGGCGATCGAGTCGGCGCTCGAGAGTGCGGGAGCGGCAAGGACTCCGACTCGCTCGAGGCGTTCCGGGTGGCCGACGGCCCACTCGAGCGCCTGCATTCCGCCCATCGACCCACCGATGACGGCGCCCCAGCGGTCGATGCCGATCTTGTCCGAGAACGCGACCTGCGCGGCGACCTGGTCGCGGATGGTGACGAACGGGAAGTCCGCGCCCCACTCCGTGCCAGAGGGGGAGAAGGACGACGGACCGGTGGTGCCCTGGCAGCCGCCCAGCATGTTGGGAGCGACGACGAACCACTCGTCGGTGTCGATGTATTTGCCCGGCCCGACGAAGTCTCCCCACCAGCCGGCCGTCGGATGCCCGGGGCCGGAATCACCGATCACGTGGCTGTCGCCCGTGACCGTGTGCAGCGCGAGGATGGCGTTGCTCTTCGTCGCGTTGAGCGTGCCGAAGGTCTCGTAGGCGATTCGGACCGAGGGCAGCTGACCTCCCCGTTCGAGGTCGAGCGCCCCGATCGAGACGAACTGGCGGTTACCGGCGGGATCGCCCTCTCGCCACGCCCCTGACGCCGGGGGCTTGCCAAGGAGCGCCCGCGCGTTCGCTTCCGTGATGAAGGCCGAGGGGACGTTGTCTTCGGGGGTCTGCCAGTCCATGTCAGCCTTAAGTATTACGAAATGACGAACGCGCCGCTGCTCTGTTACGAGCAGCGGCGCGCGCGGTGGAAATGGTTACGCGGAGGTACTCGCGTTCGCGCCAGCCGTGCGAGCCGCGGCGAGTCCAGCCTCGAGGTCAGCCTTGAGGTCGGCGACGTTCTCGAGTCCGACCGAGAGGCGAACGAGTCCCGGCGTTACTCCCGTGGTGAGCTGCTGCTCTGGCGTGAGCTGCGAGTGCGTCGTCGACGCGGGGTGGATGATCAGGCTGCGAACATCACCGATGTTGGCGAGGTGGCTGAACAGCGAGACGTTCTCGACGAGCGCGCGACCGGCATCCACTCCGCCCTTGAGCTCGAACGAGACCACGGCACCGACGCCCTTTGGCGAGTACTTGTTGGCCGCCGCATACCACGGGCTCGACGGGAGTCCTGAGTAGTTGACCGAGGCGACGTCCGGGTGGTTTTCGAGCCACTCGGCGATCTCCTGCGTGTTCTGCACGTGACGCTCGATGCGCAGGCTGAGCGTCTCGATGCCCTGGATGAGCGCGAACGCGCTGTCCGGTGAGAGCGAGGCACCCGTGTCGCGAAGCAACTGGACGCGCGCCTTGATGACGTAGGCAATCCCGTCGCCGAGGACGGTCGTGTAGCTTGCGCCGTGGTACGACGGGTCGGGTTCGGTGAGCCCGGGGAACTTCGCCGCGAGCCTGGTCCACGGGAACTTGCCGCCGTCGACGATGAGGCCGGCGATGACCGTTCCGTGTCCGCCGAGGAACTTCGTTGCGGAGTGCACGACGATGTCGGCACCGAACTCGAACGGGCGGATGAGGTACGGGGTGGCGATCGTGTTGTCGACGATGAGTGGCACGTCGTTGTCGTGTGCGACCTTGGCAACGGCCTCGATGTCGAGGATGTTGATCTTCGGGTTTCCGATGGTCTCGGCGAAGAACAGCTTGGTGTTCGGGCGAACGGCGGCAGCCCACTCGTCGGCGTCATCCTGGTCCTCGACAAACGTGACCTCGATGCCGAGCTTCGCCAGCGTGTACTTGAACAGGTTGTACGTTCCGCCGTAGATCGAGGACGACGAGACGAGGTGATCGCCGGCCTGGGCGATGTTCAGGACTGCGTAGGTGATGGCTGATGAACCGGATGCGACGGCGAGCGCGGCGGTTCCGCCCTCGAGCGCGGCGATGCGCTGTTCGACGACGTCGTTCGTCGGGTTCATGATTCGCGAGTAGATGTTGCCGAACTCGGCAAGGGCGAACAGGTTCTTCGCGTGCTCCGTGCTGTTGAAGACGTAGGACGTGGTCCGGTAGATCGGCGTAGCGCGAGCGTTGGTGGTGGGGTCCGGAGCTGCACCGGAATGGATCTGCTTGGTTTCGAACTGCCAGTCGGCCATGGGATGCTCCTTGAAATCGGGATTGGGTGGACAATCTTCGGCAGGCGGACCAGTGCCTACTCGCCGTCAGCCTAGGCAGGCGACCTCAGAGCAACAATGGTTTTGGAAACACGACGTAACACTCCCGCGATGCCAGACTGGGGAGTGTTCGTTTGCCTCGTGAGCCGGCATCGTTGCCGAGTCGGCACGAAAGGATCACCGATCATGTCCGACCACGCCGCAGACCCCGCCGCAGACACTTCCGCAGGCACTTCTCCCTCTCCCGCGGAATCCGCTTCCCCGGCGGCGTGGCGAGCGCTCGTCGTGCTCCTCATCGGGATGTTCATGGCGCTGCTGGATACGACCATTGTCAATGTCGCGCTGCCGACCATCCGCGACAACGTCAACGGTGCGGGCAGCCAACCGGCGGGCGACGACATCCTGTCCTGGGTCATCTCCGGCTACGCGCTCGCATTCGGAATCGCTCTCATCCCCGCGGGAAGGCTCGGCGATCGGTTCGGACACAAGTGGATATTTTTCTCTGGCCTCGCTCTGTTCACGGTCGCGAGCCTCGCCTGCGGCCTCGCCCAGTCAGATATCCAGCTCGTCATCGCCCGCGTTGTGCAGGGTCTTGCCGGCGGCATCTTCCTGCCGGCCGTCACCGCGTTCATCCAGATACTGTTCCCCGGTCGCGTACGGGGCAAGGCGTTCGCCATCATGGGCGCGGTCATCGGAGTCTCGAGCGCGCTCGGTCCCATCGTCGGCGGCCTGATCATCCAGGCCTTCGGGACGGCAAACGGTTGGCGTCTCGTCTTCGGTGTGAACCTGCCGATCGGTGTCGTCGCGCTGGTTCTCGCGATCATTCTCATTCCGGGCAACGAGCGCGTGGGGGAGATCACGGCGCGGACATCGGTCCGGGGCAGATCCGGCGGGGTCGACTGGATCGGCCTGATCCTGCTGACCGGCGGACTCGTCGCAATCCTCGTTCCCCTGATCGAGGGACAGACCGTCAACTGGAAGCCGTGGACCTACGAGACGCTGGCTGGCGGCGCGCTCCTGATCGTCCTGTTCGGGATCTGGGAGGTCTTCTACACGCGGCGCGGGCGCAGTCCGCTCGTGCCGCCGCACCTGTTCAGCCACCCGGCGTTCACGGGCGGAACGATTCTCGCGCTGGTCTACTTCGCCGCCTTCACGAGCATCTTCTTCACGATCTCGTTGCTCTGGCAGGCAGGACTTGGCCACACGGCGCTCGAGTCCGGGCTCGTCTCTGTTCCGTTTGCGATCGGATCCATCATCGGTTCGTCACAGAGCAACCGGCTCGCGCAGCGCCTCGGTCGCACCGTGTTGATCATCGGCACGGGCCTGGTCGCAGCCAGCCTGCTCGTGATCTGGATCATCCTTCTGAACGTGGATGGCAGGGATCTCACCAACTGGGATCTGCTCGCGCCGCTGTTCTTCGCGGGTCTCGGCAATGGAATGTTCATCGCTCCGAACGCGCAGTTCATTGTCGCGACCGTCGATCCGTCGGAGGCCGGGGCGGCCAGCGGCGTGATCGCAACCATGCAGCGAGTGGGCGCGGCGATCGGCATCGCCGTCATCGGCAGCGTGCTGTTCACCCTGGTTGCGAACGTGGCGCCATCCATCCACAGCCAGGCGGATCTCGGGACGGCGTTCACGAACGCATCGGCGGGTGCAATCGGGGTGAGTGTCATCTTCGCGGTGGTCGCATTCGCTCTCGTGTTCGCGCTTCCGCGGCGCCTTTCGCAGCAGCGGCCAGCACACTAAGCGCTCACACGGACACTCGGGCTTCGCCCAGGAAGAATTGAGCTTGCGGCCAGCCGGGCGATAGGCGAATGCCCAGTGAGCCCAAGTTAGATTTATGGCATGGCAAACAAGCGTGTGGTTGTGACGGGTGCGAGTTCAGGGATTGGGGCCGCGACCGTGCGACTCTTCCGTAAGCACGGATGGGATGTCGTGGGCGTCGCCCGCCGCAAGGACCGCCTCGACGCGCTCGCCGCGGAGACCGGTGCGGCCGTTTTCGTGGCCGACCTGACCAAACAGGACGACGTGGATGCCCTGCGCGACTGGCTGGCCACAACCGGTGAGGTCCACGCGCTCGTCAACAACGCGGGAGGCGCGTTCGGCCTCGATTCAGTCGAGTCCAGCGACGCTGACGACTGGATCCGCATGTACGACATCAACGTGATCGCGGTGAAGCGAGTGGTCAGCGCGCTGCTTCCGCTGCTGCGCAAGGGCGCCGTCGACCGCGGTGTCGCCGACATCATGACCGTCACCTCGATCGCCGGTCACATCGCCTACGAGGGCGGGGGCGGTTACAACGCCGCGAAGTTCGCCGCGCACGCGGTCGTCGCGGTCCTCCGGCTCGAGCTCGCGGGCGAACCGATCCGGGTGCTCGAGATCGCTCCGGGCATGGTCAAGACCGACGAGTTCTCGCTCGTCCGTTTCGGTGGCGACCAGGCTCGTGCTGACGCCGTCTACGACAACGTGCCCGACCCCCTCGTCGCCGAGGACATCGCCGAGACGATCGTGCTCACGATGGAACTTCCGAATCACGTCAACCTCGACCTGGTGACGATCAAGCCGGTCGCCCAGGCGGCCCCGCACAAGGTGATCCGCGCTGAGCTGAAGCCGAAGCTGTAACCGTCGGGGTAGCTATTCGCTGTCCGCGAAGGCGAGCCTTGGCACCATGAACAGCAGCAGCGCGGCGAGCAGTGCGCCGCATCCGCAGATCGAGAACACGGTCAGGTAGCCGCCGAGACTCGGCACATTCTCGCCAAGGAATGCGACGCTGCTCCCCGCGAGCACGATGGCGAATGTCGACGACGCGAAAGATCCGCCGATCGTCTTCGTCGTGTTTGTCAGTGCCGTTGCGACGCCAGTCTGACCGCGGGGGGCGGCGGCAGCGGCGGCCGACGGGAGCGCACCGACCAGGGCGCCCGAGCCGAGTCCCGCGACGATCATGTTGGCAAGGGTCTCGATTTCGGTCGAGTGCAACAGCAGGAAGTCGAGGTATCCGGCCGCCACAAAGAACGTCGCGATGATGAGCGCGACGCGGGGCGACGTCCAGTTCGACAGGAACGGGAAGAGTACCGCGCCGACGATGAGCGAAATCAGGTAGACGCCGACCACGACCGAAATGCCGCCGGAGCTGAGCCCGAGACCAGCCCCGGACTTGGGATCAGCCCCCGCGAACGTTGACAGTGGCGCCTGCGCGCCGAGCAGGCTGATACCGACAAGACCCGCGGTGATCTGCACCGGCCACATGTTCGGCTGGCGAAAAACGCGGATGTCGATGGCGGGATCCGGGCGCCGCAGCTCGAAGCGAGTCCACGGGATGAACACGAGAATTCCCGCGGCCATCATCGCGTAGACCCACCACGCACCGGGACCGGCGATCCGCAGGAATGCGAGGCCGACTGTGACAAGCAGCAGTCCAATGGTGAGCAGGATGAATCCCCGCCCATCGAGCGAGCGACCAGGCAGTGGCTGGGACTCCGGAACGCCGAAGAAGATGGCAAAGAAGACGAGGGTGACCGCGATGGCCGGCACGGTGAGCGTCAGCGCGACGTTGTGCCCGAACACGTCGATGAGGTTTCCGCCCGCCAGGTCTCCGATGATCGCCCCGGCCTCGAGGGCGACGACCAGGAAGCCGGCGGCGCGCCTCGTTTGGGACGGGCCACGCCCGGTCTGGCGTCCGCGGTCGAAGATCAGGGCGACCTCGAGTGGGAGCCAGACCACGTAGAAGCCCTGAAGCGCGAACGCGATCAGGAACGTCGGAAACGTGTCGGCGAACGCGAGCCACCAGGTCGCGCCCGCGGTCAGCACCGTCGAGATGAGCAGGATGCGCTTGTGCCCGAACATGTCGCCGAGCTTGGCGAGAAACGGAACAACGAGCGCCGAGAGCAGCAGCTGCGCGGCCTCGAACCAGTTATAGCTCGCGGTCTCGATGCCAAGATGCCTGACCAGCGTCGGAATCAGCGGAACGTAGTAGCCCTGCAGGATGCCGCTGACCAGCTCGACCAGGAACAGGAATCCGACCAGGCCGAACGTGATGGCTCCCGCGCGACCCCGTGCATCGAAGATTGGGGCAGCGTTCGGGACAGCCTTTGACATGATCGGATGTTAGTGCCCGCGGCACGGAAGCGGAGCGATGCAACACGCGCGTAACCCGCTGCCATTAGCGTAGGTGCGTGGAAAAGGTCGCCGACGAACGCGAAATACTGGGTTGGCTCGAATTCGGCGAGGCGGCAAGGCATCTTGCCGCGGATGTCCTGCACGACGATTTCGTTCCGGAGGTCGTGATCGCGATCGCGCGCGGTGGCCTCCTGCTTGCCGGCGCGATCGCCTACGCGCTCGACATCAAGAGCTGCGGCAGCCTGAACGTCGAGTTCTATACCGACGGCCACTCGAGGCTCGAGCGTCCCGTGGTGCTCCCGCCGCTGCTCGATCAGCCCTCGCTCGCGGGCAAGCGTGTCCTGCTCGTGGATGACGTCTCAGACTCCGGTCGGACCCTCGCGATGGTCGTCGAGCTGCTTGGCACCATCGCGGAGGAGGTGCGGACCGTCGTGCTCTACACGAAGCCAGGAACCCTTCACGTCCCCGACTACAGCTGGAGGCGCACCGATCGCTGGATCGCGTTTCCCTGGTCGTCCCAGCCTCCCGTCACGGCGGAGACGGTATGACGCCGACAGCCAGTTCTCCGCCCGCTGGTTCGGCTCGGCCGCTGACCGAGCCCATCGACGCGGGCTGGGCCGAGGCGCTTGCTCCGGCCTCGGCCGAGATCGCACGCCTCGGCGATTTTCTTCGGGCCGAGACCGCGGCCGGGCGCGGCTACCTCCCGAGCGGAGCGAACGTGCTTCGGGCGTTCGCCTACCCGCTGGCAGACGTGCGCGTGCTGATCGTCGGGCAGGATCCATATCCGACTCCCGGGCATCCAGTTGGGCTCTCGTTTGCGGTCGACCCCGACGTGCGGCCCATCCCGCGAAGCCTGCAAAACATCTACCGCGAGCTGCACGACGATCTCGGCCTGACCCCGCCCGAAAATGGCGACCTCACGCCGTGGGCGCAGCACGGGATCATGCTGCTCAACCGGGTACTGACCGTTCGCGCCGGTGCGTCCGGCTCGCACCGCGGCATCGGCTGGGAGGCCGTGACCGAGCTGGCGATTCGCGCGCTCGTTGCCCGGGGAACACCGCTGGTCGCCATCCTGTGGGGGAGGGATGCCGGGACGCTGCGGCCGCTCCTCGGGAACACGCCGATCGTGGCTTCCGCGCATCCGAGTCCACTGTCTGCCAGCGGCGGTTTCTTCGGTTCGAAACCGTTCAGTCGCGCGAACGAGTTGTTGGCCGAGCTCGGCGCCGAGCCGGTCGACTGGTCGCTCACGGCGTAGGCTCATCGCGGTTCATCCGATGGCCAGGGAAAGGAACACGTCGGTGCTAGAAGAGGAATACCAGGAGCGCAGGCAACTGCCGCAGCACCTTCGGCCGGTGCCCGAGCCCGAGCCCGGTTTCGAATACACGATCCGGCCGGCGACCGTGGCCGACCTGCCGAGCGTTCGTGAGATCTACAACCACTACGTGCGAAATTCGACCGTCACCTTCGACGAGAAGGCGATCTCACTCGCCGAGCTGCGCCGCAAGTTCGCTCACATCCAAAAGTTGAAGATGCCCTACCTCGTCGCCGAGAATCCGCGCGGTGAGATCCTCGGATACGCCTACGTCTACCCGTGGAAAGAGAAGGCGGCCTACCGGTTCACGGTCGAGAACTCCATTTACCTCGGCCCCGCCGCGACCAGCAAGGGGCTCGGCAAGGCGCTGCTTGCTGAGCTGATTGCGGCGTCGAAGGCCGCCGGCATCAAGGAGATCATCGCGGTGATTGCTGACAAGGGCGCCGACGCATCCATCCAGATGCACAAGAATTTCGGCTTCAAGGAGATCGGCCACATGGGCAAGGTCGGATTCAAGTTCGACCGCTGGCTCGGCACCGTGCTCATGCAGAAGTCACTGAAATAGCAAACACAGCACTAGCAAAAACAGCGGCTGGTCACCGAACGGCGTGCTTAACGCCGCCGACTTCGAGGAGGGCGACTCCGCCCGCGACGAGAGCCATCCCGAGTAGCTGCTGCCAGCTGAGGGTCTCGTGGAACACCAGCCAGCTGATGACGGCGACCACCACGACGCCGACTCCGGCCCAGATCGCGTAGGCGATTCCCAGCGGAACGCCGGCCCGCAGGGTCAGGGAAAGCAGCGTGAAGGATGCGACGTAGCCGACTCCGACGATGGCGTAGGCCCACCAGGCACTCTTCGGTCCGCTCGCGAATTTCAGGAAGCTCGTGGCAATGACTTCGCTGAGAATTGCGAACGCGAGGTAGAGATAACCCATGAGGATCATTCTGGCTGACTAGTGTTGACGAATGGCTGAAGCTCTTCGCGACCGTCCCCACGTCGCCACGGTTTTGCGCTCCTTTTCCGACTTCGTCTCGGCCGATGACGACACCGTCTTCGCCGCGCTCACGAAGCGTCTCGGCGCGGACGTCCACGCCGCATCCTTCTCGCTCGTCGACCCGGTCGAGCGACTCATCGTCGTGCAGGGCGACTGGTGGTATCGCGGGGAGTGGCGGGTGACCCGCGATCCGGCCGGCAGCGACATCGAGTACGAGATTCTGAACGTCGCTCGGCGTGCCCGCTGGGTTGGAAAGCTGACCGGTCGGCGCGCTGTTCGGGACTCATCGGGCGTCTTCTCCGCCGTGGTCGAGTCGGTTCGCGCCGAGGTCGAGTAGCTCCCGGTCGTGTTCGAACTCCATCACCTCACCGCCCAGGAGCAGTGGGACTGGCTGCACCGCGGCGAGATCACACCGCTCGAACTCGTCACCCACTATCTCGAGCGCATCGAGAGGCTGAATCCGGAGCTCGGCGCGTTCACGACCGTGACGCCGGATGCGGCGCTCGAGCGGGCGGGGCACCTCGCCGCCCGCGTGCCGAAGACCGCGCCGCTCTGGGGGATTCCGCTCGGTGACAAAGACCTGGCGAGGCGAGCCGGCGTGCGAACCACGTTCGGCTCCCGGTTGTTCGAGCACTTCGTTCCCGATTTCTCCGACGAGCTCGTCGAGGTCCTTGATGCCGCGGGTGGAATCAGCCTGGGCAAGACCAACGCACCCGAATTCGGCCTGCCGAGCTACACCGAATCCCTCGTCGCCTCTCCCGCCCGCAACCCTTGGGATCTCGAGCTTGGAGCCGGTGGCAGCAGCGGGGGAGCGGCGGTGGCGGTGGCCGCCGGCCTACTTCCGGTGGCGCCGGGATCGGATGGCGGCGGTAGCATCCGCATCCCCGCCGCGGCCACCGGGCTTGTCGGGGTCAAGCCGAGCCGCGGTGTCGTCCCCGCGGGAACCGGGCTGACGACTCTCGCCGGGCTCGTCACGGTTGGACCGCTCGCGCGAACCGTCGCCGACGCAGCCATGCTGCTCGACGCCATGATCGCGGGGTCGGAGTATCCGTACACCGTCCGCGCTCCGTCGTGGGATGGCGGCCCGCTCCTCGGCGCCGCAACTCGCGGCGAGGGGCGATTCCAGCTCGGCGTCATGACGACGTCCCCCTGGGACCTGGCCTACGACATCCAGATCTCGCCGGAGGCGCACGCCGCCCTGAACTTCGCTCTCGGCGAGCTCAGCGCAATCGGCCACGGCATCGAAGAGATCGCGCTCGAGCCCGATGACAGCTACGCGCCCGCGTTTCGCACCATCTGGCAGGCCGGTGCGGCTGGTATTCCCGCGGAGGGCAAAGAGCTCGAACTGCTCGAGCCGCTCACCCGCTGGCTGGTCGAGCGCGGACGCGAACTATCCGCACGCACGCTCGCAGAGGCGCTGGTCGCGCTCACGGCTTACGAGCGTTGGGTCATCCGCCAGTTCCGTGGATTCGATGCGATCGTCACCCCTGCCGTCGCTCTGACACCGCGACCGATCGGCTGGTATTCGCGTGAGGACCCGGAGCTCAACTTCGCGCAACAGTGCCAGTACACGCCGTTCACCTCCTTCGCGAATGTGACCGGCCTGCCGGCGATTACGCTTCCGGTCGCGGCCACCGACGAGGGCCTGCCGATGGGAATCCAACTGCTGGGTCGACCGGGCGGCGAATCCACGCTGCTGTCGATCGGTGCGCAGCTCGAGCGCCGGATCGGCTGGCAGCGCAGGCATCCGCCCGGCTGGTAGCCGCTGATCGCGCGTTACTGGCTCGTGCGCTACTGGGCCGTGCGCTACTGGTCCGGGGTCGCGAACACGTTGTCGACGATCAGTTCGAGCAGCGAGTTCGTCGAGGCGTAGAACCAGTAGCCGTTGATGAACAGGTAGGTGTCGGGATAGTCGGCGGTGTCAGAGTTGACGAAGACCGTTCCATTGTATTTCGGGGTTCCGGAGTACCCGTTGTTCGCCAGCGAAGCCTGCTCGGTCGTCGTCTGCTGCGCAGTGATGGCCGAGAACCCGTAGTCGACACTTTGCTGGGTGTTCGGATAGGCCCACTGGCAGAGAATCCCGCCCCATTCGGCGAACTGCGAGAGGTCGGAGGAGAAGTTTCGGACGCGCTCGACATAGTCCTTTTGCAGCGTGAAGCCGGCTGAGGCCTTGCCGTCGAAGACCGCGAGGGTCGTCGGCGGAAGAATGCTTCTGCAGGTATATGCCTTGGCAACGAACGTCGGTGTCGGTGTCGGAGTCGGTGCGGATGTCGTCGGTGCCGTCGCCGGAGTGGACGCGCTGGTCGGCGAGCTCGTCTTGTGCGACGTGCATCCCGTGATCGAGGCGACCACGATGATGGCGATCACACCGAGCAGCGTTGGCGCGGCAATCGGGCGGCGGGACATCTGGACCCCTCATGGTTCAGGCTGACAGGACACCGGCTCGGGGCATCCGTGCAGTCAATGCTAGATCAGAGCGAACTCAGTTCGAGGCGACCGGCAGTCCCAGAATGCCGGCGGTCGCGTCCCAGAGTTCGGCCGCGAGTCTCGGGTCGTTCGCCTCCGGTTTCGTCGCACCGTTCGGCTTCAGCCCGTCGAAGTAAGTTCCGCTCGGCGCCTGGATCTCCGGGTCGGCGGCGAGCTGGATGAGTGGAACGGCGCCGGCTTCCGGGGTGATCTGGGTGGCGGATGCCAGCCGCATCGCGAAGCGCCCGAAGGCGGTATCCGTTCCGAAGGCGGTCCGGACGGATCCCGGGTGAAACGAGTACGCGGTCAGCGGGGTGCGCTTCGCGAGTTCCTTGGTGAAGAGAATCGTCTCGAGCTTCGACGTTCCGTACGCGCGCCAGCCGCCGAGGTATGGCCGACGCTTCGAGTCGAGATCGGCGAGGTTGATCTTGCCGAACCGGTTCGCGACGCTTGCGGAGTTGATCACGCGGGCGTCGCTTGAGATGAGTCGCTCGAGCAGGAGGTTGGTCAGCAGAAAGGGCGCGAGGTGGTTGTGTTGGAAGGTGCGCTCGTGCCCGTCCGCGGTCAGCCCGCGCTTGCCGACGAGTCCACCAGCGTTGTTCGCGAGGACGTCGATGGTCGGGTACGTCGACAGAAGTGTCGCGGCCAGGGCTCGCACGTCATCCAGCCGGTCGTAGTCGGCGAGGAACGCCGTGCCGCCGACACGCGCCGCAACTGCCCTGGTGCGCTCTGGATTCCTGCCGACGACGGCGACGTCCCATCCGGCGCTGGCGAGCTCGGACGCAGCAATCGCCCCGATCCCCGAACTCGCGCCCGTCAACACAATGGTTTTGTTCGCAGCCATGTTTTCCCACCATCCGCTAGTTATTTGCACAATACAGTGACTGTATGAGGCCTGGCGTTCGACGGATTGCGATGGTGTCGATGCACACCTCGCCCGCCGCGACGCCCGGGCGAGGAGACGCCGGCGGGATGAACGTCGCGATCCTGGCTCTCGCCTCCTCCCTTGCGAGTCGAGGGATCGAAGTCGACCTTCTCACCCGCGCGTCCGATACGCCGATCGAGAAGCAGCTGAGCGAGGGCGTGATGCTGCGGACGCTGGCGGCCGGGGCGCCCATCCCCATGCCCAAGGGAAGGCTCGTGGATGTCGCCGACGAGTTCGGCGAGGCCGTCGCGACCCTGGTCGGCAGGCAGGCGCCCCGCTATGACCTGCTTCACGCGCACTACTGGCTGAGCGGGCTGGCGACGCTGCCCGTCGCGATCGAGCTCGGATTGCCGTTCGTTCAGAGTTTCCACACGCTCGGCGCGATGAAGAACAGGGAGCTGGCTCCCGGGGACGAACCAGAGCCGGAGGGGAGGCTGCGCGGCGAGGCATTCCTCGGATCGCAGGCCGACGCGATCGTCGCGGGTTCCGCCGCGGAGGTCTCCGCGCTGATCGACGATCTTCGGGCGCCACCGGATCGCCTGTGGGTGATTCCACCCGGCGTCGACACCGAGCTCTTCACGCCGGGCAGGGTGGCCAACGACTCTGATGTGCGCAAGTACCTCGGGCTGGAAACGGGACGACCGCTTCTCGTCGTCGCCGGCCGCATCCAGCCGCTCAAGGACCAGGAACTCGCCATCCGGGTGCTCGCCGAGGTGCACGCGAGTCGTGGCTGGGCGCCGCTGCTCGTCATCGCGGGTGAGGCGGCGGACGATGAATACCGGCGCCGACTCGAACGGGTCGCGGCAGACCTCGGGGTCGCAGCCGACGTGCGGTTCGTGGGTGCACTGGATCGCGAGACGCTCGCCGACCTGCTCGCCGCAGCAACGCTGACCCTCGTGACCTCGCACTCAGAGACGTTCGGGCTCGTCGCTCTGGAATCCGCCGCGAGTGGCACGCCGGTCATTGGTTTCCGCGGCACGGGACTGGTCGAGTCGATCGCGGACGGCGAGTCCGGCACTTTGGTCGATAGCCGCGAGCCTCGGGACTGGGCGATCGTTGCGTCGTCGCTCCTCGATGACGCGGCGCGGCTCGAAAGGCTGGGGATCTCGGCAAGGGTGCACGCCGAGGGTTTCACCTGGGCGACGGCAGCCGCCTCGCTTCTCGGGGTCTACGAGAGCCTCAAGCGCCGCTAGTCGTGATGGTTGCTGGTTGAGTGGCGCGGTGGAGCTGTGGCAATCGCGCCAGCGATTACGCGACCCCAGCTGACCACTCGTGCTGAAACTTCATGCGCGTGCTAAAAACGAAGGAGATTCGGCCTTCCAACAGGTTGAACCTATCGTTCAAACGGCTTTTTGCCCAAGACTCCTTCGTTTTCGGCGGGGATCAGCGCGCAGACTGAGCCAGCGAAGTAGGGCCACGAGGGACGACCTATACGGCTGCTCCTGCGTCGCGGCCTACCCAACCAGCGGTTACTGTGGTCTCCCATAGGTCTCGAGCAGCCGCAACCAGATCTCGTTCATGGTCGGATACGCGGGAACCCCGTGCCACAGCCGATCCAGCGGAATCTCACCGACGATGGCGAACGTCGCCGCCTGCAGCATCTCGCTGACGTCCTGACCGACGAAGGTCACACCGAGAATGATTCCGCGTTTCTCGTCGACGACCATTCGCGCTTTGCCCTGGTAATCATCCGCCTGCACGGCCGAGCCGGCCAGCCAGGCCATGTCGTAGTCGACGACTCGGATGTCGTAACCGGCCCTCTCGGCAGCGGCAGCCGTGAGCCCGACGGAGGCGATCTCCGGGTCGGTGAACGTCACCTGTGGCACGGCTTCGTGATCTGCGGTGGCGACGTGTGCGCCCCACCTGCCGTCGTCAACGGGCTTGCCAAGAGCCCGGGCTACGATCACGTCTCCGGCGGCGCGGGCCTGGTACTTGCCCTGGTGGGTGAGCAGGGCTCGGTGGTTGACGTCGCCGGTCGCGTACAGCCAGTCGAAGCCACGCACCTTCATGGTGTCGTCGACGTCGAGCCAGTCGCCGTCCTCCAAACCGATGCTCGGGAGCCCGAGGTCGATGCTGCGGGGGACGCGCCCGCTCGCGACGAGCAGTTCGTCCGCGGTCACCGAGGCTCCGTTGTCCAGCTCGATCACGAAGGAGCCGTCGATCTTGGATACCCCCGTCGGTGAGACCCCGAGGTGAACACTCGCGCCGAGCTCCTTCAGGGATTCCTCGACGAGTTCGCCGGCGAAGGGCTCCTGCCCCGCGAGAAGGCCGCCGCGTGCCAGGAGCGTGACCCTCGTGCCGAAGCTTGCGTACGCCGTCGCCATTTCGGCCGCGACGACCCCACCGCCGATGATGGCGAGGCTCTCGGGGGCCGACTTCGCACTGGTCGCGTCCCGACTCGTCCAAGGCTGCGAATCCTTCAGCCCAGGGATGTCCGGAAGCAGGGCCGCCGATCCGGTGGAGACGCAGACCGCGTGGCGAGCCGTGTACACCGTGTCACCGACGGTGACCTCCCTCTCGCCCGTGATGCGTGCCCAGCCTCGAACGAGGTCGATTCCGGCGCCCTTCAGCCAGTCGACCTGGCTCGTGTCGTCCCAGTTGTGGATGATGCTGTCGCGCCTGGCAAATACGGCAGCGACATCCAGCTCGCCGGTGATTGCCTCCCTCGCCCCGCCGACCTTCTGGGCGGCGCGGTACACGATTCCGCTTCGGAGCAGCGTCTTGGACGGCATGCAGGCCCAGTACGAGCACTCGCCGCCGACCAGTTCCGCCTCGACGATGAGTGTGGTCAGGCCGCCCTGGACCGTGCGATCCGCGACGTTTTCACCGATCGCGCCCGCACCGATAACGATGACGTCGTACTGCGTGGTAGTCATTTCTCCACTGTAGTAATCGGGCCTCGCTCAGCGCCCGACGAATTTGGCCTCGGTACGCGAGAGGAACGCCTGCATGCCGAGGGCGACATCCTCTGTCTGCATCAGGCGAACCAGCTCGGGCTGCAGCTGCGCCTCCGCGGCCTGATCGCCCTCGCGAATCGCGAGCTTCGCGTTGGTGAGCGCGGACTGCACGGCAAGCGGAGCCTGGGCAGCAATCCGCTCGGCGATCTCGAGAGCTCGCCGGTACTGCGTGCCGTCCGCGACGACCTCCTGCACGAGCCCCATCCGCAGGGCCTCCGAGGCGTCGAAGGTGTCGCCCGTGAGGATCCAGCGCATGGCGTTTCCCCAGCCGACCGCTCGGGGAAAGCGAATCGTGGCGCCGCCGAACGGAAGGATGCCCCGGCCGACCTCGATCTGCGCAAACGTCGCCGACTCTGCCGCGATCGCGACATCGCTGGCGAGGACCAGCTCGATCCCGAGGGTGAGGCAGATGCCCTGCACCGCGATCACGACCGGTTTGCGCAGGCTCTCGCCGCTGGCCTGCCAGGGGTTGATGCCACCCTCCGGCACGATGTCGAGACCGTTCGGCCCGATGTGCGGCGCGACGTCGGCGAGGTCGAGTCCACCGGTGAAATGGTCGCCGTGGGCAAAGACGAGACCGACGCGCAGCTCGGGGTCACGCTCGAGCGCTCCGTAGGCGAGCGAAAGTTCCTGGAGCATCCGCCAGTCCGCTGCGTTGCGCTTATCGGCGCGATTGAGTCCGATCAGGAGGACGTGCCCCCGACGCTCGATCGTGACGCGCGGTTCGGGGGTGGCTTCGTTCTGGACGCTGGTTTCCGGCATGCTCGCCAGCTTAACCACACGGACTATAACTACACCGACTAGTTGGCGAGGGCCCCGATGATGCGAAGGATCGTCGGCATGTCGTTCGCCGCCTGTTCTGGCGAGGCTGGCGCGAACTCGGTGATTCCAGCGCCGGCAAGCGGGAAGCTCGCCTTGACCGCACGGATCAGCTCGACCAGCGTCGCCGCGGAGGGTCCGAACGGCTCGGGGAATCCGACGCCCTCGATCTCTCCCGGGTCGAGGACATCGAGGTCGACATGCAGGTAGACGGAGGTCGCACCGGTCGCGGTGATCGCCGCGACCAGTTCGGCGGCGTCCAGGTTCTCGCCGGGCAGCATCCGGATTCCTGCCTCGGTCACGTAGGCGTCCTCCGGGTCGTCGAGCGCCCGCGTCCCAACCAGCACGAGCCGTTCGGGGCTTAGCGGACGCGCCGGGACGAGGCCGGGCGCGCCGTCGCCGAGGAGAGTCCGGACGATCATCCCGTGGAAGGCGGACGACGGCGAGGACTCCGGGGTGTTCAGATCCGGGTGCGCGTCGAACCAGACCAGCGCAACGCCACCCGCTGTGTTTTTAGGGTCGAGGTCTTCAGCGTCGAGCGCGCGCGAAACCGGCGCCAGCGCGACGGCGCAGTCGCCGCCGATCGTGATGGCGAGTCCGTCGATCGACGCGAGAGCCGCGGCAACGCGGTCACGCACCAGTTGGATGGAGGTGAGCCGCGCGACCGCGGAGTCCTGCGACTCACCCGCCTCGAGCGGAACATCCACGACTATGGTGTGCGCACTCGGAAGGTCACCGCGGATGGCCTGGGCACCATCCACGAGCCTCATGGCCCTGGATGACCCGGAGCCCTGCCACTGCGGGACGACGACAAAAGTTACAGGCACGAAATCAGTGTGCCACGCCCTCGTCGCCTAAGCGGCAACTCTCTCAGTCTTCGCAAGGTTTGCCCGCAGCTCATCCGCGTTCTGGCGCGTCACGTAGGCGGGGCGATCGCGCTGCACGCGCCAGCTGTCGGCGAGCGGTCCGACGTTGACCCCGTCGAATCCGATCTCGTCGTAGAAGGCGAGCACGAGGTCGGCGGCTTCCTGCGAATCGCTCGCCGTCGCGAGGGCGCGGCGGTCCGGCGTGCCGGTCGGGGTGCCATCCGTGTTGATGTCCGCCGCCGCGATGTGGTTGAAGCCCTTCGCGACCTTCGACGTCGGGAGCTTGCGCTGCAGCAACTCCGAGACGGTGGACGTCTCGTCGTCGAGCTCGGCGATGCGGCCGTCGCGCTCCCAGTAGTAGTTGTTCGTGTCGACAACGATCTTGCCGGCAAGCGCCTCGACGGGAAGTGTCGCGATGGCGGAGAGTGGAGTGGTCACCACGACCCAGTCGCCGGCCTCCGCGGCCTCAAGTGCGGTGGCCGCTCGAGCGTGTGAGCCGAGTTCGGCGATGAGTTCGGTGAGTGTCTCGGGGCCTCGGGAGTTGCTCATCACGACGTCGTAGCCGTGATCGACTGCAGCGCGAGCGACGGCGCTTCCGATGAAACCCGATCCGATGAATCCAATAGTTGTCATGTGCGAGGTAACCCCGGGAGGCACGGCGGTGTTCCCGGCCGCTGCTGTGTCTTCCCTGTCAGTGCAAAGTCACTGTTTTCGGCGGGCGGACCGATCTCGGTCGCGCGCACGCCTGCCAGCCCCTGCGTATCCTGTCAAGCCCCTGAGCGGAATGGAGGACAATTCGAAATCTCCCTACTATTCATTTGGCGAAGGTTGCAGCAGCAGAAATGACACTGGTGACGACCGCCCAACGGCTCGCCACCGCAAGAAAGGACAAGTCCGCTGGGAAAGCTGCTCTACGGAAACTCCGGGATCGAAATCGATTTCGAGGATCGGGTGCTCGCGCACCTTCAGGTGGTCATCGGCGCGAAGCTTCGGCGCCACGAGGGATTCTTTTTCTCCTGGCGGGATGACCCCGCTCTCGGCGATGGCCGCAGCAGCATCTGGATCGAGACGTCCATTCCGCTGTTCTTCCGGTTCGCCTCCCTCGAGCGCCACCAGCTGAACCGGGACTGGGTCGAGCAGTTGACGCACTCCGCGAACCAGACGCTCGGCATGTACCTCACGGCCGAACCCGGCCAGGATCCGATCGCCCCGAAGTCGTCGGTATAACTCGCCAACACGGATCCACTCCGCTCGCCCGGACAGGAGAGTGCCCTCGCGGGGACTTGGCGAGGGCACTCGGTCCGGTAGTTACTTGATGGTGCGTCGACGGCGTCCCAGGTGGTGGGCCGTGATCCCCAGGAACAGGAATCCACCGCCGAGGGCGAGAGCCGGGATCGGGTCAGTCACTCCGGTGAACGCCAGCTTCGAACCGGGAACTGAGGTGCTGGTCACCACTCCGCAGTCGGCCTTCGAGGGAATGGCGAACCTGAACGCCGCGGGGGTGACCCAGCGAGGCTCGAGCCCGTTCGGGGCTACCGGTTGGGCGGTAACCGTCGTGGTGCCTGCCTTCGTGACGGCGTAGGTGCCCGACCGTATGCCGGCGACACCGTTGACCGTGAACGTCACGTGGGTCGGGTTGTAGCCCTTGGCCACGCCGAGCGTTATCGAGCCGTCACTGTCGCAGGTGAACTGTGTGAACGCGACGACCGGCAGAACCAGCGCCTCGGTGGGGAGCTGGCAACGCGGGTCGAGCGGGTCGATCACTCCGTTGAGTTCGCCGTGGAAGGTGAGTTCCGTGAGTCCGCCGGCGAATTGTGCGCCGGTGTTGGCGGTTGCGGTGACGGTGTAGTCATCGGGTCCCGCTGGGTCGGTGATCTGACCCCAGGTTGCGTTGGCCACGTCGCCGAGCACGAGTTGCTGGGCTGTGGTGCAGGTCGCGTCGGTGAAGCTCACTGTTGCGGTGGCGATCGCGGGGGCGCAGTTCGGGCCGTTGTCGATCGGGTTGAGTTCGCCGTGGAAGGTGAGTTCCGTGAGTCCGCCGGCGAATTGTGCGCCGGTGTTGGCGGTTGCGGTGACGGTGTAGTCATCGGGTCCTGCTGGGTCGGTGATCTGACCCCAGGTTGCGTTGGCCACGTCGCCGAGCACGAGTTGCTGGGCTGTGGTGCAGGTCGCGTCGGTGAAGCTCACTGTTGCGGTGGCGACAGAGGGGACGGGCATCTCATGACAACCATTCTTGAAAATCGCCTTGCCATGCGCATCCCAGTTCAGGCCAGGGAAGTTGACCGTGTGGCCGTGCTTGAAGGAGGTAAACGGCGGCACGATGTCCATCGGGTGGGTGTCGTGACCGGCCTGGAAGAACGCCTTTACGCTGGTGTGGAGCTTCACATACGGGTTGGTGTCGTTGCCGGTCGCGTGGCAGAACTTGACCTTCGTGTCGGTCATGCCGTGACAGTGTCGACCGTGATCGACCGGGTCCAGCTTGCCGTGGAAGGTCACCATGCTGAGGCCGCCCGCAAACTTCGCGCCATCGTTGGCGGTTGCGGTGACGCTGTAGTCATCGCGCCCGGCGGGATCGGTGACTGCACCCCAGGTCGCATTTATCGCTTCACCGAGGACGAGTTTCTCGGCCGCGTGGCAAGTTGCGTCGATGAAGCTCACAGACGCTGTCGCCACGAGTGGATGGTCGCAGCCGTTGCCATCTGTGGTCTGTTGCCTGGCATCCGTTTTAGTGTCGGTTCCGTGACAGGACCCCCCGTGGGTGTCCGTCTTCGTCGACGTCTCCGGCTCCGGTGGAGTGGAGTCCTTGTGCGATTGGGGTACAACTGCGGCAGGCTTATGAGGGGCCGGCGCCGAGTCGGGGGCAACAGGTGCCGGGTCGGCAGCAACCGGTTCCTTTTCCTTGGCCGGCGGGGTGGGCTGCGAATCGGTCGGGGCGGTGGCTGGGGCTGGCGCGGTGGCTGGGACTGTGGCTGTCGATGTCGTTGTCGAGACGACGGGAGCGTCGTCGGCGAGGGCGGGTCCGGCGATGCCGAAGACTGCACCGCCTGCCAGACATACGACGGCGATGGCCGCCATGAGCTGTTTTCTGGGCATTTTGGGGTCTTTTCGGGTCGGGTAAGTGCGCCGCGGGGGACGGCAACTTGCGCGGCGAAAGACTGCGGCGCTGGTTGCCCGACGGTGGGTGCGACGGCACGAAAAGACTTGGGTAATGCATGCACCCATCGGGTGGGGTGGCACGACTGGTGGTGAGTATCACCTTTCTTGGGTTGTTAGCTCTTCGGTGAGCTAGCCAGGCGGTTCGGGTGCCCGGCTCGGGGTACAGTCAAGCTAACATGTCCCCCTTAAGGCGGACAAGGCCCCAAAAAGGGGCCGAGGGCCGTATCCGGCTACCTTTGGGTCGGCACGACGAGGGTCGGGCAGGCCGCTCGGTGGACACAGTGCGTGCTCACCGAACCCACAAGAAGACCGGCGAATCCACCGAGACCGCGTCGTCCGATCACGAGCATCAGGGCCTCGTGCGACAGGCGGATGAGTACGTCCGCCGGGCGCCCGAGGATTCCGAAATACTCGATCGCGACCCGTGGGTGGGATCGTGCGAGCGGCGCTGTCTGTTTTTCCAATTCCGCGCGCACCGTCTCGGAGATCTCCTGGTAGGACGCCACGTAGCCGTCCTTCACGATCGACCCGGACGGCGCCGTGTCGATGCTCCACGTCCTAACGACCGCGACGGCGACGTCGAGCCGCTGGGCAAGATCCAGTGCCTCGCCGAGTGCGATGTCGGCGTGTGGCGAACCGTCGTGGCCGACCACGATCGATCCGGGCGTCACGTGAGGGAGCGCAATTTCGCCGGGCTGGTCAGCCCGCGCTGTGTCGGTCATGATGATCCTTCTGTCGAGGGAGGTAGCCGCTCCTCCAGAATCTCACCGGCGTTCGGTCGTCGCTAGGGCACAACGGCCCGTCGGAGGCCTCCCGAACAGTGCGCACAGATCAGGAGACGCTGGCCGCCCTGGCGAGTTTTGAGAGTTCGATGGCCGCGGCTGTCGGGGTTCGAGTGGCCGGCAGGATGACCGACATCGTCCAATCTTCAATGTCGACGAACGGACGGATCCGCAGTCCGCGCTCCTTCCGGATGTACGAACTCGGAAGGATGGCCGCGCCCAGCCCCGCTCGCACCAGCTCGATGCACATCGTGAGGTCAGCGACCTCGGCGATGACGGAGCGCACGACGCCCGCTTGCGAGAACGCCTGATCGATGGCGGTGCGAGTCGCCCAGCCTGGTGGGAAGTCGATGAACGGGAGGTTCGCCACGGTCCCCGCGGTTGCGGGCCCATCGTCGGAGTCCTGCCGGTCGGCGGTGACCAGCACGAAGTGGTCCGAGGCAAGCGGCTCAACGAGAAGATCGGTGCTGGCCATGGTGGTCGACCAGGCGAATGCGATGTCGAGCTCTCCGCGTCGTACCCCGATGGCGACAGTTGCGGCACCGTGCAGCGTCGGCAGTGGTCGAATGACCACCTGGGGGTGCATCCTGTGGAATTGCCTGAGCAGCGACGGGCCGTCGATGAGAGCCAGGGAGTGCATGATCCCGAGGTTGAGCGTGCCGGCGACGACGCCCTGGGCGGCGCGTGCCTCATCGACGACGGCGTCGAGCCGCTGCACTATGTCCCGTGCGCTGGGCAGCAGTGCTTCCCCCGCCGACGTCAGCCGCACGCCTTCGCTGACGCGCTGGAAGAGAGGGCTTCCCAACTCCCGTTCCAGATTTCGGATCGAGATCGAAAGTGCCGATTGAGTGAGGCGCAGGCGCTGACCGGCTGCGGTGTAGCTGCCTTCCTCGCTGACCGTGAGGAAATAGCGGAGATGGCGGATGTCCACCCCATTAATTCTATTCATGAGGATCACCATATTGATTCATTTGCATTTATGAAAGAGCGCAATGAAAATGGTAAGGAATCGATAGTTGGAAAGAGGAGATCGTGTCTTTGGAATCACCGAAAGTGGCTAAACCGCGGTGGGCTGTGTCCAACGTGTTAGCCCTGAACGTTGCAACGGGGATTGTGGAGGCGGTGAGTTTCGCCCACTTCGGCGGACTCTTCTCGGCGTTTGTGACGGGGACAATCGTCCTCGCCGGCCTTCACCTCGGAACCGGTGGACTCTCGACCCTGTTGCCATATGGTGTCGCGTTCGTCGCATTCGTGGGTGGAGCTTTTCTTGGCGGCAGCGTGATCCGGGGAAAGAAGCCGCGAGCGACGATCTACGCCCGAGCCCTGCTGGTTGAGGCGCTGGCGCTGGCGCTGGCAGCGGGGGCAGCGTTCATCCCCGCGCAGCAGAATCCGGCCGCCGCCCAGCTCATCCCGTTGGCTCTCCTCGCGCTCGGGATGGCCGTGCAGTTCTCGGCGACGCGGTACCTCGATGTTCCATTTCTCGCGTTCGCTGCCGCGACCGGCCAGGTCCACGGCATTGCGAATGACCTGCTCGCTCGTCGAGGCATGCCGAAACTGCTGTCGCGTCGGCTGCTCGCTCTCGTCACGCTCCTGGTTGGTGCGCTAATCGGAGCGCTCGTTGCGCTGTGGAGCGTGCCAGCGGCGATCGCGATCGCCACCCTCATTGTTATCGCCTCGGCCGTGAATGCGCGCGTGGCATCTCTGGGCTCCGTCGACTGACGACACTTGCTGCGCGCATTGTGACTAGCCGGCGATCCGAAGGAGTTCGAGCGCCGCAGACGGCAGGACGGTGCCCCGACCCCACACCGCCGTCAACGGACGAATGATGGTCAGGTCCCTGGTGCGGACCCTGACGAGTCGGCCGAGGGCCAGATCGTCGGCCACGGCCAGCACGCTCAGCACGGCTGGTCCGGATCCGGCTGCCACGCTCGCCTTGATCGCCGCGTTCGAGGGAAGCTCGATGCACGAGGGGCTCAGCACCAGTGGCACGGGGCGGTCGCGCAGGGCAATTTCGAGAGCCAGGCGGGTTCCGGATCCGGGCTCGCGTGTCATCAGCGCCGCAGCCGAAATATCCGCGGCGCTCACGGCACGGCCCCGTCGAGCCCACGGGTGCTCCGGATGCACGACAAGAATGAGTTCGTCGCTCGCGACGCGCCTGTGCTCCAGGTCCTCCGGAATCTCCGGAGACTCGATGAAGCCGAGAAGTGCGGAACCCGCTCGAACCCGTTCCGCAACCGTGACGCTGTTCGCGGCGATCATTTCCACGGTCGTGGATTCGTGACGCGAGCCGCGCTGTTCACGGAGTTTCACGAGCCACCGGGGGAGCAGGTGCTCGGCGATGGTGAGGCTCGACGCAATGCTCATTTCCGCTCCCGCGTCCGTGCGCAAGGCGGCGATCGAGGTGTGAAAGACATCGGATGCGGCGAGAAGATCCGTCGCCCATCCGGCAACGAGAAGTCCGTTCGGAGTGAGCGTGGAACCGCGGGCGGATCGCGCGAGCAGCGAGGTGCCGACCTGGCGCTCGAGCAGGCGGATCCGCGAAGACGCCGCCTGTTGTGACATGCCGAGAGCCTGGCTCGCGGCCGTCAGACTACCGTTCTCACTGACGGATAGCAGCAGGCGAAGTGTCAGCTCGTCCGGCCGATACACGTCACGACCTCCCGCCCAGCCACAACTGTTTGTTGTGACCCGACAAGCATATGCCGCTACCTCACCACGTCGAATGGCGACAGGGTGGATGCATGAGCCAAACCACCGTCCACCGGTCGCACGCCGCGCCGGCACGTCGCATTTTCACCGACCTGGACAGTCCGAGACAGATCATTTCCCACATCACGCCAAACTGGTATGCGTCGATTATGGGAACCGGCATCGTTGCCAACGCCGCTGCGACGCTTCCGCTCCAGTTTCCGGGCCTTCGCACCGCGGCGACCATTGTGTGGGGGCTGGCGAGCATCCTTCTCATCGGACTCACCGCGGTGACCATTGCCCACTGGGCAACCAACCGCGCCAGGGCGAGCTCGTATCGCCTCAACCCCGTCATGGCGCAGTTCTATGGTGCGCCGCCGATGGCGCTCCTGACTGTGGGAACCGGCACGATCCTTCTCGGTAAGAACGTGCTGGGGCTTCCGCTCGCCGTCGGAATCGATTGGGTGCTCTGGCCGCTCGGCACCGTCCTCGGGCTGATCAGTGCGGTCGCCGTCCCGTATCTCACCTTCACGCGACACGACGTCAAGGCCGATGGGGCCTTCGGTGGCTGGCTGATGCCGATCGTGCCGCCAATGGTGTCCGCCGCAAGCGGAGCACTTCTGATTCCGTTTGTCCCGGCCGGCCAGCCGCGCCTGAGCATGCTCTTCGCCTGCTACGCGATGTTCGGGCTCAGCCTTGTCGCGTCCTTGATCGTCATCACGCTGCTCTGGTCGCGCCTCGCCCAGCACAAGGTCGGAGCGCCCGGCATGGTGCCAACGCTCTGGATTGTGCTCGGACCCCTCGGCCAGTCCATCACGGCCGTGAACCTCCTTGGCGGCGTCGCGCAGCTGGCCGTGCCGGCATCGTTCGCTCGTGCGCTTGGCGACTTCGGGATCATCTACGGTGTTCCGGTGCTCGGCTTCGCAATTCTCTGGGGAGCGCTGGCGATCGCGATCACCGTCCGAACCGCGCGCGAGCACCTTCCGTTCTCGCTGACCTGGTGGTCGTTCACATTCCCCGTCGGCACCTGCGCCACCGGGGCGACGGGGCTGGCGCTTCACACCGGGTCAACCGCCCTTGCCGTGCTCGCGGTCGTCTTCTACGTGGGATTGGTGGCGGCTTGGATCGTCGTCGCGGCTCGCACCTTCCAGGGGAGCGTGATCCGCGGCACCCTGCTCGCGCCGCCGGCCTAGTTCCCGACCACATCGGTCGATGTGAGAGCACCGCACCTACGATCGAGGAGTGGTGACACTCGTCGAGTACTACAGGACGTTTGCGGAGGTCGAAGCTCGAGGCGTGTCCCCAATTTACGAGGCGTGGGCGCTCGGGGTTGCGGCGGATCCGGAAGTCCTCACCCTCCTGAAGACCCTTCCGGGGCTCAAGGCCCAGGCGAATCTCGTCTTCGCCGCGGCGCGATGGCGGGGCTGCCCGTTGGGCGAATACGAAGAGTTTCGCCGCTGGCTTTTGGCCAATTGGTCGATTACTCGTGCGACAGTTCTTGCTCGTTCGACGCAGACGAACGAGGCCGGTCGGTGCGCGGTTCTCCTGCCGGAGCTCGCGTCAATTGACGGCCCCATTGCCCTTCTCGAAGTCGGAGCATCCGCGGGTCTTTGTCTCTACCCCGATCGTTACAGCTACCGATACGAGCAAAGTGGCATCGTCACGGTCCTCGACCCGGTCGCCGGCGCCAGTCCCGTCGTTCTTCGATGCGTGGCCTCAGACGGCACACCTCTGCCGGAGCGGCTCCCCGAGGTGGTTTGGCGGGCGGGCATTGACACTCATCCGATCGATATCGGCGATGCCGCAGAAGAGAACTGGCTGGAGATGTTCATCTGGCCCGGCCAGCCGGAGCGACTTCCAACGCTCCGCAATGCGGCGGCAATCGCCACAGCCGAGCCGCCGCTTCTGGTCGAAGGCGATTTGTTGGATAGCCTGCACAGCGCGATCGGGCTGGCGCCGACGGATGCCACCCTCGTTATCTTCCACAGCGCCGCGCTGGTTTATCTCGCCCCAGATCGTCGTAGCAGCTTCGTTGATGCTGTGCGTCGTACCGGGTTCACCTGGCTCAGCAACGAGGGTGGGTCGGTCTTTCCCGAGATCACGGCCCAGATTCCGGCATCCATGAACAGGGGAGGCCGATTCATTCTTTCCCGAAACGGTGTCGCCGTCGCGTTGAGCGGCCCGCACGGACAGTCACTCGAACGCGTTCCGCGCTGACGGCCGCGAGTGTCGATTCGGTCTCGCAGCGAGATCCCGCGTCACCCAGTTGTGAGAAGTGGTGGTGCCCCCACGCAGATTCGAACTGCGGCCCCTGCCTCCGAGCTCCGAGTCATCCCCAGCCTTGAAGTTGACCTGAACAAGCCGCGGTGCCACGGCGCGAGCCAGCCGAGGTGACGGTTATTGTCGCCACAATCGCCGCCACGCGACAACTGCTGTCACGTTGCTTGAGGCGGGTGGACCTGTCCCGGGTCAGGTGACAGTAGTTGTCACCAAAGCCGCCCCCACCCGATAACAAGTGTCATCCCGGCGCAAAAACCGAAGTGCCCCCACGCAGATTCGAACTGCGGCCCCTGCCTCCGGAGGGCAGTGCTCTATCCCCTGAGCTATGGGGGCCCAGTGCCTAGCTAGATTAGCAGCATGGGCCACGACCAGAATCTGCGTGATCGACTTCGGGCACTTCCCGTTTTCCCGAACGAGCTTCCCCGGTTCGACACGGATGCCGCGCCGGCCGAGCCGCTGGCGCTGTTCGTCGAGTGGCTGGAGAGCGCGATTGCGGCCGGAGTCCTGCAGCCCCACGCGATGTCGATCGCGACGTCCTCGGCAGCTGGAGTCCCGTCGAATCGAACATTGCTGCTGAAGGATGTCGATGACACCGCCGTCTGGTTCGCGTCGCTGTCGACCGGACCCAAGGGCACCGATCTCGCCGTCAATCCGATCGCCGCGCTGGTGCTCTTCTGGCGGGAACAGGGCAGGCAGATTCGGATCGTCGGGCGGGTCGAGCCCGGCCCGCGGGAGGTGAGTGCCAAGGATTTCCTGCAGCGGGGAGCTCCGGCGCGAGCACGAGCGATTGCCGGGCGCCAGAGCGAACCCGTCGAGGATTTCGCCGCTCACCTTGCCCCGGCGCTGGCGTTGGTCGAGGCCGAGCCGGACTTCGCCCCGGAGTCCTGGGTCGCCTACCGCGTCATCCCGGATTCCGTCGAATTCTGGCAGGCCGAGCGCGAGCGGGACCAGGTTCGGCTGCGCTACCGGCGCGACGGTGACGGCTGGACCACCGACATCCTCTGGCCCTAGCGGCACCAACCCGGCGCAAAGTGGGTCAATGCGGACGAAGGGGGCGTCCGCGGCTGCCCCTTTTGTCCGCGCTGGCCCTTTTGCCCGCGCTGACCCCTCCCAGCGTTTTGACCGTGCTCCCTGGCGCAACTGGACCAGCAATCGACCCACGCCCGTAACACGCGTGTGACACCATCTGAGAATGCTTCGCTCCGTCTCCGTACACCTCGAACTCGAGATTCGCGGCCACACCAACATGGTGTTCGGCATGACGCCCGCGGTCGGCCACGACTTGGTCGGCGAGAGGCTCGACTTCGTCGTCGATGGGATCGCCCAGGACGCACACGAACTCGCCGACCTGCACGGGACGCGCCTGCACTCCTTCATCAGCGAATCCGGGCGGATGGCGGTCGACTACTCGGTGGAGATCAGCGGCCGCGCGAAGCCGGCCCCGACCAGCGAACTCGACCTCATCACCTACCTGCGGCCGAGTCGCTACGCCCAGTCCGACAGTCTCACGCCCTTCGCCCGGTCGGAGTTCGGCGGACTCTCCGGCTATGTCCTCGTGCAGGCCGTCAGCGACTGGGTGTTCGAGCACCTCGCCTACGTCGGAGGGTCGAGCAGTCCCACCGACGGCGCGACCAGAACGCTCATGAGCAGGCAGGGGGTCTGCCGGGACTTCGCGCACGTCACGATCGCGCTGCTTCGGGCTATGGAGGTGCCGGCGCGCATGGTCGCCGTCTACGCGCCCGGGCTCAGCCCGATGGATTTCCACGCCGTCGTCGAGGCGCATGTCGACGGCGCGTGGTGGGTCCTCGACTCGACCAGGCTGGCTCCGCGGCAGACGCTGGTGCGGATCTCCACCGGTCGCGACGCCGCGGATACCGCCTGGCTCACGAGCAACTGGACC
Source organism: Glaciihabitans sp. (assembly GCA_025465535.1). Classification (GTDB taxonomy): domain Bacteria; phylum Actinomycetota; class Actinomycetes; order Actinomycetales; family Microbacteriaceae; genus Galbitalea. Next base: position 76,283 of record JAODMY010000098.1, read on the forward strand.
GATCTTCTAGTCACCTCGATGCTCGTGACGGTTGCGGCTGATGCGCTGCCCTACGACGACGGCTACGAGCGGGTGCAGCTCGGCTGAACCTCGCCCTTCGGGGCCTCGGATAGACTCGCCCCGTGAATCCTGCCGACCTGTCTGCCCTCGTTCTCACCGTCGTGCAGGGGCTCGTGTCCGCTCGAGGATCCGCGGAATCCGTCTCGATCGACGATGTTCCGCTTGAGCGCCCACGCAACCGCGAGCACGGCGACTGGGCATCCAACATCGCGATGAAACTCGCCAAGCCGCTGGGTGTCGCACCGCGCGAACTCGCCAAGCAGATCGCCGACGAGCTGGCGAAACTCGATGGAATCGCCGGAGTGGATGTCGCCGGCCCCGGCTTCATCAACATCCGCCTGGATGCCGCCGCCGCGGGTGCGCTCGCCAAAACGATCGTCGACCAGGGCGCGGACTATGGCCGCGGAGACCTCTACGCCGGAATCACCATGAACCTCGAGTTCGTCTCCGCGAACCCGACCGGTCCGCTCCATATCGGTGCCGTGCGGTGGGCCGCGGCGGGGGACAGTCTCGCGCGCATTTTCCAGTTCGAGGGTGGCATTGTCACCCGCGAGTACTACTTCAACGATCATGGTGGGCAGATCGACCGCTTCGCCCGCAGCCTTCTCGCAAGCTGGGCAGGCGAACCGACTCCCGATGACGGATACGCGGGCGAGTACATCGCCGACATCGCAGCTCGAGTCGTCGACGCCTATCCGGGCGAGCTCGAAAACATCCCAACCCGAGACGAGGTGCAGGAGATCTTCCGCGCCGTCGGGGTCGAGTTCATGTTCGGCGACATCAAGAAGAGCCTCCAAGACTTCGGTGTGCACTTCGACGTGTATTTCCACGAGAACGAGGTGCACGAAAGCGGGGCGGTCGAGCATGCCATCCAGCGCCTCCGCGACCTCGGCGCCATCTTTGAGGCGGACGGCGCGACCTGGTTCCGTTCGACAAGTTACGGCGATGACAAGGACCGCGTCGTCATCAAGTCCGACGGTGAATACGGCTACATGTCGGGCGACATCGCTTACTACCTGAACAAGCGCGAACGCGGCTTCGAGCGCAACCTCATCATGCTCGGGGCCGATCACCATGGTTACGTCCAGCGCCTCATGGCCATGGTCGCGGCGTTTGGCGACAAGCCGTACTACAACCTCGAGCTATTGATCGGGCAGCTGGTCAACCTTGTGCGTGACGGCGAGCCGCTCCGGATGTCGAAGCGTGCCGGAACTGTCGTGACGCTGGAGGATCTGGTCGAGGCGGTGGGAGTGGACGCGGGAAGGTACGCGCTCGTTCGGTCTTCGGCCGACTCGCAGATCGACATCGATCTCGACCAGTGGGGCCGGAAGACCAACGACAACCCCGTTTTCTACGTGCAGTACGCGCACGCCCGGACCAACGCGGTTGCACGCAATGCGGCCGCGTCCGGGGTGGACCGCAGCGTGTTCGACGCATCCCTGCTCACCCACGAGACCGAGAGTTCGCTGCTCGGAATTCTCGCCGAATTCCCGCGCGTCGTGCGCCAGGCCGCGGAACTCCGTGAGCCGCACCGGGTCGCGCGCTATGCCGAGGAACTGGCCGGCGCGTATCACCGCTGGTACGACAACTGCCGCGTGACCCCGCTCGGGGAGGAACCGGTGACCGATGTGCATCGCACCAGGCTCTGGCTGAACGACGCAACCGGCGTGGTGCTCCGAAGCGCGCTCGGACTTCTCGGTGTGAGCGCGCCGGAGCGGATGTGACCTACGACGGCGCACGGCGCCGCAAGAGGCATCCCATCCGCAACACGATCATCGTGCTCGTGATCATCGCCGGGCTCGGGATCTCCGGCTACCTCGTCGCCGATTCGCTCGCGCGTAACTTTGCCAACCAGTTCGTCCAGGCCGGAGTCGCGCAGGAGCTGGGGGCATCCGACAACAACGTGCACGTCAATCTCGGCAAGGGAGCGATCCTCCCGCAGGTCGTGCAGAAGAAGATCAAGGTCATGCGCGTCACGATCGACGGGTTCACCTCTGGCACCCTCGCGGGCTCGGCCGTGTTCGACGCGCACGGGGTACCGCTGAACACGACCGACCCGGTGTCATCGATCAGCATCACCGTGAGCGCCACCGCCGCAGATCTGCTTGGACTCGTGGATTCGGCGTCAGGGCAGAGCCAGGCGACCGTCGCTCTCGTCGGCAACAACATCCGGGTCTCCACGACCGAGAGTGTGCTCGGCAAGAAGGTCCCGGTGAGCATCGACTACCTGCCGACTGCCAGCGCCAAGCAGTTGGTCCTGACGCCGGTGGACGTGGTGATCGGATCGAAGCAGTACACGGTCGCTGGGCTCAAGGCGAGCCCGTACGGAAGGTTCACGAGCGGACTCGTTGTCGTTCGACAGGAGTGTCTGGCGGCGGGGCTTCCTGCGTCGATGACCCTCGACAAGATCGCGGTCGTCAACCAGCGTCTCGTTATCAACGCGTCCGGTACGCATCTGTCGCTGGGTAGCCTGTCGGATAAGGGCGTCTGCCCTGCAAGCTAGCCGCGATAGAAAGGCATCAGGATGTCGACCGAGACCATTGTCGTTACGCCCCAGCCTCGAAAGCGGCATCGGGGCTTGGTCGCGATGATCGTGATCGTCGTCGTCTTCGTGCTGCTCGTGATCGGCTATTTCGTGGCGGAGAGCTTCGCCCGGTCGTACGCGAACAACTACGTGCGTGAGAAGGTCGCGGCGGCGGTCGGCCTGGGGTCGACGGCGCCAGTGCACGTCGACCTCGGCTCCGGATCGCTCATCCTCCAGGCGATCTACGGCAGCATCAACAACGCGAAAGTGTCGGTCGATCCCCTCACGGTTCAAGGGTTCACGGGTTCGGCGACGGTAACCGCGACCGGCGTTCCGCTCGACAGTGACAAGCCGGTGAAGACCATGGATGTAGCGGTGACGGTCCCGGCATCCACCATCCAGTCCCAGCTCGAGAAGTCGCTGCCGGGGCTCAAGAAACTGGGCGCGACCTTCGCCGTGTCGGGGAATCACATCGTCGTTGGTGCGAAGGTCAGTGTGTTCGGATTGAGCGTTCCGGTGGGCGCTTCGGTCACGCCCGGCGTGCGGAACGGCGCCGCGACCTTCACCCTGAGTTCGCTCACGATCTCCGGCCAGAAGGCGTCGGCGTCGGCGTTTGAGAAGCTCTTTCCCGGTGTTCTCGGCAGCCTCGGCTCCGGGCAGTCGATCTGCGTCGCGAACTTCCTGCCCAAGGAGTTCACCTTGACCGGCGTCAGCCTGCACGGCGCCTCGCTCAGCTACGAGTTCTCAGGCGACGGCGCGAAGCTCAACGAGGCGGCGCTCAGCGCGAAGGGCACCTGCCCGGCCGGCTAGAGGCCCCGGCAAACCTCGTGCCGCCCGCGGTCGGTACTATTGTCAGGGCTTCAGGGACCAATCCGGGTTCGCTTGCCTCACCCGTTCCTGCCTTCGTGAGGTCGAATACCGTGACTGCCAATCCGCTCGCCCCAGGCTGGCTTGTCGTGCCAACCGATGCGAACGCGCTCGCCCCGACCGTCTGGTCGCGTTCGGCGAAGCGGTCGGCATCCGGAGTCCTGTCGATCGCCGACCTCGACGTCGATGCGCTTGTCGCCGAGTACGGTACGCCGGTCTACGTCGTCGATGAGGCGGATGCGCGGGATCGCGCGCTCGAAATCCGAGAGTCGTTCGATCGCGAGTTCGCGCGAGTCGGCTCCAGCGCGAAGGTCTATTACGCGGGCAAGGCGTTCCTGACCACGGAGGTCGCGCGCTGGATGATCGCCGCCGGGCTGAACATCGACGTCTGCAGCGGGGGAGAGCTCGCGGTCGTACTCGCGGCGGGAGTCGACCCGGCCAGGCTCGGCCTGCACGGCAACAACAAGTCTTTCGCCGAGATCGATCGCGCGGTCGGCGTCGGCATCGGGGCGATCGTCCTCGACAGCCTGGTCGAAATCGAGCGCGTCGCGGATGCCGCAGCCCGCCACGGTCGCGTCCAGCCGGTTCGACTGCGCATCAACAGCGGAGTGCACGCGTCGACCCATGAATACCTTGCGACCGCGCGCGAGGACCAGAAGTTCGGAATCCCGCTCGCCGACGCCGCGGATGCCGTTGCGAACATCCGCTCGCACGACTCGCTCCGCTTCCTCGGGCTGCACTCCCACATCGGATCCCAGATCTTCGAGTCGGACGGATTCGCCGAGGCCGCGCGTCGACTGTTCGCCCTGCACGCCGAGCTATTGGCCGACGGAGATGTCCCAGAACTCAACCTCGGCGGTGGATTCGGCATCGCCTACACCAGCGTGGATGTCGCCCTTCCGCTCGACGAGCTCGCGCGCCGCTTCGCCGACATCGTCTCGGACGCCGCCGCGGCCCTCGGAGTGCCGGTGCCGATTGTCGCGATCGAGCCGGGTCGGGCGATCATCGGACCATCGACCACGACGATCTACGAAGTCGGAACGATCAAGGATGTCCAGGTCACGGTTGCCGAGCCCGCCGAGGAATTGGCGGGGGATCAAGCACCGACCGCGATCCGCAAGTACGTGAGCGTCGACGGCGGCATGAGCGACAACATCCGTCCGGCCCTCTACGGAGCCGACTACTCGGCGCGGCTCGCCTCCCGGGTCTCGGGCGCCGAACCCGCGCTCGTCCGGGTCGCTGGCAAGCACTGCGAGAGCGGCGACATCGTGGTCCACGCTGAGTACCTGCCGGGGGACGTCCAACCGGGCGACCTCCTGGCTGTGCCCGCGACCGGGGCATACTGTTGGTCGCTCGCGAACAACTACAACTACCTCGGACGACCCCCTGTCGTCGCCGTGCGGAACGGGCAAGCCCGCCTGCTGATCAGGCGCGAGACCGAGGACGACCTGCTGTCTCGCGACACGGGAGTGGAGAAATCATGATCGAATACCGCAACCTGCGAATCGCCCTTCTCGGCGGTGGCAGCGTCGGCGCCCAGGTGGCATCCCTCCTGATCGAGCACGGCGAGGAGCTGGCCAGCCGCGCCGGTGCCGGCCTCGAACTCATCGGAGTCGCGGTTCGCAACATCGACGCGGAGCGGACCCCGGCCATCCCGAAGGAGCTGCTGACGACGGATGCGGAGTCTCTCATCCTCGGTGCCGACATCGTGATCGAACTCATGGGCGGCCTCGAGCCCGCCCGCACGCTCATCCTCTCGGCCATCAACTCCGGTGCGGATGTCATCACCGCCAACAAGGCGCTGCTCGCGACCCACGGCCCTGAGCTGTTCGATGCCGCTGAGCAGGTTGGCGCGCAGTTGTACTACGAGGCCGCGGTCGGTGGTGCCATTCCGATCATCCGTCCGCTGCGCGACAGCCTCGCGGGGGATCGGGTCAAGCGCATCCTCGGCATCGTCAACGGCACGACCAACTTCATCCTCGACCTCATGGAGCGCCAGAACGAGTCGCTGGAGTCCGCGCTCGCGACCGCGACGGAGCTCGGCTACGCCGAGGCGGACCCGACGGCCGACATCGAGGGCTACGATGCCGCGCAGAAGGTCGCGATTCTTGCGAGCCTCGCCTTCCACACCAACGTCCCGCTCGATGCCGTGCACCGCGAGGGCATCACCAGGGTGACGATCGAGCAGATCGAGTCGGCGCGGAAGGCCGGCTATGTCGTCAAGCTGCTGGCCATCTGTGAGCGACTGACGGATGCCGCGACCGGCGTCGAAGGCGTCTCGGCCCGCGTCTATCCGGCCCTGATCCCCTCCACCCATCCGCTCGCGGCGGTGCACGGTGCCAACAACGCGGTCTTCATCGAGGCCGAGGCAGCGGGTGACCTGATGTTCTATGGTGCGGGCGCCGGCGGCAAGGAGACGGCATCCGCGGTCCTCGGCGACCTGGTATCGGCGGCACGGCGCCACGTCATCGGCGGCCCCGGCGTCGCGGAATCCACGCACGCCAACCTGCCAGTCCTGCCCATTGCCAGCGTGACGACGCGCTATCAAATCACCCTGCAGGTCGTGGATCAGCCAGGCGTGCTCGCGGCGATCGCGACCCTGTTCAGCGAACACACCGTCTCGGTCGAGACGCTGACCCAGTCGGCCGCTGCGGGCAACGAATCCGGATCGGGGGAGCCCGACGCCACCGCTACCCTAGTCATAGGCACCCACGAGGCAACCGAGGCCGCCCTGGCCGCGACCGTGACCGCACTTTCGATCAACCAGGTCGTGCGCTCTGTCGTTTCTGTTCTACGAGTTGAAGGACTATAACAAGTGGCCAACCAGTGGCGCGGAGTTCTCCGCGAATATGCCGACCGGCTCGACATCACGGAGAAGACCCCGATCATCACGCTCGGTGAGGGCGGCACTCCGCTGATCCGCGCGGCCGCTCTCGAGGCACGCACCGGGGCCAAGGTCTGGGTCAAGTTCGAGGGCATGAACCCGACCGGTTCCTTCAAGGACCGTGGGATGACCATGGCCGTCTCGAAAGCCGTCGAGCACGGGGCAAAGGCCGTCATCTGCGCCTCCACCGGTAACACCTCCGCCTCCGCAGCCGCCTACGCGACGCACGCCGGGATCACCGCGGCAGTGCTCGTGCCCGAGGGCAAGATCGCCATGGGCAAGCTCGCCCAGGCCATCGCCCACGGTGCCGAACTCCTGCAGGTGCAGGGCAACTTTGACGACTGCCTCGACATCGCGCGCGACCTTGCCGCGAACTACCCGGTGCACCTGGTCAACTCCGTGAATCCCGACCGGATCGAAGGCCAGAAGACGGCCGCGTTCGAGGTCGTCGAAGTGCTCGAGGATGCGCCGGACTTCCACATCGTTCCCGTTGGTAACGCGGGCAACTACACCGCATACTTCCGCGGCTACAGCGAGGAGCTGGCGCGCGGCGAGTCCACAAAGCTTCCACGGATGTTCGGGTTCCAGGCGGAGGGAAGCGCCCCCATTGTGCTCGGACACGTGGTCAAGTCCCCGGAAACCATTGCGAGCGCCATCCGCATCGGCAACCCGGCATCGTGGAAGCTGGCAACCGCGGCTCGCGAGACGAGCGACGGCTACTTCGGCGCGATCAGCGACGCGAAGATCCTCGAGGCGCACCGCATCCTCTCGTCCGAGGTCGGCATCTTCGTCGAGCCGGCATCCGCCATCAGCGTCGCAGGGCTGCTCGAGCGCAGCGACGCCGGCATCATCCCGAAGGGCGCGACGGTGGTCCTCACGGTCACCGGCCACGGGCTGAAGGATCCGCAGTGGGCGCTCCGCACGCCGGACGGCTCGGACATCAAGCCGACCATCGTCCCGGCCGACACGACCGAGATCGCCGACGTGCTTGGCTTGAGATCGGTATGAGTCCGGTGGCTTCGGGCGTTCCGATTGGCCGCTCGGTGCTGGTCAAGGTGCCCGCGACAACGGCCAATCTCGGACCCGGCTTCGACACGCTCGGCCTCGCGCTCTCGCTTTACGACGAACTGAGTGTGACGGTTCGGGCCGAGCCGGGCGCGACCGTTCGCGTCATCGGGGTCGGAGAGGGTGAGGTCCCGGTCGATGAGACCAACCTCGTCGTGCGCGCGATCGCGCACGCGTTCGCCGCGTACGGGCTGGAGCTGCCCGGGCTCGATCTCGTTGCTCGCAACTTCATCCCGCACGGCCGCGGACTCGGTTCTTCCGGCGCGGAAATCGTGTCGGGGATCATGGCGGCGAAGGGACTCCTCGAGGGGTTCGTCGACATCGACTCAACCGGTCTCCTCACGCTCGCGACCGAGCTGGAGGGGCATCCCGACAACGTCGCTCCGGCACTGTTCGGCGGCCTGACCATCGCCTGGATGACCGCGGATGGACCGCAGCACAAGAAGCTGATGGTGCACCGCGGTGTGTCGCCGCTCGTGATCGTCCCGGAGTCGACCATGTCGACCGCGCTGGCGAGAAGCCTCAATCCGAGCGCCGTCCCGCACGAGGACGCCATCTTCAACGTCTCGCGCTCTGCACTGCTGATCGCCGCGCTCATCCAGAGCCCTGAACTCCTGTTCGTCGCAACGGAAGACAAGCTGCACCAGGCCTATCGGGCCAGCGCGATGCCGGAGACGGATGCGCTCATCCAGATCCTTCGCGGCAACGGACTGCCCGCGGTCGTCTCGGGAGCCGGGCCATCGATCCTCGTCCTCTGCAGCGACCCGGCGGAGCGTCTCGTGGCGGTCGACCTCGTTGCGAAGGCCCTCACCACGCCGTGGCAGTGTCTCTTGCTGGCCGTCGACTTCAAAGGTGCTACAGTCGTACCGCACCCGGTAGAAGCTGTGGCTTAGTCCACACTGTGATTTTTCACGCACAACCCGGAACGCATTTATCTAGCAGTCGCTAACCCGCAGAATCTGACCTGCAAGCGTGCTCGGTTCACACCGATACACGCCACCCGCACCGGATCCGCGAACGAGTGACGCGCTTACCTTCGAGTTGAAATTCGCTCGAAGCCGAAAGGAACCCTTTTTCGTGACTGATGTCAATGTCCGTGCCACCACGGACTCTCGCGCCGCTCTGAGCGCCCTTCGCCTGCCGGAGCTTGTCGCTCTCGCCAACGAACGCGGTATCGCCGGCGCATCCAAACTTCGCAAGGGAGAACTCGTGGACGCCTTAGATGCCAACACAGAAGTACTGAACGATCAGAACCAGCAGAGCGCTCCGCAGGACCAGATTGAGACGGCGATCGAGTCGGCTCAGGATGCTGCGGTCGAGTCTGCTTCTGACTCGGCTCCCGTCGAATCCGCGCCCGCCGCTCCGGCAACCCGCAAGCGTGCACCGCGACGTGCGACGACCGCGGACGCCGAGGCCATCGCCCGCAAGGAGCTCAACGAGTCCATTGCGTCCGAGGTTGCTGCCTCCGCCGTCTCCGCACCGGAGCAGGTCTCGGCCGTAAACCACGTTGCAGACCAGGAGCCCGACAACACCGTTGCTTCTGCTCCCGAGGGCACTGTCGCCGAGGCTGTCGCCGAGGCTGACGCCAGCGAGACCACCACCGAGGCCGCCACAGTTGAGCCAAACGCCGAGTCGAACGGCGAGGACGCCGAGTCGACCGAGGGCGGTTCGACCCGCAACTCCCGCAGCCGCAACCGCAACCGTAACCAGCAGGGCGATCGCCAGCAGAACGCTACTTCGAACAACGCTACTTCCAACAACGGCGCCGCGAACAACGCTGCTTCCAACAACGCTGCTTCCAACAATGGAGCAGGCAACAACGGAGCCGGCAATGGTCGCCAGCAGAACGCCAGGAACGCCAACAACAACGGCGGCAACGACCAGCAGAACACCGAAACCCGCCAGCAGCCGCAGCAGAACACCGAGGGCCGCCAGCAGCAGCAGGCCGCCGAGGGCCAGGATGGCGAGCGCGGAAACCGCAACCGCTACCGTGACCGCAAGCGCGGCCGCGGACCGGTCAACGACGAGTTCGAGCCGGAGATCACCGAGGACGACGTCCTGATTCCCGTCGCCGGAATTCTCGACGTCCTCGACAACTACGCGTTCGTCCGCACGAGCGGTTACCTGCCGGGAGCGAACGACGTCTACGTCTCGCTCGGCCAGGTCAAGAAGCACAACCTGCGCAAGGGCGATGCCGTCGTCGGCGCCATCCGCCAGCCGCGCGAGGGCGACAACAACCAGGGCCGCCAGAAGTACAACGCGATCGTTCGCATCGACTCCGTCAACGGACTGCCCGTCGATGAGGCCGCGACCAGGCTCGAGTTCTCGAAGCTGACCCCGCTGTACCCGAGCGAGCGCCTTCGCCTCGAGACGGATGGCAGCAAGCTGTCCACCCGCATCATCGATCTCGTTTCTCCCATCGGCAAGGGCCAGCGCGGCCTGATCGTCTCACCGCCCAAGGCGGGCAAGACGCTCATGCTGCAGGCCATCGCCAACGCGATCTCGAAGAACAACCCCGAGGTTCACCTCATGGTCGTTCTCGTCGACGAGCGTCCGGAGGAGGTCACCGACATGCAGCGCACTGTCAAGGGTGAGGTCATTGCCTCGACCTTCGATCGTCCGGCAGAGGACCACACCACGGTCGCCGAGCTCGCGATCGAGCGCGCCAAGCGCCTGGTCGAGCTCGGACACGACGTCGTCGTGCTTCTCGACTCGATCACCCGCCTGGGCCGCGCCTACAACCAGGTCGTACCGCTCTCCGGTCGCGTTCTCTCCGGTGGCGTCGACTCCGCTGCGCTGTACCCGCCGAAGCGTTTCTTCGGGGCTGCCCGCAACGTCGAAGAGGGTGGATCGCTCACGATCATCGCTACCGCGCTCGTCGAGACCGGGTCCAAGATGGACGAGGTCATCTTCGAGGAGTTCAAGGGCACGGGCAACATGGAGCTTCGCCTGTCGCGCCAGCTCGCCGACAAGCGCATTTTCCCCGCGGTCGACGTGAACGCTTCCGGAACTCGCCGCGAGGAGATGCTTCTCGGCGACGAAGAGGTCAAGGTCACCTGGAAGCTGCGTCGGGCCCTCGCGGGTCTCGAGCAGCAGCAGGCGCTCGAGATTGTTCTGGGAAAGCTCAAGGAGACCTCGTCGAACGTCGAGTTCCTGATGCAGATCCAGAAGTCGCTTCCGGCCGCCACCAACGGCACAACCCACAAAGAGGACTAGATGTTCGAGTCAGTAGCAACGCTGCTGGCCGAGCTGACGGATCTCCAGACGCAGCTGTCTGATCCCGCCGTTCACGCGGACGCAGCTCGGGCCAAGAAGCTCAACCGCCGCTACGCGGAGTTGAGCAAGATTTCCACCGCGTACTCGACCTGGCAGCAGGCCGGGGAAGACCTCGACGCCGCGCGTGAACTCGCGCGCGACGACGAGGCTTTCGCCGAAGAGGTTCCCGTTCTCGAGGAGCATCTTGCAACGTCGCAGGAGTCGCTTCGTCGACTCCTGATTCCGCGCGATCCGGATGACGGGCGCGACGTGATCATGGAGATCAAGGGCGGTGAGGGTGGCGCGGAAAGTGCACTCTTCGCCGCCGATCTGCTGCGCATGTACATGCATTACGCGGAATCCAAGGGTTGGAAGTACGAACTCCTCGAGCGCACCGAGAGCGATCTCGGCGGCTACAAGGACGTTCAGATCGCCATCAAGTCGAACGCGACGGATCCCTCGCAGGGCGTCTGGGCGCACCTCAAATACGAGGGTGGCGTGCACCGCGTGCAGCGTGTGCCGGCCACGGAGTCGCAGGGGCGCATCCACACCTCGACGACGGGCGTGCTCGTCTTCCCGGAGGCGGATGAGCCCGAAGAGGTCGAGATCAACCAGAACGACCTGAAGATCGACGTCTATCGCTCGAGCGGCCCCGGTGGCCAGTCGGTCAACACGACAGACTCCGCCGTTCGCATCACCCACCTTCCGACCGGAATCGTCGTGGCGATGCAGAACGAGAAGAGCCAGCTGCAGAACCGCGAGGCCGGTATGCGGGTGCTGCGCGCGCGCATCCTCGCCCGGTACCAGGAGGAGGCGGATGCCGTCTCGTCGGCCGCGCGCAAGAGCCAGATCCGCACGATGGATCGCTCGGAACGCATCCGAACGTACAACTTCCCGGAGAACCGCATCGCGGATCACCGCACCGGTTACAAGTCGTACAACCTCGACCAGGTGATGAACGGTGCTCTCGAGCCCGTGATCGAGTCGTGCATCCGGTTCGACGAAGAGGCGCGACTCGCCGACATCGGCGACACCGGCGAGTGACAGCGACGATCGCCGGCTTCCTGCGCGATGCGACCAGCGCGCTCGGTGAAGCCGGCATCCAGTCTCCCGAAATCGACGCCGAACTCCTGATCGGTCACGTGCTCGGGCTCAGTCGCGGCGAGGTGCAGGCCCGCTCGATCACCGGCGCGACGCTGTCCGACGAACTGGTCGAACGCCTCGGGAAGATGGTCGAACGTCGCGCCGCACGCGAGCCGCTGCAACACATCACCGGACGGGCATATTTCCGTTCGCTGGAACTCGCGGTCGGTCCGGGAGTATTCGTCCCGCGGCCTGAGACCGAGCAGGTAGCCCAGTTCGCCATCGATGCGCTGCGTGTGGTCGCGAGCGCCGAGCCCATCGGCGTCGATCTCGGCACGGGCAGCGGCGCGATCGCGTTCGCCATGGCGACGGAGGTCCCGCACGCGGTCGTCTACGCAATCGAGAAGTCCCCGGACGCGTATCCCTGGACGCTCGAGAACCAGCGATTGACCGGCGCCGACAACGCGACTGTCGTGCTGGGGGAGCTTGCCGACGCATTCCCGGAGCTCGACGGAACCGTCGACGTCGTCATCTCGAACCCGCCCTACATCCCGGACGATGCCATTCCGCGGGACCTCGAGGTGCGGCTGCACGACCCGGCCATCGCCCTCTACGGCGGCGAGGACGGACTGGATGTGGTCCACCAGGTCTCGCAGACGGCCCTCCGCCTCCTGCACCGCGGCGGCACCCTCGTGCTCGAGCACGGTGAGCTGCAGGGTGACTCGATCGCCGCGCTCCTGCGTGCGGACGGCTGGACCGCCGTCGCGACCCACCCCGACCTGCTCGGCCGCGACCGAGCGACGACAGCGCTGCGCTGACCGGCCTTCTGCCTGACCTGTCTGCCCCCGGGTGATGCGTCCGCCCCCGTACGTACGGGGGCACACGCATCACCCGGGGGCAGACACGGCAAGGCGCTCGCTGGCTACGAGTGGCGAGCGGCGAAGGCCGTGATGGCGGCGTTGAGGGCCGGGACGTCCTGGCTTCCGGTGAAGTGCAACGTGGTGATGCCGACGCTGGCGGCGCCCGCGACATTTGCGGCGGAGTCATCCACGAAGAACGTGTCGGCTGGGGATGTCCCATAGTGGTCTACGGCCGCGAGGTAGGCCTTCGGGTCCGGCTTGCGCATGCCGATTTCGCAGCTGACCAGCACATTCGGTCCGAGAATTTCCGCGACATCCGGCGCCATCCGCGCGAGCGTCGCGACGAACGGCGGGGGATTGTTCGAAAACAGCGAGACGGTGCCCAGCGTGGCGGCCAGGCGGAGCGCGTCCACCACCCCGGCGTTGGGAGTGGACGCCTCGTGCCGCGCCGCACACCACTCGTCCAGGGTCAGCCGCGCGCCGGTCACCTCGGCGAACCGGTCGAGGTAGGCGTCCGCGGTCGGAAATTCGCCGAGCTCGGCGCGAACCTCCCAGCCCGCAGCCCACCACGTTTTCGCGAGATGGTACTGGCTGAGACCACTGATGCGACTGAGTGCGGGAAGCCGCTTCCTTGAGTCGTAGGCGTAGAGGGTTTTATCGAAGTCAAAGAGGTAAAGATCCACGGTGCTTCCAACGGTATCGCGGCTAACTGGGTGAGGGCGCTCGGCTACGATGTACGAGACATGGCCCCTGTATTCGACTGTTCGGTTGGTGCCGAACTGCTCTCCGGAATGCGCTTCGCGCGTTCGGCGATCGGCCGTGGGGAACTCGTGGTCATTCCTACCGACACCGTTTACGGAATCGCGGCAGACGCCTTCTCCCCGGCGGCGGTGCAGCGTCTCCTTGACGCGAAGGGGCGCGGCCGATCGTCGCCTCCTCCCGTGCTCATCCCCGGGATCCCGACGCTGGCCGCCCTCGCGGAAGCCGTGCCCGACGAGGTCACGGAGCTTGTCACGGCCTTCTGGCCGGGCGGCCTCACGATCATCCTTCCCGCGCGCGCGTCGCTCGCCTGGGATCTCGGCGATACGCAGGGGACCGTCGCGCTCCGGATGCCGTCCAACCGGGTCGCGCTCGAGCTCCTGTCGGAGACCGGGCCGCTCGCTGTGTCGAGCGCTAACCTCACCGGCCAGCCCGCCGCGTCCACGGCGCAGGCCGCGGAGGCCGCACTCGGTGAGTCGGTCGAGGTCTATCTTGACGACGGCGAGGTTGGGAGCGAGCACGTCGGAGCTCCGGATCCCGGCTCGACCATCGTCGATGCCACCGGCCTGCTCAGCGCAGGCGGCAAGCTGCGCATCGTCCGGCACGGGGTCATCAGCGACGACGCCATCCGCGAGCTCGTGGGGGCCGAGCGATGCGAATAATTTATTACGTCCTCGTCGGCGGGGTTTCGGCGATGGTCACCTGGGGTTTCTCGGCAGTCATCCTGAAGCTGAGCCACCGGTACCAGCTATATCCCAAAATCCGCTCACGGGATGTCCACACCCAGCCGACCCCGCGACTCGGCGGGGTTGCGATGTTCCTCGGCGTCCTGGTCGCCATGGGTGTCGCCTCGCTCGTCCCGCAGCTGCAACCGGTGTTCGAGGATCCGGAACAGATCCTGACGATCCTGGCCGCCGCGTTCGTCATCGTGGTTCTCGGGGTGATCGACGACATCTGGGACCTCAGCTGGGTCACCAAGCTCGCCGGCCAGATCATCGTCGCGGGAATCCTCGCCTTCGGCGGCACGCAGATCCTGGCCATCCCGTTCGGCGGAATCATCATCCTGTCGTCGTTCCAGTTGCTGCTGCTCACGATCTTCCTCGTGGTGCTCGTGATGAACGCGATCAACTTCATCGACGGACTCGACGGACTCGTCGCCGGCGTCGCCATCATCGCCAACGGCGTCTTCTTCGTCTTCAGCTATCTCCAGCAGTCCGCCAACAACCTCTCCTACTTCAACCTCGCCGCGCTTGTGACGGCGGTGCTGATCGGTGCCTGCATAGGGTTCCTGCCGCTGAACTTTCATCCGGCGAAAATGTTCATGGGGGATGCCGGCGCCCTTCTGGTCGGGCTGCTCATGTCGGTCTCGGCCATCACCGTCACCGGACAGATCGACCCCGGCCGCATCCAGACCAAGCTCATCGGTCACAGCGAAGTCCTCGTGGCCTACATTCCGATCATCCTGCCGTTCGCCATCCTGATCATCCCGCTGCTCGACTTCGGACTCGCGGTGCTTCGACGTGTGAACGCGGGCAAGTCACCGTTCAGCGCGGACCGCAAGCACCTGCACCATCGCCTTCTCGACATGGGGCACACCCATCTCCACGCCGTTCTGATCTTCTACTGCTGGACCGCGGTCGCCTCCATCGGGGTGCTCACCTTCCTGTTCGTGCCCTGGTGGTTGTCGCTGATATTCATCGCGATCGGATTCGGGATCACGGCTGGCTTCACGCTCGCGCCGCTCGGCGCCCGCAAGCGACGTGAGGCGATCGCCCAGAACGCGAAGTTGACCGATCCCGCCAGCCAGGAGGTCGCAAGGCTCGACCCGCTGGACGCTGCTGCCGACCGGACCGAGGTCGACCTCAGAACGGTGGATGCCGAAGCCGAAGTGGCTCTGGGGCGCCTGGATACCAAACGCTTTGACGAAAAAGAGGCTTCATAATGAGCGTTACCCCCGTCCTGACCCGCGCTCTTCGTTACGGGGGCATCTGGGCTCTGGTCGTCGCGATCGCTGCCGGTCTCATCGGTCTGGCCGTCTCCGGCGTCTCGGGCCTCGTCGGCGGGTTGCTCGGTGCGGCACTCGCCGCGGTGTTTCTCGCGCTCACCGCAGGGAGCATGCTGCTTGCCGGCCGCGTGACGAAGGGTGACACGACAAGCCCGGCGTTTTTCGGCATCGTGCTCGGGGTCTGGTTCGTCAAACTCATCGTCTTCCTTTTTGCGACAATCCTGCTTCGCGGTGAGACCTGGATGAACCCGACCGTGTTCGGATTTTCGGTTATCGCAGCGGTGATCGGTTCGCTCGTGACCGATATTGTCGCGTACCTGCGAGCGCGGGTGCCCTATGTGAGCGACGTCACACTTCCTGGCGAGCCAAAGCCTTGATTTTCACCTCCGATGGCCGCGTTTCGGCCACTCCCTCTGTAGTTGGGGCTCTCAGAATTCGACTATGCTTTACGAAGCAAAGTCCCTTGGTCGCCCCGTTTAGAACGCCTGACGCCGGAGAAAGCAACTGAATACCTCCACCCTCATGACGCTTCTCCCATCTGTCAAAGCTGACACTGGGGGGGCTCCATTCATGCCCCCCTCGATCGAAGATTTCTTCCCGCCAGTCGTACTGTTTGCGAATACTCCATTCGCTCTCAATCGCGTCGAACTCGTTCGCATCCTTGTTGTCATCGTGCTCGTGCTGATTCTCTGGCTTGGCACGCGCAGGATGAAGCTTGTCCCCGGCCGTGCCCAGGTGTTGTTCGAGTACGTCATTGGATTCGTACGCAACAGCATCATCGTCGAGACGCTGGGGGAGAAAGACGGTCGGCGTTTTATGCCGATCATCATGACGATCTTCTTCCTCACTCTTGGCATGAACCTGACGGGCGTCGTCCCGGGCCTGCAGATCGCCGGCACCTCGATCATCGGCATCCCGCTCATCGAGGCGGCAATCGCCTACGTGCTGTTTATCTACGCGGGTATTCGCAAGCACGGTGGCCTGAAGTTCTTCCAGGCAGCGCTGTTTCCACCCGGTGTGCCGTGGCCGCTGTACATTCTGTTGACGCCGGTCGAATTCGTTTCGACCTTCATCGTTCGCCCGATTTCCCTGACGCTTCGACTCCTCATGAACCTGGTCGCCGGGCACATGCTGCTGGCGCTGTGTTGGGCCGCGACGCAGTTCTTCCTCTTCACGCTGCTTGCGGACGGCAACTTCCTCGGATTGCTCGGGATCGGGACATTCGCCTTCGGAATTGTCTTCTTCCTCCTCGAAGTATTCGTCGCGCTCCTGCAGGCATACGTCATCGCAATCCTCACTGCCATTTACATCCAGCTCGCCGTAACCGAAGAGCACTAAGACCACGGCGGCTGCGCAGGCAGCTGCTGGACCCAATCACCCTCGAAAGGAAAACACCAATGGCTACATCCATAGACGTCGTCG
Organism: Glaciihabitans sp.; assembly: GCA_025465535.1. GTDB lineage: Bacteria > Actinomycetota > Actinomycetes > Actinomycetales > Microbacteriaceae > Galbitalea. The sequence goes on from JAODMY010000098.1 coordinate 93,067, forward strand.
GCCAGCTCGCCCCGCTGGCGTTCGGTCTGGCAGCTATCGGCTCCGGTATCGGCGTCGGTATCATCGTCGGCAAGACCATCGAGTCCGTCGCGCGCCAGCCTGAGCTGCAGGGCCGCCTGCAGACCCTGATGTTCCTGGGTATCGCACTCACCGAGGCGCTGGCCTTCATCGCCGTCGGTGTCGCATACATCCCGTTCCCGCACCCGTAACCACTGACGACGTACTTAAGGAGTGGAAATGCATAACGCATTTCTCGCCGTCGCGGCCGCGAATGACAACCCGCTGCTTCCGACAGTCCCCGACCTCATTTGGGGTGGGCTTGCTTTCCTCATCGTCCTGGTGGTCTTCATCCGGTTGGTGATTCCGCGCCTGAATGCTCTCCTCGACGCTCGCAGTGACGCCATCGAGGGTGGCCTCAAGCGTGCAGAAGAGGCCCAGGCTGGCGCTCGGGAGGCGCTCGAGCAGTACAACGCCCAGCTTGCCGAGGCCCGTGCGGAAGCCGCGCGCATCCGAGAGCAGGCACGGGAAGATGCGAAGAGCATCCGCGCGGAGCTGGTCGAGGCCGCCTCGGCCGAGGCGGCCCGGATCACCGCAAATGCCCTGGTCACAATCGATGCTGAGCGTAAGAGCGCGCTCGTCTCGCTGCGTTCGGAGGTCGGCTCGCTCGCGATCGACCTCGCGTCCGGCGTGATCGGTGAGACGCTCACCGACGACGAGAAGGCATCCGCGATCGTCGACAGGTTTATCGCCGATCTCGAAGCCGTCGATCGTGCCCAAGAAGCAGCAAAGGTAAAGGCGTAACAGCAATGGGTTCGGCAACCAGAGGAGCGCTGGCGCGGGCAGTGGCAACACTGAACGCGCAGGCGAAGGT
>JAODMY010000105.1 GCA_025465535.1 Glaciihabitans sp.
AGTTCGAGGTCGGTCGGGGCGGCATCCACGAGGGGATCGTTCGCAACCAGGGACTGCGCCAGGATGCGGTGACGAATGTGCTCTGGGCGGCCTGGGATCTCGGCCTGCCGACGGCCGGCATCATCCCGTCGCCGATCGCGGGTAACGCGGGCAATCGCGAGTACCTGGTCTGGCTGAGCGTGGCGTCGGGAACGAATCCGACCGAGTGGATCGAGACGGTAGCCGCGCTGGCGTGAGGCGGCGACATCCTCTCCACCTCGACGTCGTTAGGTGGGAGTTCACCCCCGTGACGGCGTCCGGTCCACGAGCGTCGGTGCTAATCAGACAGAATAGAAGCAGCGCATCGCTGCGTTCGAGATCACAACCGCGACAATCCGAGGGGAGTGCCCGATTATGTCTGGTTCCGCTAGCGACCGGCACATCCTCATCGTCGCTCACACTGGCCGTGACGATTCGCTCGGCGCGGCGGTTGCGGTGGCCCGTCAGCTGCAGGATGCCGGCCTCACTCCCGTCCTGACCAATGACGAGTACGGCGATATGCTGCGCTTCGCCCCCGACCTTGCGCCGATTTCGATGCTCGGAACGGATGTGGTGATCGCCGACGTCGAGATCGTGATCGTCCTCGGTGGCGATGGCACGATCCTTCGAGCGGCTGAGATCACGCGCGCTTGCGGCGCACCGCTGCTCGGCGTCAACCTCGGTCATGTCGGCTTTCTGGCGGAGAGCGAACGCGACAATCTGACCGAAAGCGTGGTTCGCGTGCTCGAGCGCGACTACGAGATCGAAGAGCGGATGACGCTCAACGTGCGGGTCAAGGTCGACGACGAGGTCGTATACGAGACCTGGGCGCTCAACGAGGCAACCGTCGAGAAGGCGAGCAGGGAGCGGATGCTCGAAGTCGTCATCGAGGTCGACGGACGGCCGCTGTCGTCCTTCGGCTGCGACGGCGTTGTGATGTCGACGCCGACGGGATCGACGGCGTACTCGTTCTCGGCGGGTGGTCCGATCGTGTGGCCGAGCGTCGACGCGATGCTTCTCGTGCCACTGAGCCCGCACGCGCTGTTCGCGCGTCCCCTTGTCGTCGGCCCCCAGTCATCCCTCGCGGTCGAGGTTCTCGATCGCACCCAGGGCACCGGTGTGCTGTGGTGCGATGGTCGGCGCACGCACGATCTTCCGCGCGGTGCACGCGTCGTCGTTCGTCGCTCACCGACTCCCGTGCGGCTCGCGCGGTTGTCGAGTGGTCCGTTCACGGACCGGCTCGTGCACAAGTTCAACCTGCCCGTCTCCGGATGGCGCGGGGAAAGCTTGCCGCGATGATTGAGGAGATCTCGATCCGCGGCCTCGGCGTGATCGGCGAGGCACGACTGCCGCTTGGCCCCGGTTTCACCGCGCTCACCGGCGAGACCGGTGCGGGCAAGACCATGGTGGTGACCGCCCTCGGGCTGCTGCTTGGTGAGCGGGGGGATTCCTCCGTGATCCGGTCCGGCGCCGGTCAGGCGGTCGTCGAGGGACACTGGCTCGTGGATGCCACGGGCGCCGTCGCGGACCGCGTCCGGGATGCCGGCGGCGACCTTGACGTCGTGGGCCAGTCGAGCAACGGCACCTCCAACGACGGCACCGCAAGTAACAACATTGCCGCGCAGGCCGGCCTGCTCCTGAGCCGGTCGATATCGGCCGAGGGTCGAAGTCGTGCCGCGGTCGGCGGTCGCGCCGCGCCAATCGGTGTTCTCAACGAGATCGGGCAGCAGCTCGTCGTCGTGCACGGCCAGTCAGACCAAATTCGACTTCGCTCGGCGACTGCCCAGCGTGAGGCACTCGACCGGTTCGCCGGGCAGGAACTCGCCGTTGTCCTCGGGGACTACCAGGACGTCTATCGGCGCTGGCAGTCGGCGCAGGGTGAGCTCGATGTCCTGGTGGCCGAGCGGGACCGCCGCTCGCGCGAGGCCGACGAGTTGCGCGCGGCGATGGAGGAGATCGAGCAGGTCGCTCCAAAGCGTGGTGAAGACGTCGAACTCGGCGAACGCGCCGATCGGCTTACCAACCTCGAGGACCTCCGGCTCGCGGCGGCTCAGGCCCAGGAACTGGTGTCATCCCAGTCCGGCGAAGAGGCGCAGGATGCCCTCGCCATGCTCGAGACGGCTCGTCGCCAGATCGAGCGAGTCGCGGTGCACGATCCGGCGCTCGAGCCGATCGAAGAGTCACTCGCCAGCGTGACAATCGCCGTGGCCGAGATCTCGGCGCAGCTCGCACGCTATCTCGGCGGACTGGATGCCGATGGCGGCCGCGAACTCGAAATCGTGCAGGACCGCCGCGGTGAGTTGAGCAATCTCGTGCGCAAGTATGGTCCGACGCTCGACGACGCCATCGACTATCTCGACACCGGCAGCGGCAGGCTCCTCGAACTCGACAACGACTCGGACCGTATCGAGTCACTGCGCACCGAGGTCGGGGTCGACCGTGCGCGCATCGTGGAGCTGGGTGCTCGCCTGACCGAAGTCCGTCGCGCCGCGGCCACTCGGCTGTCCGAGCGCGTCACGAGTGAGCTCGGTGCGCTCGCCATGGCCAACGCGCGCGTCACCGTCGAAGTCGACGACCGACCGGACTATTCGCAGACCGGCAAAGACCAGGTCGCCATCCTGCTGCAGCCGCACTCCGGCGCCGAAGCCCGCCCCCTCGGGCGTGGCGCATCCGGTGGAGAACTGTCGCGCGTGATGCTGGCGATCGAGGTTGTCATTGCCGGGAGCGATCCCGTGCCGACCTTTATTTTCGACGAGGTGGATGCCGGCGTCGGCGGTGCGAGCGCCATCGAGATCGGGAGGCGGCTGGCCCGCCTCGCGCAGAACGCGCAGGTGATCGTCGTGACTCACCTCGCGCAGGTCGCCGCGTTCGCGAACAATCACCTCAGCGTCGTCAAGGACAGCGACGGTTCAGTTACCGAGAGCAGCGTGCGCCAGCTGCACGGCGACGAACGGATCTCGGAGATGGCGCGGTTGCTGTCCGGCCTCCCCGACTCCGAGAGTGGGCTAACCCACGCGCGCGAACTCATCGACATGGCGCGTGAATCCGTGGCCGGCTGAACCCGGCCGACTGAACCCGGCCGACTGGATCCGGCCGGCCGAAGTCCTCGCGCGGAAGCGTGTCGGCGCCGCATCCGCGGTCCTCGCGTAACGACCGTGTAAACACATGGTCCGCGACGGGTCGAACGCAGTGCGAAGCCGCGCGCGTGCGATACGCTGTAAACCCGTGGTGGATAATTCTGAAACGGTCGTTACCAAGCATATTTTCGTCACCGGAGGAGTCGTCTCCTCGCTGGGTAAGGGCCTCACCGCCGCAAGCCTCGGTAATCTGCTCACGGCACGTGGGCTGCGTGTCGTCATGCAAAAGCTGGATCCGTATCTCAACGTAGATCCCGGCACGATGAACCCGTTCCAGCACGGCGAAGTCTTCGTGACGGATGACGGCGCCGAGACCGATCTCGACATCGGGCACTACGAGCGGTTCCTCGACATCAATCTCAGCCAGGCCGCCAACGTGACGACCGGCCAGATCTACTCAGAGGTCATCGCCAAGGAGCGTCGCGGTGAGTACCTCGGCGACACCGTCCAGGTGATCCCGCACATCACCGATGAGATCAAGCGCCGGATGCGACTGCAGGCGGCTGGGCCGTTCGATGACGAGAACCCGCAGCCCGACGTGATCATCACCGAGATCGGCGGAACGGTCGGCGACATCGAAAGCCAGCCGTTCATCGAATCCGCGCGCCAGGTTCGCCACGAACTCGGCCGCAAGAATGTCTTCTTCGTGCACGTGTCGCTGGTTCCGTATATGAACGCCTCCGGCGAGCAGAAGACCAAGCCGACCCAGCACTCCGTCGCGGCGCTGCGCTCGATCGGGATCCAGCCGGACGCACTCGTGCTTCGGAGCGACCGGCCGGTGTCCGAGTCCAACAAGCGCAAGATCGCGCTCATGTGCGATGTCGACGAGGGTGCCGTCGTCAACGCGGTCGACGTGCCGAGCATCTACGACATCCCGACCATGCTGCACGACCAGGGCCTCGACGCCTACATCATCGACCAGCTTGGCCTGACGCATGCGGGCGCGGTCAACTGGGACGGCTGGCGCGAACTGTTGAACGTCGTTCACGATCCCAAGTTCGAGGTCACGATCGGGCTCGTCGGCAAGTACATCGATCTTCCGGATGCGTACCTCTCGGTCACCGAGGCGCTCAAGGCCGGCGGATTCGCGCACCAGGTGAAGGTCAACCTGCGCTGGGTGCCATCCGACGAGTGCGAGTCGCCCGAGGTTGCGGCGCGTCTGCTGTCCGATCTCGACGGCATCTGCGTTCCCGGCGGTTTCGGCGTGCGAGGCATCGAGGGCAAGCTCGCCGCGCTGCGATTCGCGCGGGAGAACGGCATCCCGACGCTCGGACTGTGCCTCGGCCTGCAGTGCATGGTGATCGAGTACGCGCGGGATATCGTCGGGCTCACCGGTGCCTCGTCCACCGAGTTCAACCCGGACACCGAGTTCCCCGTCATCGCGACCATGGCCGAGCAGGTCGACATCCTGGCCGCCGGCGACATGGGCCACACCATGCGGCTTGGGCTGTACAACGCGGACCTCGCGTCCGGATCCCTGGTCGAGGAGCTCTACGGAGGCCCGACGGCAGCCGAGCGCCACCGCCACCGCTACGAGGTGAACAACGCCTACCGCGAGCAACTCACCGAGGCTGGCCTGGTCTTCTCCGGGATCTCGCCGGACCGCACGCTCGTCGAGTACGTCGAGCTGCCCCGCGACGTGCATCCGTTCTACGTCGGGACCCAGGCGCATCCCGAGCTGCGGTCTCGACCGAACCACGCGCATCCACTGTTCAAGGGACTCGTTGCCGCCGCGCTCGAGCGCCAGCAGGCCAGCCGCCTGTTCGAGGTTCCGGAACCAGCGGATGTCTGATCAGCTGTTCGAGGATGAATCGTCCAATCCGCTCATCGTCAGTTCCGATCTCGCGCTGAAGGGTGCGGTTTGGGACATCCGGCGCGAAGTCTTCGACTACGACGGCAGTGAGATCGTCCGCGAGTTCGTGGATCACACCGGAGCTGTTGCGGTTCTGGCGAGGGACGCGGATGGCAACGTGCTGGTGATCCAGCAGTACCGCCACCCGATTCGGATGCGCGAGTGGGAACTGCCGGCCGGCCTGCTCGACATGGCGGACGAGGCGCCCCTCGAGGCCGCAAAACGTGAGCTGGAGGAGGAGGCCGATCTTGTCGCCGAGAACTGGACCGAGCTCGTCGACTTCTACACGTCGCCCGGCGGAAGCAACGAACTGATTCGCGTGTTTCTCGCCGAGGGCGTGAGTGCGAGCCACCAGCAGTTCGCCCGCGTCGACGAGGAGGCGCACATCCTGAAGCGCTGGGTGCCACTGGCCGACATCGTCGACGGCGTGCTGCAGGGCAGGTTGAAGAACTCCATTCTCGCGATCGCGGTGCTGGCCGCCCATGCTCGAGGCTGAACTCACACTGGAACGAAGCCTCGAACGATATTTGAGGCAC
>JAODMY010000114.1 GCA_025465535.1 Glaciihabitans sp.
GGCGATCACTGTCTCAACCCTGTGCGATCTCCGGGTGCTCCGCGACCTCTTCCGCGATCGTCGGATGCTGGACGGAAGCGGCACGAGCGGACAGGAGCGCTGCCGTCTGCTCGTCCGCGGGAAGGTCGTCCTCGGTGACGAACGCCCCAAGAGCAGCGATCTTCTGCGGCGACTTCACGCGGTAGTACAGGAACAGTCCCACACCAACGGCGATCCAGGCGATGACCACGAACGGCACCAGGTTGTACGGGTAGGACTGGCTGAAGTTGCCAACGACGTACAGCGGATAGGCGAGGGCCAGCACGCCGAGCACGGGAACGATGACGTGCGTAAGGATCCTGCGCTCCTTCGAACGCCAGAAGTACTTGATGAGAGCAATATTGGCCATGATGTACACGATCACGATGGCGACCGTGCCGATTGTTCCCGTGAAGCCGTAGGCTCCGGTCGCCCCCGGGCCGAGCCAGACACCGATACCAAGCCCGACGACCAGCGTAAAGATGGTCTGAACGATGATGGCGCGTAGCGGCGAGAACCAGCGTGCGTGCAGCCGACCCATCGACTTTGGAAGGACCTCATCGCGCCCCATCGAGAACATGACACGAACCGTCGTGTTGTGAATGGCGAGGAAGCAGCTGAAGATGCCCGCAATCGCCGCGAGCTCAATCGGCTGCACGAGCCATGGTGTGACGTTTTGGGCGAGGGTGACGAACGGATTCGGGTCCTTGAGGAACGCGGCCATGTGGGTCGGGTCGTTCAGCTTGTAGCCCGCCGTCAGTGCGTACATGAGAAGAACGTAGAAGACGCCGACGGCGGACAGGGCACCAATCACGGCGATCGGGATGCTGCGCTTCGGGTTGCGGGTCTCCTCGCCGAGCGTCGCTGCGGCATCGAATCCGATGAACGACAGAATGCCGAAGACCACCCCGAGGCCGACTCCCGAGAACCCGGTAGGCGACGACTTCAGGAGGAAGACATCGGGCGTGTTCCCGCTTCCCGCGGTCGAGATCGCGACAATGCCAAGGATGAGGAAGACGATGACCTCGATGACCAGGAGGGTGAGGTCGATGTTGACCGACGCTTTGATGCTCCGGACGGAGAGGCCGAACACGATCGCCATCGCTCCGAGGCTGAAGACCCACCAGGGCACGTCGGCTCCGAAGCTCGCCAGCACGTAGTCGTGGACGAATGCCCCGAACGCCGTCATCAATCCCGGAGCGAGGATCGCGTACCCGATCCAGAAGAGCCAGCCCGTGAAGAATCCGGCGAGCGGCCCAAGGCCCTTGGAGTTGAACGTATAGAACGAGCCGGCCGATGGCAGCTTCCGCGCGAATTGCACGACCGTGTTCCCCACGAGTGCGCAGGCGATGAAAGCGATGAGGAAGGACAGCGGCATTGCCGCCCCTGCCGCTCCCGCAGCGGCGGGAGCGTTCAGAACGATGGCGAGTACGGGCGCCATTGCTGCAGCTGATAGTGCGATTGCATTCGGAACTGTAAGGATCCCGCCCTTGAGACGGTGGGGTGCTTTTGTCGCGTCGATGGTTGATTTCACATCGGTCATGGTTCGCTCACTCCTTAGATTCGGATGAAGGTGCAGCTAGTAGATAACCTATTGATATATCAGTTGTATTTCAGCTGATGCAATGTGCTGTTACGGTCGTGTTACAAGGCGCGAACTAACCGTGGCGCAGAAGTGCGACGGCCTCGATCTCCACCGCGGCGGCGTAGTGAAGCTCCTTGACACCGGCGACCGCTCGCGACGGTCGGTGCTCCCCCAGCCAGGCGGAATAGATCCCGTCGAACTCGGGCCAGTTGGCGATGTCCGTGACATAGACGCGCACCTGGAGGAGGTCGCTTCTCTCGAGGCCCACGGCGGCAAGACAGCTGTCGAGATTCGACAGGGTGAGGGCGGCCTGTTCTGCGAACGGTCGATCGGTGATCGGATTCCCGTCCGGTGTGACCGGCAGCTGTCCGGAGATGTAGGCCACACCGGCGCCCAAACTCACGTGGCTGTAGTGTCCGCGCGGCGAGATGAGCCCCTCGGCGTTGACGAGCTGGATCGCGCGCCCGGTAGCGTCGCCGGTCACGCGATGGCCGCCATGGTTTGCGCGGCCTTCAGGCCAGACCCGGTCAAGACCATGACCGTTGTTTCGCCACTTCTGATGAGCCCCTGACGGACGAATCCGGGAAACGCAGCTGCGACGATCGAACTTGTCGGCTCCGCGTAGAACCCCTGTGCCGCAAGCGTGCGCACCGCCGGGGGAATCTGCTCCTCGGACACAGTTTGGAATCCCCCTCCGGAACTCGAAACCGCGGCGAGAACCTCCCGGTCCCGTACGGGTCGCGCGATCGAGGTCCCCTCTGCCAGAGTCGCTTTCCAATCACCGTTGGTGGTCTCGGTACGACCAGCCGCAAACGCTTCCGCGAGCGGGCTGCAATTCTCCGGCTGGGCGACCAGGATGCGCGGAACGCGCGGAATCGCCCCGGAGGCGACGAGTTCGGTGAACCCGATGAAACATCCAAGGACGAGGCTGCCGGCACCCGCGGGGACGACGACGTTGTCGGGGGCCGTGAATCCAAGATCCTCCCAGATCTCGTAGGCCAGCAGTTTGGTGCCCTGGAGGAAGAACGGATGCCAGTTGTGGCTGGCGTAGAAGCGCTCGCCCGCCTGGCGCACAGCCTCGTCGGACGTGGCCGTTCGATTGCCCGGGACGAGTTCGATCTCTGCTCCGTGAATCCGGGACTGCAGGATCTTCGCGGCCGAAGTGCTCTCGGGAGCCAGGATCTTGGCTTTGATTCCGGCCGCGGCCGCGTAGGCGGATACGGAAGATCCACCATTCCCGGAACTGTCTTCAAGGATCTCCGTGATGCCCTGGCTCGCGACGATAGACATCATCACCGTGGTTCCACGATCCTTGAAACTCGCCGTCGGATTGAACCACTCTGGCTTGATCAGAACCGAAACACCGTCGAGTTCCGCGGGCAGCAAGGGGGTGCATCCCTCGCCCAGCGACACCGGATGCTCCACCTTCAGGGGAAGCGCCGCACGGTAACGCCACTGAGACCGCTCGGACAGATCGACGTCGTCCCTGGTGATTCCGCCCAGGGCCGAGACCATCAGCGGCGTGCCGTCGTCGCCCCTCCAGCGGGATTCATCGATGGCATAGCGGGTGCCACTTCGGTCATAGAGATACGGCTCTGTTGAATCCACCAAGGGTCGCCTTCCTAAGCTTTTTGCCGAACCGTCCGAGGTTCTCAGAGGTTCCTTGCCAACTCTCCCACACGGTTGATACCCATCAGTTCGCGCACCACACCGGCCGGTAGACCAGATCCGAAGAGGTAGTGCAACTTCGTCAAAGCAGCCTCCGTGGTCATGTCCGCGCCGTCCACCACCCCGGCATCGGCAAGACTCGTGCTGACCTCGGATGCACCCAGCGTTATGGCACCCTCGACACACTGCGTGACCGCAACGATCACCTGCCCCCGATCCGACGCACGCGCGATCGCCTCAAGCACCCCGGGAGTCCCCGCTGGCATGTTCCCGAACCCGTAGCACTGCAACACCGCTCCAGGGACCCCATCGAGGATCGCCGACACCACCCGGCCACTGATTCCCGGATACATCCGAATCACCGGAACCTCGATATCCGCATAGCCAGCGAACAGCGACGCGACTGCCTCGGCATCCCGACCCGACTCGATTTCGCCGAGATGAGGTGTCTCGATGAATGCACGATCGGCGACAGTCGAGAACTTCATCGCCCGGGTTCCGCTGAGAACAGTCCCACCAAAATAAATATCGACCGTGCTCGACCGGGCCAGGAACAGGTGCTCGAGCGCGCCGACGAGGTTCGCCGGGCCATCGGAATTACTGGTCGACAGGGGCCGCTGGGCGCCGGTGAGAACAATCGGTTTGTCACGACCGGCAAACGCATACGACACGGCCGCAGCCGAATACGCCATGGTGTCCGTGCCGTGGATGATCACGAAGCCGTCGAACTCGTCATAGACGGCCTCGATCGCCTCGACGATCTGCTGCCACGCGGCCGGCGTCGCGTTCGCACTGTCAATCTGCGGATCCAACTCGGAAATGCTGTACGTCAGGCCCGCAATCGACGATGAGCGAAGAAGCGCATCGATGCGATCCGCAACCGGCGCCGGCCTCAATCCGCGGCTGGACGCCTGCATCCCAAACGTTCCGCCAGTGCTGATGATCGCCACGCTCATCGCCTGGTCACTG
>JAODMY010000028.1 GCA_025465535.1 Glaciihabitans sp.
GTATCCCAGGGGAAACCCACCACAACCAACCTCGTCTACCTCGGGGAGACAAAACCCACGTCGGCGCGCAATGAGCAAAGCCTGCTGACGGTTGTCAACTGTCCGAGTGTGCCCGCATCACCGAGTAGCCCGAACCCGTTCCCGGCGAACAGCCCTGACCCGAATCCTCGGGCCGGTTCTTCGCTACGCCTGCTTGGGCTGGCAGCCCCAGGATACGAACTGCAAGCACCGGCAGGCGAAGACATCAGCGCGACGTCCAAGATGGTCCAAGGGGCAGTAATGTCACGTGAGATCGTCACCGATAACGTCGGCGTGGACCTCCTCAAAGGATCAACCGTGGTGCGAACCTTTGACGTTCCGTTCACGCCACCATCACACTGAACGCCACGGTTCTCATCCGAACCTGCCCGTTCACATACAATCCGATTTTGTGTTCGCAGAAGGTTGGGGCTTCGGCCTGCTCGTTCAGGGTTCCCGCAGGAGGTCCGGCAAATGACTTACAAGGTACTCAAGGATTGATTCGATCAGATAGCGGGCGAGCCTGCGCATTCACCCACTGATAGCTAGTCCCCTCAACTCCCAGGGGATATCGCCTGTGAGGTGCACATCTTCGTCGGGCGCCTGGCTGAACGCTATCTGTGCGGGCCCATTCTGGAATGGGAGGCGATCTTGCTGTTGGGTGGGCATGGGTGCATTTCGACATCGTCGTCGAGTCCATCGCCACGGCCAAAGATCATGCCTGGCTTGCGGGGCAATTTGACTGCACCGGCGTACGGTCGAAGCCCGTCTGCCCTTGCTCGACTTTAACTCATTGACGCTGGCGCATACCGAGTGGAAGATACACCCATGCCTAAGGGTTGGCGTCGGCGAGGCTCGTCCGTGGTGTCCTTCTATCCACGCTAACCTGCGTGAGTGAATCTCATCAGTTCTGGGATGATACGGGACCAGTATGGCTCGGCGGTATCGGCATCCTCTGTGTCTAATCGCTATTTGGGCACTCCTCAGCGCGGCGTGAGAATGAAACTCACTTGATCTGGCAGCCCAGCAATGAACCACGAGAGGAGGGAAGGCGGTCTGCTCAGTGGCGAACCGTGAACCAGAGCGACAACATCGACGCACACATCGTCGAGGTCAGCGACATCACCCCAGACGGCTTGAAAGATGCTATCCGCAACGACCTCAACGCCATCGCGGAGATCGTCGCCCCTCGGGCATGGATCCCGCTCCACGTCGACCGAAGCGTGGCGAGCGGATATCCCACCATCGTGAGTATCAGCTGGAAGGAAGCACCTAGTGGGAAGCGGTCACGCAAGCGCATCTACAAGCGCCCGTTTTACCTCGATTGATCGCCGCAGTACTCACCGACTGGAGCATCTTTATCGCCGGTTCGTTCTCATGAGCTCGCGGCGTCGTGCAAGCTGCGGGTCGGTGCATGAACGATCGAAGCGCGACCTTTGTGGTAAGTCCCGTTATATCGGCTTCGCTAAGTTCGCCGCAACTCAACCTCGGCGAGCGCACTCATCAGCGCACGCCTCGCGACTTCGAAATCACGGGGGTCGGAGTCGCTCGTGGACGCTTGCTTGAGCACCGTGGTCGCTACGCCCAGAAGGGCGGAATGTGACAGGACCGACGACCCGACGCGTGTCGGCGTGGCGCGCCCCTGCCGTTGCTCGGGCCTTGCCGGCGCGATGATCACTGGCAGGCGGCCCTCATCATCGGGAACATCATCCAAGCCGAGCACCTGGCATCGGTCGTCGCCGAACTGTGCCCAGAGCGCCGCGGTCCACGCACAGATCGCCGCATCAAGCAGATCTTCCCGATGCTTGTAAAGGGCATCCACAAGGGGTGACGGCGAATCGAGCAGGTCAGCGGTGACTGGATGGGAACGAAGATCGAGTGACGGCTGAGCATCGATGAGCCGGGACATTCGTTCCACCAGCTCGTCGCATTCGGAGGCACGGAACGCGCGCCGTGCCGCAGGGTTCGGCAGTGCCGGATTGAATCGCTTGTAGCGTGGTCGTTCAATGTCGTAGCCAAATTCGATTGCGCCTACCAACGTCGTATACGGGTAGCACTCGAAGAACTGGATGCGTTCGGGAGATGGCGGCTCAACGCCGCTCGAGTAGACGAATCCGACAGCCTCCAAGCGCTGCCGCAAGGTGACTCCGCCAAACCACGGTCGGCCAAGGTTCGAAGGGTTCGCGGCGACCTGCCAGCGACCGTAGCGCTGCGCCACCTCGCGCTCACATTCGCGCATGCCAGTGGGGTTAGCCACCACGAGCGGTGCATCGATAGCGATCACTTCACCCGGCTTCGCGGTCGCAAGAAGCCACTCCACGACAGCGTCGATGCCTCGAGCCCAGCCCGCGTCGAGCACGGTGCCGGAGTCGTCTAGGCAGACCAAACCGGTTTCCTTGGCAGCCTTGGTTGCGGTGCCCTCACCCCAAGCGAGATCGACGCCGATATATCTCATGGGTTCACCGTAACCGCACCGAGTACTCCGCATTCGCTTGGCGATCTCGCAGACTCAAGCCATGGAATGGACGCGAAACGGATTAGCGCAAGCAGGATTCACCGGCTTCATCCCGTTCTTTCACTTGGCGGACGCAACGGTGCCTCGTGGACCGGTGTTTACGTTGTCCTCCGAGCGAACGATGCGCTAAGCCAGGCGTCGAATTCGAGTGCGGCAATCGCCGAGTGGCCAGAGCTCAGTTGGGCATGTCGGCCCTACGACAGCGCAAGCAAGGCGAGCAAGTTACCTGAATCGCAAAGTGAACTGAATGATGCCGGAGCCAACCGCCTCCGTTTGGTAACTACGACAGTCATCGATGACGTGCGAGTTGCCTGTAATACAACCCGCTGATGAACGGAATGGGTGCCGCCAGAAAGACGATGAGTCCAACGATCGGAAAGGCTGCACCGATCGCTGCTCCGACGGCGTAAAACGTTGCGAGCAGAAAAGTGGCTGCTCGGCTAAAACGCAAATACCTATGACTGATCCCAACTCGAATGAGTTCTGGTCGATGGCTGGCGTAGACCCAGCAGAGAGCGTGGGCAAGCGATGCGGCCGTGAGGTGTGCGCCGTATTCGACGACGGCGAATGAGGTGGTCGGGTTTTTTGCCAGCAGGGCGGATGAAAACGGAATCAGCGCAACAAGTCCGAGAAAGAGGAGGTTCAGCCAGACGAGCGGATGGTCGGCTGCGATGAGCAGCTCAGACTGGGTTCTGTTGCCGAACCAGAGGACGCCGACGGTGATGAAAGTCAGCGCGTATGTGAGCAGTGTGGGAGTCGCCTCCAGGAATTGTTCGGGCAGCTGGGATGGGGGTCCAGTTGGGACATGCACCTCAAGTACGATCAACGTCATCACTATGGCGAAGACAGCGTCCGAGAGTGCCTCCATTCGTCTTGTGGATCCGCGGCCGGGCCGCCTCATGTCCGGATTCAGTACCTCGTTATCGTTTGTGTTCTCGCTCGCATTTTCATCCTGGCTGGGTTCGGCGCCGTCGGCTGCGGATGCCATCACAAACGACTTCCGGTCAGTTGGGCGCACAGGTCGACGAGCTCATCCTGGAATCGAATGTCGTGGATTGCCGGCTGTGGCGTGGCGGGATTCTGGTGGAAGTAGTAGCCACCTGTTCCTGCAGCTTTCGGATCGCTTGCTTCCGCCAGCCATACTTGAGTGACGTGCGCGAGGGCAAGGTCGTCGGGCGCGCTGGCCCCGCCCATCCTGGTCGCTACCCACCCAGGTTCCAGAGCGTTGGACGCTACGTCTGGGCGTGTGCGAGCGAGCGCCATTGCGAGAGTCGCGTCGAAGAGTTTGCTGTCGCAATAGGCCTGGTATCCGTTCCACTGCCGAGCAGTCCAGTCATGATCCCTGATTGACGCATCACCTTGGCGATTTAGCCCGGAACTCAGCCACACGAGACGTTGCGTCGGAATAAGTGCCGTGAGCAAGTACGGCGCGAGGACGTTGATCTGAAACACGTGCGCGTGACCGTCGATCGTTTCGATGCGGCGGGGCTCTCGGTATCCGACACCGACATTGTGAATGATCGCGTCGACCCCACCGGCGTCGTTCACCTGCCGGGAAATCGAGCGGACGTCCTCCAATGAAGCGGCATCACCGATGGCAACCGCGAATAGCCCCGGCAGGGCGTTGCGAACCTCATCGGCTCTGACGTGGTTGCGGGCGTGCGCGATGACCTGATGGCCGTCCTCGAGGAGCTGCCGTGCAGCTGCGAGGCCGAGCCCGTCGGTCGAGCCCGTGACCAGAATGCGGCTCACACCAGCACAGCCCCTCCATCAACGGTGATGATCGTCCCGGTAGCCATCTCCTGCTCCATCGCATAAACGTAAGCGAGTGCAACATCGTCCGTCTCGCCGATACGTCCCACCGGCAGGGCCGCGCCGACGCCGGCATACATGCTTTGCACCTCGTCGTCCGACATGCTCGACCATAGGCGGCTGCGGGTCACACCGGGGGCCACGGCGTTGACCCGGATGGGAGCAAGTTCGAGAGCCAGCTCACGAGTCAACGCATCCATCGCGCCACAGATACTCGCCCCGAGCGCCCATCCAGAAGCTGGCCGTTGACCCGCGGTCCCGCTGGTCAGCACAACCGAACCTGCGGGGTTGAGCTTCAAGCGTGTGGCGCGTATGACACTGATTGCGCCGATGTACCGGGTTCGCCAGAACGTCTCAATCACTTCCGGGGTGAGATCGTCCAGCGGTGTCAGTTCCAGGTTCTCTCCGGCGGTGTAAACCAAGTGATCGATCGGCCCGGCGGCGCGAATCATTGCATCGATGGATGCCGGATCGATGAGATCCACCGCAATGCCGCCGGCGCCCGGCAATTGTGCCAACGCATCATCAACATTCGATTGTCTGCGCGATGCGACGAACGGCACTCCTCCGCGCTCAATGACGGCCCGGGCCACCGCGAGTCCCAACCCGGATGTCCCGCCGACAATAAGGACTCGGCTCTCCTTTAGGTGCACCATATTCTCCTTGCTTTGTCGTGATATTGGATCTCGTGCGATCTCCTGTGCCCATCGAAGAGCTCGTTTCGCCGCCTTGGAATTCTCCGAATTACCGCGGGCGATAGTCGTTTGCAGTTCGGCCTGCAAATTCCAAACTACGCGGGCTTCGCCGATGTTGGTTCTAATTTCCCGCGGCCCTCGTTGCTCCTGGTCGTCCTTTGGCAGCCACTACTCCAGCGAGTTAGGGGAAGCTCCCTCCGTCCCAGGAATCGACTTCGCCATCGGTCCGGACACGAAGCTTGGACGCCGCTAAGCTCCGGCTTCTCGTCACGTGATAGGCGACACCTCAGACGACCTGTACCGAGTGGAGGTCCACACCACTGCCGGCGTGCGGGGCGGCCTCTTGCTCACGCTCATTCACGGCCACTCTGGTCGCGGCGTCGGGGGCATGAAGGAACAACGACCTACCAACAACGTTCCGGCAAAGCGACACACCGTTGGCCTGCGCTGATTTCGGCGCATACCCGCCCGACTAGCAAACAGTGCCTCGGCCGTTTACCGACGCGCACTCGCTCGACCAAAAAATAGGCGTGCCTGAAAACATTCAGGCACGACGATTTTTCGTTAACCCGAGAATTCAGCAGCCGAAAACGCCAAGGACGACTCTCGATCCGGCATGAAAAAAGCCGGACAGCCTCAAAAGGCTGCCCGGCTGAATTCTCCGAACCATGACCCAGCGATTGGCCGAATCAGTCTGCGTGCGCGAAGGGGGACTTGAACCCCCACGCCCTTTCGGGCACTAGCACCTCAAGCTAGCGCGTCTACCATTTCCGCCATCCGCGCGCAGGTGACAACCTCTTTCAAAGCTGCCGACGTATGACAATAGCACCCGTCGGCAGGCAGGTGCGAACCGAGCGGGTAGCGTTGTCGCATGCTCGAAGAGACCGCGCGAATTGCCCAGGACCTCATCCGTTTCGATACCACAAATTACGGGGAAGGCAAGTCGAACGGTGAGACCGAGGCTGCCGAATATCTCGGGGCTCACCTCGAGAAGCTCGGACTGAAGACCACCTACGTGGATGCCGCCGACGGCCGGACCTCAGTCGTCAGCCGCGTAGCCGGTAGCGACTCGAGCCTGCCCGCGCTCGTCGTCCACGGCCACACCGATGTGGTCCCGGCAGATCCGGCGAACTGGAGCGTCGATCCATTCGGTGGCGAGATCAAAGACGGCATGCTGTGGGGCCGCGGCGCGGTCGACATGAAAAACATGGATGCCATGATGATCGGCGCGCTGACCGACATCCTGGCCGACGGGGGCCAGCCGAGGCGCGACCTGATCGTCGCCTACTTCTCCGACGAGGAGAACGGCGGCGTCTTCGGATCCCATCACCTCGTCGAGCACAACCCCGAACTCTTCGCCGGCGCGACGGAAGCCATCAGCGAGGTCGGCGGATACTCCGTCACGTTGAACGGCCAGCGCGCCTACCTGCTGCAGACGGGGGAGAAGGCCCTGATCTGGATCAAGCTCATCGCCCGCGGACGGGCCGCCCACGGCAGCCGCGTGATCCACGACAACGCCGTCACGAAACTCGCCGAGGCCGTCGCGAAGGTCGGGCGCAGGGACTGGCCCATCCACCTCACCGACACCACGGAACAACTCGTCGGAGAGCTCGCGCGCATCATGGGCGCGGATGTCACCGCCACCGGACCCGAAGAGGTCGTGATGAGCACGGGCACGGCAGCAGGCTTCATCCAGGCGTCGCTGCGCACCACCACCAACCCCACACTGCTGAAGGCGGGCTACAAGCACAACGTCATCCCCGACTACGCCGAGGCGCTCGTCGATATCCGCACGCTGGCCGGCGAAGAGGATGCCGTGCTCGCCGAAGTGCGCGAGTTGGTCGGCGACGACATCGAGATCGTCATCCTGCACCAGGACATCGGACTCGACAACAGGTTCGAAGGGCCGTTGGTCGACGCCATGGTCGGTTCTCTCAACAAGGCGGATCCGGGCGCGCCGGTGCTGCCGTACCTGCTCTCGGGCGGAACCGATAACAAGGCCCTGTCGAAGCTCGGAATCACCGGATACGGTTTCGCGCCGCTGCAGCTTCCCGCGGAATTGGATTTTCCCGGGATGTTCCATGGCGTTGACGAGCGAGTGCCACTTGACGCATTAGTCTTTGGCAGGCGAGTTCTCGGCGACCTGCTTCGAACCTATTGAGCCCCCGCAACAGGAGCCCGTATAAATGCTGAATGCGATCATCCTCGGAATAGTCCAGGGCCTGACCGAATTTCTCCCGGTCTCCTCGAGCGCACACCTCCGACTCGTCGGGCTGCTGCTCGGAATGAAGGCAGACCCGGGCGCGGCATTCACGGCGATCATCCAGCTCGGCACCGAGACCGCCGTCCTCATCTACTTCTGGCACGACGTCACGCGGATCATCGGCAAGTGGTTCCGCGCCCTCTTCCGCCGCGTGCCGCAGAGCGACCCTGACGTTCGGCTCGGCTGGTTCATCATCCTCGGCAGCATCCCGATCGTCGTTCTCGGGTTGCTGTTCCAGAACGCGATCGAGACCACGTTTCGTTCGCTCTGGGTCATTGCCATCACGTTCATCGCGTTCGGCATCATCCTGTGGATCGCGGATGTCGTCGGCGCGAAGACCCTGCGCCTTAAGCAGTTGACCTGGCCGCACGCGATCATCTACGGATTCGCCCAGGCGCTCGCCCTCATCCCCGGCGTCTCGCGCTCGGGTGGCACGATCTCGGCCGGGCTCTTCCTCGGTTACGAGCGTCGCGCGGCGGCACGCTACTCCTTCCTGCTCGCGATCCCGGCGGTCTTCGGCAGCGGCATCTACGAGGCATACAGCGCGATCAAGAATCCGTGTGTCGCGACTGCGAAGACGATCTACAACGGCAGCTGCACCCCGGAGACGTTCTCGCCGATCGAAATCATCGTTGCAACAGTTGTCGCCGGCGTCGTTGGATTCGCGGTCATCGCGCTGTTCATGAGGTACATCTCGAAGGGATCGTTCCTGCCGTTCGTGATCTACCGAATCGCGCTAGGAATCCTCCTCATCATCCTGCTCCTCGCGGGTGTCGTCCAGGCATACTGAGCGCTGAAGACCACCCGCACCAGTACGGCTCGCAGGTTCGTGCTCCCCACGACGGCTAGGCTCGTACAGTGAAATCCTGGAGCCGTCCCAAGGTTCCGCGTCTCCCCGGAAAGGGTGAGGTTCCGCAAATTTGGGACACCGCATCCAATCGGGTCCTCGAGGCCACGCCAGTCGGCGATGCAGCTTCGATCTACGTCTGCGGGATCACCCCGTACGACTCGACCCACATCGGACACGCGGCAACCTATCTCGCCTATGACACGCTGATCCGACTCTGGCTCGATGCCGGGCTCAAGGTGAAGTACGTGCAGAATACGACTGACGTCGACGACCCGCTCATCGAGCGGGCGCATGCGACGGGCGTAGATTGGCGCGAACTCGCGGCGGACCAGACGGATCGGTTCCGCGGCGACATGGAATCGCTGCGCATCCTGCCCCCGGATCACTTCGTTGCCGTCACCGACCGCGTCTCCGCGATCGCGGATGCCGTCGGGGTCCTGCTCCAACGGGACATCGCCTACCCGGTGGACAGCGACTACTACTTCGACAGCGCCGCCGCGTCCGCCACGGCCCCGTGGCATCTTGGCGACGAGAGTCACTTCGACCGCGCGACGATGCTCGCGCTGAGCGCGGAGCGCGGCGGCGATCCCGACCGGCCGGGCAAACGCGACGCGCTCGATCCGCTGCTCTGGCGTGGAGCACGGGATGGCGACCCTAGCTGGGAGAGCGCCCTCGGCGCCGGTCGACCCGGCTGGCACATCGAGTGCTCGGTCATCGTGTCAGAGCTTCTCGACCTGCCGATCACCGTGCAGGGCGGGGGAGTGGACCTGATCTTCCCGCATCACGAGTTCACGGCCGGCCACACGGCGGCTCTGGCGGGCGAGCACCACGCGGCGATCTATTCCCACGCGGGCCTCGTTGCGTACGAGGGCGAGAAGATGAGCAAGTCGCGCGGCAATCTCGTGTTCGTGAGCCAGCTGACGGCTGGGGGAATCGATCCACGGGCCATCAGGCTCGTCCTGTTGGCGCAGCACTATCGCAACAGCTGGGAGTGGACGGATGCGCTGCTCGCGCAGTCGACCGAGCGGCTCGCCCGCTGGGAGGCCTGGGCCGCGAATCCGGTCGAGGGCTCATCCACGCTGTTGCGCCGCCTGCGCGCGATCATTCCTCGCGACCTCGACACGCAGGGAGCCGTTGCCGCCATCGATGAACTCATCGAAAGCGGCGCACGGGCTACCTCGGAAGACATCGCAGCGATCGATGCCCTGCTCGGAGTGGCCCTCTAGCTCTGCCGCAAATGCCCTCTAGCTCTGCCGCAAATTACGTGCGCTAATTCCGTGTCTGCCCCCGTGCGATGCGTCCGCCCCCGTACGTTCAGGGGCAGACGCATCTGCCGGGGGCAGACGCGGTTAAGACGCTAGATCGACGGGGGACGCCAAGGGTCGTCGCCGGCCGAACCCCGGCCATCCCGACCCTCTTTGCCATCGCGACGCTGGAGGTAGCGCTCGAATTCTTCGGCGATCGCGTCGCCGCTCGCCTCGGGAGAGTCGACCGTGTCCCGCGCCTGCTCGAGCTGCTCGATGTAGGCGGCCATTTCATCGTCGTCGCCGGCGAGTGCGTCGATTCCGTTCTCCCAGGCCGTGGATTCCGCGACGAGATCACCGCGGGGGATCACGACGTCGATGAGTTCCTCGAGCTTCTCGATCATCGCGAGCGTTGCCTTGGGGGACGGCGCATTGTGCACATAGTGCGGAACGGATGCCCACACCGAGACCGTAGGGATGTCCGCCTTCTCTGCGGCGTTCGACAGCACAGAAAGGATGCCGACC
Source organism: Glaciihabitans sp. (assembly GCA_025465535.1). Taxonomy (GTDB): domain Bacteria; phylum Actinomycetota; class Actinomycetes; order Actinomycetales; family Microbacteriaceae; genus Galbitalea. Next base: position 9,923 of record JAODMY010000028.1, read on the forward strand.
GGGCCCTCGTAATTACTGCGTTCGAGGCCGAGCGCATCGCGAACCGCTGCGTTCTCGCTGCTCGCGGATACTGAAATCGGCCGAGTGTGCGGCACATCCGCAAGCATCGCTCCGAGAAAGACGATCCCGGTGATCTCGGCGTCCTCGACCACTTCGAAGATCTCCTCGGTGAAGGTCTTCCAACCGCGAGACGGCTCGGTTCCGAGAAGGAGGTAGATGGACGACCCGGCCGGTGCGTTCGGTTCGGTCGGACCGTAGATGGTCACACTGGGCCAGATGAGCTGGCGATTGCCTTCGTCGTCGGCGGCAACCGTTGGCCGGTTGAACTGGTAGTCGAAGTAGTCCTCTGGGTCGACCTCGGCGAGCGGGTAGACGTCGAGTTCGTCTTTGAGCGTGTTGACTACGCCGCTCGCGGCCTCACCAGCATCATTCCAGCCCTCGAAGGCCACGACAAGAATGCGACCGGTCGTGAATCCTGGAGTCTGTGGCACGAATTATCCTTTGCTGCACGACACGAAGCTGTCGCGCGTTCTCCTTCAAGGATAGGCCGCCTCCGCGCGAGCGGCACGATGGCATTACTCAGGCACCGTAGAATCGGGCGTTGTGACTAGCCTCCCCGCCGCTGTTCTTTGGGACATGGATGGCACCATCGTCGACACCGAGCCGTACTGGATGGATGCCGAGACCGAACTCGTCCATTCGTACGGCGGCACCTGGAGCCATGAGGAGGCCCTGACCCTGGTCGGCCAGGGGCTCTGGCACTCCGCTCGGGTGCTCCAGTCCCGCGGCGTCGCCCTCGGCGAGGACGAGATCATCGACGTCCTCACCAACATCGTTCTCGGACGCCTCCGCGACGGGGGACTTCCGTGGCGTCCGGGCGCGCGCGAACTGCTGCTTGAGCTGCGCGCGGCCGGGATCCCGACGGCGTTGGTCACAATGTCCATGCGCAAACTCGCGACCGTGGTCGTCGACAGCATCGATTTCACAGCGTTCGATCACATTGTCGCTGGCGACGATGTTGAGCACAGCAAGCCACATCCCGCCGCGTACCTTCGTGCGACCGAGCTTCTCGGCGTCGACGCCACGGACTGCGTCGCGATCGAGGATTCCGCGCCCGGCGTTGCGTCAGCCGTCGCGTCCGGCGCGGCAACCATCGGCATCCCGCTGAACTCCCACCTCATCGCCGACGGCAGTTTCGCGGTCTGGCCGACCCTCGCCGGACAGGGGATCGCCGACCTCGGTCGGGCCCTCGATCTGAGGCGCGAAGCGAGGAGGCTCGCGTGAACGACGCCATCCGCCGCCAGAGTGGCCCGTTTCGCGCGGGCGATCGCGTGCAACTCACAGGGCCAAAGGGCCGGCTCAATACCATCACGCTCGAAGCCGGCGGCACGTTCCACACCCACCGCGGAATCCTCGATCACGACGCAGTGATCGGTCAACCCGATGCCTCGGTCGTCACGAGCAACAACGGCATCGAATACCTGGCGCTCCGTCCACTCCTCACCGATTTCGTGATGTCGATGCCGCGAGGCGCCGCGATCATCTACCCGAAGGATGCCGCCCAGATTCTCGGGATGGCCGACATCTTCCCCGGGGCGACCGTCGTCGAGGCGGGTGTCGGTTCGGGAGCGCTCTCCCTCTGGCTCCTCCGCGCGATCGGCCAGGAGGGCACACTTCACTCTTTCGAGCGTCGGCCGGAATTCGCCGAAATCGCGCAGGCCAATGCGACCGCGTTCCTCGGTGCGACGCCGACCAACTGGACCGTGACCGTCGGCGACCTGGTCGAGGCACTTCCGGCAACCGTCGAGGCGGGTGGCGCGGATCGGGTCATCCTCGACATGCTCGCTCCCTGGGAATGCGTCGACGTTGCCGCCGAGGCTCTCACCCCCGGCGGTGTACTGCTCTGTTATGTCGCCACCGTGACGCAGCTCTCGAGAGTCGCTGAGGCGATCCGGGGCTCGCACTCGTTCACCACTCCGGATTCCTCCGAGACCATGCTGCGCACCTGGCATGTCGAGGGACTCGCCGTCCGCCCTGACCACAGGATGATCGGACACACCGGCTTCCTGATCGCGGCCAGGCGGCTCGCGCCGGGTTCCAGGCTCCCCGAGGTCGCGCGTCGCGCATCCAAGTCGGATTACTCGGATGAGGATGTCGAGGTCTGGACGCCGGGCGCACTTGGCGACCGCACCGTCAGCGACAAGAGCCTGCGCAAGTCCGTTCGCGAGGCGCAAGCGGCCGCCGGTGCCGCGCAGGACGCTTCTGGAGTTGCTGGGAACAGAAATTCGTCCAAGTAAGACCCGTTAGAGTAAATCCCGTGAATCCGGGTCTTTCGAAAGTTGGTGTCGTGCGCAAGTTCGCCGCGATTGTTCTGGCAGCTGCATTCCTCGTCAGTGTGGGTGCCTGCAGCGACCTTCCCGCACAGGCCGAGAACTGTACTCCCGCATCGACGCCGGGTGCCGCATCCGAGTCGGTGACGGCCGCTGGCAAGTTCGGCGGCAACCCTGACGCGAAGGTACCAACGCCGATCAAGACGACCCGTGTCGAGACCAGCATTGACAAGACCGGCAGCGGATTGCTCCTCGGTCCTGACGATGTCGCTCTTGTCCAGTACTCGATCTACGACGGTTCGACCGGCTCGCTTCTCGGCACGACCGGCCAGGGCGGCTTTGCGATCACGAAGGCCCTCACCTCCACCGTCGGCGCAAAGGCCGACCCGATCGGGCGCTACCTCTCCTGTGTTCGCACCGGAAGTCGCGCCGTGACGGTCGAGACGGCAACCCAGTTCCTCGGGTCAGCTGCCGCAGTCCAGCAGGCGGGCCTTGCTTCCAATCTCACGCTCGTGGTCGTCAGCGACGTCGTCAGGGGATACCGCGGCCGTGCAACCGGAGTTCTGCAGCCGGTGCAGCCCGACTTCCCGTCCGTTGTCACCTCGAGTAATGGCACCCCCGGCTTCACCTTCGACCTGCAGACGGCTCCGAAGACGCTGAAGTACGAGGTTCTCCGCAAGGGGAGCGGCCAGAAGACCAAGGCCGGCGATGCCCTGCTGTTGCAGGTACAGGCAGTCGCGTGGACGAACCCGCCCGCAACCACGACCTTCGACTCGACCTGGACCACTCACGCCCCGCGCTATTACCCGCTGAAGGCTCTCCAGCCCAACGGCGACGCGTCGACGGGCGCCACGGTCTACTCGCTGGATCCGGGATCGGTCAAGGCCCTGACAGGGCAGACCGTCGGCAGCCAGATTCTCGTGGTGGTTCCGCCCAAGTATGGATATCCTTCGGGTAAGGCTCCAGCCGGCTATCCGACTGGCACGCTCGTCTTCGTGTACGACATCCTTGGCGTCCTACCGACAAGCTGAAATCAGTCGTAGCCTGTTTCAACAGCGCAAATTTCGACACTGGCCGGGTGTCCTACCTTCCAAAGGATGACTTTCGTGTCAGCAACAAACACCGCGCAACGGGTACCCGTTGAGGAGAGGCTCTTCAGCCTCGTCCTAGCGCTGCTCGCGACCGAGGCAGGGCTCACCAAGAACGAGATCCTGTCCACGGTCCAGGGTTACCGCCAGCGCTATTCGATCTCCGGCGACAACTCGAACCTCGAGCGCCAGTTCGAACGCGACAAGGACGACATTCGTGAGCTGGGCGTCCCGCTCGAAACCCTGGAGACTCCCGGACAGGCCGGCAACAACCAGAGTCTGCGCTACCGGATCCCGCGCGGCGACTACGAACTGCCCGCCGACATCTCCTTTTCGCCCGAGGAGACGACCCTGCTCAACCTCGCGGCGATGGTGTGGCGCGAGGGATCGCTGTCGGGGGAGTCGCGGCGCGCGATCCTGAAGCTCCGTTCGCTCGGGGTCGCAAGCGTGGATCCCGTGCTCGGCTATGCGCCACGACTGCGCGTGCGCGATGCTGCCTTCGATCCGCTGAGCACAGCTCTCGATAAGGATGTCGTTGTGCGATTCGGCTATCTCAAGTCGGGGGAGCAGGTGTCGAGGACCCGCACGGTCGCCCCGATCGCACTGATCCAACACGACGGCAGATGGATGCTGCACGGCGAGGATCTTGATGCGGGCGGCACGCGCAACTTCCTGCTCCGCCGCATCGTGACACCCGTGACCACGACCAACACCAAGTCCCCGCCGGTCGACAAGTCGGCCGCAACTTCTCGAGCTCTCGCCGAGCTCGAACAGATTTGGGAAGAACGACGGGCGACCGTCGAGGTGGAACCGGATTCGGATGCCGCGACCCGCCTCGGCAAGCGCCGCGGCACCGCGCACGAGGGGGCGAACTCCCTGACGCTGCACTACTCCGACCTCGATCTTTTGGCCGACGAGCTAGCGGGCTACGGTCCAGAGGTCGTGGTGTCCGCGCCTCCCGAGCTGCGGGACGCCGTGCGCTCCCGCCTGGCCAGAACGGCGGCCGACCATGGCTGAGAAAAAGAGCAGGTCCACCCCGCTCCAGGCGCAGGACAAGCTGACCTTCCTGCTCTCGCTCGTGCCCTTCCTGATGGACCACGATCGGATCAGCGTCACGGAGGTTGCCGAGCATTTCGGCATGTCGCCCGAACAGATCCGGGATGCGGTCCGACTCATCGGCGTCTCCGGAATTCCGGGGGAGACCGCCGCTTACCAGCACGAAGACCTCTTCGATATTTCCTGGGACGATTTCGAAGACAACGACCAGATCATCCTGACCCACCGGGTCGCCATCGATGATTCGCCGCGTTTTTCGGGGCGGGAGGCCGCGGCGCTGATCGCGGGCCTTCAGTACCTCTCGGCACTGCCCGAGCACGCTGATCGCGCCGCCATCGCGACCCTGATGACAAAGCTTTCGCGAGGGGCATCCGCCGCTCCAAGCCAGCTCACGGTGCAGTCAACCGACACGGATGACACCCTCGCGCTGATTCGGGACTCGGTCGAAGCGGGCGTCCAGCTCGAGTTCGACTACCTCAACTCGCGCGGAGAACACGAGCGGCGACGGGTTGACCCGCTGCGCATCGAGTCGATGGACGCCGACTGGTACCTGCGAGCGTGGTGCCACCTTCGCGAAGCCGTGCGCACGTTCCGGCTCGACCGGATCTCGCATCCGCAGGTCACGTCGGAACCGATCACTCACCGCATCGATGACGTGAAGCTGCCCGACACGCTGTTCGAGGGTTCGGCGAACGACCTGATCGTCACGATCGACGTCGTAGCTGCGGCTGCACCCCTTCTGGCCGACTACGTTCCGGAGGGCGCCAGCACGGTCGAACACGACGGCAGGCTGCGGACGACCGTTCGCGTTTCGCACTATCACGGGCTCAAGCGCCTCATCGCGAGCATGCCGGGCGTCGCCGTCGTGGTGGCACCGCCGGATGCTCGGCGCGCGGTCGAGGAGTGGGCAGCGGCAGGCGCCGCGCGCTACAAATAGCACCCGGCGAATTCATAACCATGATCCGAAGGCCCATCTGGAAGCCATGCAGACTAAACTGACGGCCTGATGACCACTCAATCGCGGCCTGCTTCGCAAAAGAAGCAGAACAAAAAAGAGGGGCGGATGACGCTCGGTCAGCATCTGCTCGAGCTTCGCAAGCGCCTCTCGATTGCTGCCGCCAGCATCCTCGTGGCATCCATTGGCAGCGCCTGGCTGACCAACTTCGTGCTGGCGGAAGTGAACGCGCCGATCGCCGAGGCGGCACGGCTCACCGGTCGCAAGGTGAATCTGAACTACGACGGTCTGACCAGCCCATTCGACGTGCGAATTCAGCTCGCGATCACGCTGGGCATCATTATCAGCAGCCCGGTCTGGCTCTACCAGATCTGGGCGTTCATCATCCCGGGCCTCGAGAAGCGTGAGCGCCGCTATATCTACGGTTTCCTCGGCAGCGCGATTCCGCTGTTCCTCATCGGTTGCTGTGCGGGCTGGCTCATCATGCCGCACATGGTACAGCTGCTCACCAGTTTCGCGCCGGAGCAGTCGACGTCGTTCGTCAACACGGGCGACTACATCAACTTCATCACGAAGCTCATCGTCGCGGTGGGTATCGGGTTTGTCATGCCCGTCTTCCTTGTCCTGCTGAACTTCATTGGCATCCTGAGCGCCAGTGTCATCCTCAAGGGCTGGCGCATCGCCATCATCGCAATTTGCGTGTTCACGGCAATCGTGACGCCGTCCGCCGATGTCGTCTCGATGTTCGTGCTCGCGATTCCCATCATCGCGCTCTACTTCGCCGCAGCGTTCGTTGCACACCTGCACGACAGGGCAGTGGCCAGGCGAACGGAAGCGTTTATCAATTCGGAGATAGCGAATTCGTGACACAGCTTTCGCCAGCTGAGCGGTACGAGGCATCTCGTTCGCGCGGCAAACAGCCCATGCTCGAGGCGTTTCGCGAACACCAACGATTCGACCTCGACGAATTCCAACTCGCGGCCTGCGCGTCCATCGAGGCCGGGCGCAGTGTTCTCGTCGCCGCTCCCACCGGTGCGGGCAAGACCATCGTGGCCGAGTTCGCGATCTACTCCGCGATGCAGGATACCCGGGACAAGGTCTTCTATACGGCGCCGATGAAGGCGCTCAGCAACCAGAAGTTCCAGGAGCTCGTCGCGGAATACGGAGCGGATTCCGTTGGCCTCCTGACCGGCGACACCAACATCAACTCGACGGCGCGGATCGTGGTCATGACGACCGAGGTGCTGCGCAACATGCTGTACGCGGACTCGAACCTGCTGAAGAACCTCTCGCACGTGATCATGGACGAGGTGCACTACCTCGCCGATCGGTTCCGCGGCGCTGTGTGGGAGGAGGTCATCATCCACCTTCCGGCGACGGTCAGGCTCGTCTCCCTGAGTGCGACGGTGTCGAACGCTGAGGAGTTTGGTGACTGGCTTCAGGCCGTCCGGGGGGACACCGACGTCATCGTCTCCGAGGAGCGCCCGGTCCCGCTCGAGCAGCACGTGCTGATGCGATCGCGCCTGATCGACCTGTTCGACTCCTCCGGGCTGGCGGCAACGAACCGGGTCAATCCGGAGCTCGCGCAGATGGCACACTACGGCGGCCGTGCCCTCAGCAACAAGCAGATGAAGAATGCCGGACGCTACCTTGCCCGCGGAGCGCGACAGGACTCCGGACGAATGGATCGGGCGGCGCTTGTCGCCCTGCTCGATTCGCGAAACCTGCTGCCGGCGATCTTCTTCATCTTCAGTCGGGCCGGATGCGACGGTGCCGTCCGCCAGGTGCTGCGAGCCGGCGTCCGCCTGACCCACGCCTCGGAGCGGGATGAGATCCGCGCGATCGTCGAGGAGCGCTGCCGCACCCTTCGCGACGAGGATCTCGCCGTTCTCGGCTACTGGGAATGGCTCGAGGGACTCGAACGGGGTGTCGCAGCGCACCACGCCGGGATGCTTCCCGCCTTCAAGGAGGTAGTCGAGGAACTCTTCCGACTCAAGCTGGTCAAGCTCGTGTTCGCGACCGAAACGCTGGCGCTCGGCATCAACATGCCCGCGCGGACGGTCGTGCTCGAGAAGCTCGAGAAGTTCAATGGTGAGGCCCGCGTCCCCATCACGCCGGGGGAGTACACGCAGCTCACCGGACGGGCGGGGCGGCGCGGGATCGACGTCGAGGGCCACTCCGTCATTCAGTGGGTGGACGGGCTCGATCCGCAGGCCGTCGCATCGCTGGCGTCCCGCCGCACCTATCCACTGAATTCGAGTTTCTCTCCCACCTACAACATGGCGGTGAACCTGATCGAGCAGTTCGGTCGGGAACGCACTCGCGAGATCCTCGAGTCGTCGTTCGCGCAATTCCAGGCCGACCGAGCCGTGGTCGACCTTGCCCGCAAGGTGCGCTCCCAGCAGGCTTCTCTCGATGGCTACGCCAAGAACATGACCTGCCATTTAGGCGATTACACGGAGTACTCGAGCATTCGCCGCGAACTCACCGACCTCGAACGCAAGGGCGGGAAAGGCGGCGAGCAACAGTCCCGCCTCGACCGGGAGCGGCGGCAGCACCAGCTCACCGCGCTGCGCAGGCGGCTCAAGCAGCATCCGTGCAATAGCTGTCCCGACCGGGAGACGCACGCTCGCTGGGCGGAGCGCTGGTGGCGGCTCAAGCGGGAGACAGACAAGCTGACGGCGCAGATCCGAACCAGGACCGGAGCGGTCGCCAAGGTGTTCGACCGCGTCACCGACGTTTTGCTCGAGCTGAACTATCTCGTCGCAGCCAAGGACGGCACGCTGACGGTCGCACCCGCCGGCCGAACGCTCCGTCGAATCTACGGCGAACGCGACCTGCTGGTCGCCGAATCCCTTCGGCAGGGAATCTGGAACGAGCTGGATGCGCCATCCCTCGCCGCCATGGCCGCGTCGCTGGTGTTCGAGCCACGTCGCGACGAGGGCGCACCGGATGCCCGCAATCTTCCGAGGGGCAACTTCCGTGAGGTGTTCGACACGACGGGCGACCTGTGGTCGAGGCTGGATGACCTCGAGCGAGAGCACCGCCTGCCCGGCAGCCAACCGCTGTCGACCGGCCTCACGCTCGCCATGCACCGCTGGGCAAGCGGCGGATCACTCGACGATGCGCTGAGCATCGCGGATCTCGCAGCGGGTGATTTCGTGCGCTGGACCAAGCAGACGATCGATCTGCTCGACCAGCTTTCCGTTGTCGCCGACTCGCCGATTGGGGCCACCGCGCGCAAGGCGCTCGACTCGATCTTCCGCGGGATCGTTGCATACAGCAGCGTTGCGTAAACTCTCCGCGTGACCCTGCTGAAACCAACGCAGCCGCCGACTGACGTGGTGGTGGTACGCGGGCCGCTCGTACCGTTCTGGGGCGCGATCCTGCTCGCGTTGGCATCCGGCCCGTTTCTGGCCTCCGGCTTCCCCGGCTTTTCGATCTGGCCGCTCGAGTTCGTCGGGATCGCGGTGCTGCTGGTCGCCCTCATCGGGCGTCGCCCGGGCCCCGCGCTCCTGCTGGGATTCCTCGCGGGGCTCGCCTTCTACTTCATCGACATCTCCTGGGCCTCGCTCTTCCTCGGCCCGCTTCCGGAGAGCGCCCTCGCGGTACTCGAATCGCTGTTCGTCGCCGTCGGCGCCCTCCTGATCTCCCTCGCATACAACTGGGTACCCGTCGTGTGGACATCCAAAATCGCCCGCCTGGGCCTCCTCCCCGTCATCGTGGCCGGTCTCTGGACGGCCCGAGAGGGCGCCTCGAGCGTGTGGCCGTACGGTGGATTCGCGTGGGGGAGGGTCGCGGAATCCCAGTCGGAGAGTCCATTCTCGAACCTGTTCTCCTGGCTCGGAATCTCGGGTGTCTCCTTCGTCATGGTTCTTCTCATGGCCGTCGCGATCGAAGCGGTGAGGATGTCGGGCGTCGCCCGTCTGACCCGCGCCCTCGTCGCGGTCGGCGCGGTCGCGCTCGTGCTCCTGATACCGGCGTACCCCGTCATCACGCACGGCACAACGATCGTCGCGGGAGTCCAGGGCGATGGGCCGGCCGGATACTTCGACCCACACGAGTATGGCGCCCTTCTTGCCGCACAGTTCAACGCGACCAAACCCCTCATCGGCAAGCACGTCGATATGGTCATCTGGCCGGAGGGTGCGAGCGACATCGATCCCCTCGAATCCCCACTGGCCGCGAACGCGTTCAACTTGATCAGCTCGGAGATGAAGGCCCCACTCATCGCCGGAGCCATCACCCACCGCCACTCCAAGTGGTACAACACCTCGATTCTCTGGGAATCGGGCAAGGGCGCCGTCGACCTGTACGACAAGAAGCACCCCGTTCCATTCGGCGAATACGTCCCCGACCGGGCGTTCTGGCGCCCGTTCGCTCCGGCCCTGATCGACCTGATCGGCCGCAATTACACGCCGGGAACCACCAACACGGTGTTCAACGTGAACGGGGTCATCGCGGGCATCGACATCTGCTTCGACATCACCGACGACACCGTCATGCGTGACTCCATCAACTCGGGCGCCCAGTTCCTGATCGCGCAGACCAACAACGCCGACTTCGGCCACACCGACGAGAGCCTCCAGCAGCTCGCGATCGCGCGCATCCGCGCCATGGAACTCGGCAGGAGTCTCGTCAACGTTTCGACAGTCGGAACCAGCGCGATCATTTCGCCGACCGGACAGACTCTCGTTCAGCTTCCCACGTACACGCCGGCAACCATGGTGCACGCCGTCCCGCTCAGCACGACCATTACGCCGGCAACCTACCTCGGGGAGCCGGTCGAGCAGTTCGTGTCTGCCCTTGGACTCGGCGGGATGCTCGTAGCCCTGGTGATGGGCCGGGCGTACACCCGAGGGCGCTCAAACAAAAAGCGCTAAGCATCCGAATGGATGCTTAGCGCTGATGTTTAGTGATTGACGCTACGCGCCGATCTTCTGCTGTCCCTTGCGCGCACGAAGGTAGTCGAGACGCTCCTGGAGGAGCTCCTCGAGTTCCGGCCGTGTGCGACGCTCGAGCAGCATGTCCCAGTGGCTCCGTGGAGCCTTCACGTCGATCTGCTCGGTCTCGACGGCCTCTCCGGCGCTGTCAAGCAGTACGCCCTCCTGGCCGCTCTTCGGCGACTCCCATACTTCGGGAATCTCTGCTTCAGCAGAGAAGACGACCTCGAAGGTCGTGCCATCGGGCGTGCGATACACGCTCTTCTTTCGTGGCGAAAACTCGACGCCCTCTTCGCTTTGAAGGCTCTGAGTGCCGAGACGCATGCCACGCAAACTACGGTCTGCCATTGTGTGGCCTCCTTGATTTTGATGCTGTCCAAGTTATAAACCCCTTGGCTGAACGATTCCTTTCAACCATGGGCGCTTCCTTGCTGGTTCTCAGCAAATTGGCAGGTTGAGCTTTAGGAGGCCGTCCCGGTGAGCGTGATCGCGACGTCCACTCGATCGGTGAACAGCCCGTCGACACCGAGGTCGAGCAGGCGTTTCATCGTCGGCGCATCGTTGATCGTGAAGATGTGGACCTCGAGTCCAAGAGCATGCATCTTGGCGATGAAACGGCGTGAGGCGATCCGGATGCCGGCTCCGCGGATGGGCGCCTGGATCACATCAACGTTGCGAACCGCAAAACGCACCAGCGCCGCGAGGCGAAGATGCACACCGATCACCGCGAGAAGGATGCTGTGCGGCGCGGCCGAACTCGCGACTCCGGGCAGCAACCGTACGGTCTCACGCCGACGCTTCTCATTGAACGAGGTGATCAGCACCCGCTTGGTCGCGCCGGCCTTGAGAATGGCCGCGGCGGCGGGTCGAGCGGCATCGAGTGACTTCACGTCGATGTTGAGCCGCACGTCAGGGAACGCCTCGAGAACCTCAGCGAGCGTGCAAAAGGTCTGCCCCTCACCCAGATCGATTGCCCGTAGCTCCTTGAGGGTGAGGTCGCTGACCTTGACGTTGCGCTTGGCGACCCGAATCAGGTCGGGGTCGTGACAAATGATCGCGACACCGTCCCTGGTCGAGCGGACGTCTGTCTCCAAATAGGTCGCGCCGAGGGAGAGCGCCTTCAGAAACGCAAGAAGCGTGTTTTCCGGCGCATCGATTGCCAACCCTCGATGCGCCAGAAGACGCGGCAGACCTGGTTCGAACCAGAAGGAATGGTCAGCTCGGCCGGCGCGTTTCGTCACGCTAATTCTTCGGAGCCGCGGGCGCCCCGGATGACCCGAGGTTGCCTACGAATCCCGCGCTGATGCCCTTGAGCGCTTCGGTGAGCTCGCTCGGGATGATCCAGAGCTTGCTCGCTTCACCCTCCGCAATCTTCGGGAGGGTCTGGAGGTACTGGTACGCGAGCAATGGGGCATCCGGGTTTCCAGCATGGATCGCGCCGAAAACGGTGGTGATTGCCTGTGCTTCACCCTCTGCGCGGAGAACCTGCGACTTGGCGTCACCCTCGGCGTTCAGGATGGCCGCCTGGCGGGATCCCTCGGCCTGGAGGATTGCGGCCTGCTTGGTTCCCTCTGCGGTGAGGATGGCGGCGCGCTTGTCACGCTCGGCACGCATCTGCTTCTCCATCGAGTCCTGGATGGATGCCGGTGGCTCGATCGCCTTGAGCTCGACTCGGCCGACGCGAACGCCCCACTTGCCGGTCGCCTCGTCGAGGACGATCCGGAGCTGGCTGTTGATCTTGTCCCGGCTGGTCAGCGCCTCTTCGAGGTTCAAGCTGCCGACGACGTTACGAAGGGTCGTGGTGGTGAGCTGCTCGACCGCGCCGAGGTAGTTGCGGATCTCGTAGGTCGCGGCACGAGCATCCGTCACCTGGAAGTAGACGACAGTATCGATCGAAACCACCAGGTTGTCCTCGGTGATGACCGGCTGCGGAGGGAAGGAGACAACCTGCTCGCGCATGTCGATCAGCGGCCGCATCCTGTCAACGAACGGAACGAGAAGGTTCAGGCCGGGGGAGAGGGTCTTGTGATATTTCCCGAGCCGCTCGACAATTCCGGCCGTCGCCTGCGGCACGATTCGAACCGCGCGGAAGATCGTGACGATCACGAAGATCACCACGAAGACAATGACGATCACCAAAATGATCTGGAGGAACAGGGTCACAACGTTGTCCTTTCGGCGGGTGCGACCATTGCGGTTGCCCCCTTGATTTCGGTGACGACCACATGGTCGCCCGCCGCGAGCGGTGAGTGCGAGCTGTCGGCGAGCTTCGCGGTCCACGTCTCGCCGTTTGCGAGCCTGACCGTTCCGGCGTTGCCGTTGAAGTCGGTCGTGACCGTGCCGGTGATACCGGAGAGCGCGTCGATCCCGGTTCGGGCATGGTCACCGCCACGCTTGAGTGCGCGAAGAAGAGGCGGGCGAACCGCGAAAAGCATCAGGACGGCGACAACCGCAGCCACGAGGACCTGCGCCCAGAATGGCACCCCGAAGATGCCGACGATCAGGCCAGCGAGGCTGCCGATTGCGAGCATGAGAAACATGAAGGTAACTGTCGTGACCTCGATGATGATGAAGACCAAAACGAGAGCAAGCCAAATAATCCACGCGTAAGTTTGGATGAAATCCATGGGTAGATCAGCGCCTCCCGTATGTCGCTCGATTGACGGTAGCACTCGGCGACGCTCGGCGGCAGACCTCTTGATAGTGTCGTTTCTCGTGACTGACTCGACAAACTCGAAAACCGGCCCCCTTGCGTCAAATTCTCTGAGCGGTAAGCGCGCGCTCGTCACGGGTTCGTCACGCGGAATCGGCGCGGATACGGTCACCTTTTTCGCCGAGGCTGGCGCGAGCGTCGTCATCAACTACCGCAACAAAGCGGCGAGGGCGCAGAAGCTCGTCGCGTCGATCGAGGCAAACGGCGGGTCTGCATTCGCGATTGGCGCAGACCTCACCGACCCGGCATCACTCGCCGCGATGTTCGGCGAGGTCAAGGAAAAGCTGGGTGGTCTCGACATCCTCGTGATGAATGCCTCGGGCGGCATGGAAGCGGACCTCGGGGAGAACTACGCAATGCGCCTCAATCGAGACGCCCAGGTCGAACTCCTCAAGGCCGCGCTCCCACTGCTCGGCGAGGGTTCGCGGGTTGTGTTCGTGACGAGCCACCAGGCTCACTTCATCAAGACCACGAAGACCATGCCCGAGTACCTCCAGGTCGCCCTCAGTAAGCGCGCTGGCGAAGACGCGCTGCGCGAGTTGATCCCGACCCTGAAGGATGCCGGCATCGGTTTCGTCGTCGTCTCGGGAGACATGATCGAGGGCACGATTACCGCAACCCTTCTGCAGCGTGCAAACCCCGAAGCGATCGGAGCCCGCAGAGAGGCTGCCGGGCGCCTCTACAACGTGAGCGAGTTTGCCGCCGAGGTCGCCCTGGCGGCGGTCGAACCGGTCCCGGAGAACAACACGCGCTACGTCGGAGACGTCACAGAATTCGGCGTGTAGCCAGAGCACGGGTGCGGACGGGAAGGCGAAGCGAAATGCCCCTCAGGCACCGACTGTCCTCGCGCATCCTGCTGTTCGATGATGATGGCCGCATCCTGCTGTTCCTGACCAAGGCTCCGGATACCAGCGGTTTCGCCCGCTGGATCACACCGGGCGGGGGAGTGGATCCCGGCGAGGACCACGCGCAGGCGGCCGTCCGGGAGCTACGGGAAGAGACCGGACTGACGATTGAGTCGGCGGGGCAAACGGTGTGGTCGCACGACTTCGTCGCACCGTGGGATGCCGCCGACCATGACACCGGGCACGCCGAGTTCTATGTCCAGCACACAGCGCAGTTTGAGCCGTCAAGCGCAGAATGGACTCCGGACGAGCACATCGACATGCTTGCGCATCGATGGTGGTCGCTCGACGAGATCCTGGCCACCGACGAGCCGTACGAGCCAGCAGAGCTGCCTGACCTCGTCCGTAGATTCAGACCGTCTCCCCGCGAGTAGTACATCCCCAATAAGAAAGAGCACCATGTCACGCGAACTACCCAATTTCACTCTCGAAGACCTCGTGAAGGTCGACCGCGTCGAGCTGGCACACTTCAGCAAAGAAGACGCGTTTGAACTCGGCACGATCGCGGCCGGCGTCATTCAGGAGTGGGGCGTCAACCTCGCCGTCGACGTCGTGATCGGCGACGACATCGTCTACCGCGCGAAGTTCGGAACGACCGGCAAGGGCAACGACGAGTGGCTCGCAGGGAAGGCAGCGGCCGCAACCCACTTCGGCGAGCCGTCGCTGCTCGTGAAGCTCCGCCAGCAGGCCACCGGCGTTCCTTTTGAGGATCTCGACCTCGACCACAGCACCATCAAGGCGCACGGCGGTGCCATTCCGCTGTTCGTCGCGGGCGAGCTCGTTGGCACCATCACGATGTCGGGCGAGCCGGATGTGGTCGACCACGATGTCAACAGCGAAGCCGTGACGCGATACCTCGCGCACCTCGCGGCTAAGTAGTAGTCGCAAGATTTTGAAGGCCGCGCCGGTGTACGGGACACTTGCAGCATGAGTACAGAGCAGGCGACCACAAATCGCGTGGGTGAATCGGTCGCGGTGCAGCTGGATTCCCGTCCGATTTACGGAGAGAGCGCTTTCGCGGTGTTCGTGCGCCTGCGCGAAGTGTACGGCGATGACCAGGTCTGCCTCCTGGAGTCCCTCGGGGGCCCGGAGGCAGACAGTCGACGCGCCTTCATCGGCGTTTCTCCGCTGCTCGACGTCACCGTCCGCGACGCCGAGATCGTGTTGACGGGGGAGAAGCAACTCGTGGACTGGGCAAATGCCCGGCTGTCCGAGCTCGCGACGGTGACCTCCACCTCTGCAGGGGTCCACGAGTTGTCCTCGAGGCAGTCGGTCTGGGACGCGCTCCGCCACCTGCAGGGCGGTTTCGAGGTGAGCGGGGCAGACGCCCACAACTTCGGATTCGGGTTTGTGACCGTGTTCAGCTACGACGCGGTCATGTACATCGAGAAAATCCCGCAGCTGATCGAGGAGCGGGGGAGTGACCCCGACATGGTGCTGCGGGTGTACGCCGCGACCATCGACATCGATCTACCCGCGGACAGCGGCATCCTCAGCGTTGGTTCGAGCGACTTCTGGGATGGCGTTGATGCCGAGCGGATCGTGTCGATCGCGGGCGCGGCGCCATCCATCGATACGACCGAGGATGCTTCGATTCCGGCTCCGGGAGCCGGCGTCGCACCGCAATTCACCATGACTGCTGAGGAATATGTCGAGCGGGCGAAGGTGGCGCTCGCGCACATCCACGCCGGCGACATCTACCAGGTGCAGCTCGGCTATCAGGTCACGATTCCGGCCGAGCGCCGGGATCTCGACGTTTACCGGCGACTTCGCGCGATCAACCCGTCACCGTACATGGCGTTCATCCCGCTGGGGGAGTCGACCGTCATCAGCGGAAGTCCCGAACTTCACGTGCGAATCGACCGCGACCTCCTCACCATGCGGCCGATCGCCGGGACGGCGCGGAAGAGCGCTGACGCCGCGAAGAACGCCGAGAATGTTGCCTGGCTCCAGCAGGATGCCAAGGAAATCGCCGAGCACATCATGCTGGTTGACCTGTGCCGGAATGACCTCGGCCGGGTTGCCGTGCCGGGCACCGTCACCGTCGACAACCTGATGAGCGTCGAAGAGTACTCGCACGTCTATCACCTGGTCTCGACCGTGACTGCTCGAATGGATGCCACCGCCGACGTGTACGACGTCGTCTGTGCCACCTTCCCGGCCGGCACGATGACGGGTGCGCCAAAGATTCGTGCGATGGAGATCATCGAGACGATGGAGAAGACCCGGCGAGGGATCTACGCCGGCGTGTTCGGTGTGATCGGATTCGGGGGATTCACGAACCTGGCGCTCAGCATCCGTACGATCGTCGCATCTCCCGCCGGATATGCAGCGCGGGCATCCGCCGGCGTCGTCGTCGACTCGTCACCCGAGAGCGAATGGCTCGAGACCCTCGCTAAAATGGGATCTTCTGTGCGGGCGATCACGAATGGAGACCTCACATGAGAGCACTTCTGATTGACGCGTACGACAGCTTTTCGCACATCATCTACCAGTACCTGCGCATGATCGACGTCGAAACCGATGTCGTGCGATCCGGGGATCTGACCCCGGCCGAAGCTCTCGCGCACAACTCCGACTTCGTGCTGCTTGGCCCTGGTCCCGGCACGCCCGAGGATTCCGGCCACACCGAAATGGTGCTCGAGCTCGCCGGATCCAAGCCCGTCTTCGGGGTGTGCCTCGGTCTCCAGAGCATCGCGACGGCGTACGGCGCCCGCGTTTCGCCCGCCGTGCACCAGATGCACGGTAAGACGAGCATCATCGATCACGATGGCGCCGGAGTCTTCGACGGCATCGCCCCCGGCTTCCTGGCGACCCGCTACCACTCGCTGATCGTCGAGGAGTCGACGATTCCGCCGGAACTGATCGTCACGGCACACTCTCGCGACGACGGCTACGTCATGGGCCTGCGCCATGCGGATGTCCTGGTCGAGGGCGTCCAATTCCACCCGGAGAGCATCCTGACCGCCGACGGCATCGAGCTGTTCCGCAACTTCACCAAACGGGTTGCCGCGAACAAGTCCGAGACCGTTTCCGCCTGATCCGTCAGCGCGACAACTATCGCCCAATGAATTCGTTGGGCGTATGCTTTGTTCATGGCTACCAAGGCTTCACGATCCGCTATTGACGGCACGTCTACCTCGTCGACGGGGCGCACGGCAAGGGTGACCGTGCTCCAGACGGCGGCTTTTCGCCAGGTCCAGGCACGCACCGAATTTCTGATCGAAGCGTTGGGCAGCCAGGCAGAGCTGGCACGACTGCTTCAGGTGTCAACGAGTCAACCAAGTCGGTGGCGCGCGGGGGAGGAGACGCCCAGCCCAGAACACGGGCGTGAACTGCTGGATCTCGACCATGTGATGGCGCGGGCAATGTTGCTCTGGGCTCCCAAGACTGCTTTGCTCTGGCTCACCGGCGCAAACAGTTTTCTCGAAGGCGCACGGCCAATCGATGTGCTTCGCACCCGCGGTTCGTCAGAAGTGATCAATGCCCTCGACTCCGAGATGGCCGGCAGCTTCGCGTAACGATGCTGCTCTATCGCGTTTTTCCTCAGTTGTCCGGCGTCCCTCAGGGTGCTCCCGGCAGCGCAAGTCACCTTCATCACCCACAGGGCGGTGGCCGCTGGGACAATCCTGCGCTCTACGACACCTGGTATCTCTCCACGTCTGCGGAAGGTGCGATTGCGGAGACGTTCGGCAATCTGCCGCAGTGGGGGAGCTCGATGTTCGACACTCCTTTTCTGCCGGGTGGACGTCGCGCGCTGGCAACGTTTGCCGTCCCTGATGATCTCTCAATAGTGAATCTCGATGACGCCCAAACGCTCCTGGACCGCGGGATGCGACCAACCCAAGTGGTAATCAGGAATTCCGCGTACACCCAGCGGCAAGCGGCTCGAGCGTTCGGAGAACAGGATTCGAGCGGAACCCGCCGGTGGGCCGGAATCTCGTGGTGGTCATTTCACCGACCAATCTTCACCAATCTCGCCTTGTGGTCTACGCCGGCCGTTCCGGCCCCGATAACACTGGTCGAAGAAACCACACTGACTTTGACGAGCCCGAGCGTAATTGAGTGTGCGCGAATCCTCGCAAGGCCGATCTAAACGGCCCCTCTCGGAGCATATTTGCACCGCTGATAATGCACATTATGTCAAGTAATCGATTTATAACCGGTGGTTTCCCGCACCTGCGTGGAATTGGCGATTAGTTCGAGTGCTCCCCTGGTTGCACACTGCTTTTGTTTGGTGGTGGTCTCTGTAAGACCTACGGCGGCCGCTCGTTCCGACCGGAACTAATTTGTTGGGTCTGGTGAAGCATGTGGCCGCGATGGACGGCGAATACTTCGGGCTGGTCTTCAGCCGCCCGTTGCCTGGTGGCTTTCCATCTCTAGCGGATGACGCCCCTCAGAACGCAGACATGTGGGCGACCGCAGACGAGAGCAGCGCAGACCTCATCGATCTCTATAAGCGCGTATCAGATACGACAATCGATGGGCTCGACTTGACAGCCCCAGGTCTCGTGCCGTGGTGGTCAGAGAAGAGCAAGAACACGACGCTTGGGCGAATCCTCGTTCACATGATTGTCGAAACCCAACGTCACCTCGGACATGCCGACATAGTGCGCGAGCTTATTGACGGAGAAGTCGGTCTGCGCGCCAACAACTCGAACCTTCCCGACGGCGGCCAGGTCTGGTGGTCCGAGTACCGCAGCGAGGTAGAGGCAGCAGCAATGCGCTTCAGAAAATGACAGCAGCAGCGACCTAATGGGGCTAGCGGCCCTCCCCTGGCTCAGCGCGCGAACGTGACGTGGATGACGCCGCTCTCGGCGACCTCCGACGTGACGTCGTAGCGTTCGAGCTCTCGCAGGTCATCCCAGAGCCGCCTGCCCCGCCCGAGCACGATCGGGGCGATCGCGACGTGGAGGCGATCTACCAGACCGGCGGCCAGGAAGTCGCGAGCGACGCTCACTCCCCCTCCGATCCGGATGTCGGCCCCGCCTGCCAGCTCCAGCGCCCGCGCGAGAGCTGTCTGGGGGCTCGCGACGAGGAACTCGAAGCGGGTGCCGTTGGCGAAGTCGATCGGTGGGCGCTCCCGATGCGTCAGTACGAGCACCGGCCCGCGGAACGGCGGCTCGTCGCCCCACCAGCCCCGCCAGTCCGGATCGTCCGGGAACGCGTGGAACCCGAACATCCCGGCCCCCATGATCTCCGCGCCGACGTCTTCGAAGTACGCTTCGGCGTACCGATCGTCGACACCGGTGGTCCCTTCCCCCGTCGTATCATGCAGCACGCGCTCGCGGAACGTCTTCGTGGCGACGTAGTGCGCGACGAGCCGTCCCCAGTCCTCGCCCATTGGATTCTCGGGCGTCTGGTCGGTCGGCATCGCGACGCCGTCGAGCGAGAGGTTGAGGTCGATGCGAACCGTCATGGGATCCTTCCGGGCATAAGGTGTGCGCAGTACAAATTGGCAGACCCGCGCGCCCGCGTCAAGCGCTGGCCGATGATGGATGCCGCAGCTCAGCGAATCATGCGCAACTCAACGCGGTTCGCGTCGCTGGAATCGATGAACTCGATGCCATCGGCCACGAAACCGTTGCGGGCGTAGAACGCAATCGCGCGACCATTGCCACGCAACACCCATAGTTGAGCAGGTTTCTCTTCGAGAACCGCGTCGAGCATCATCTGACCAAGCTTGCTCCCGTGAGCTGAGGCTAGGAGATAGATCGAGAAGAGGTGCAGTTGACGAGCAGGCACGAACCCATGCTCAGCATCGGGT
Organism: Glaciihabitans sp.; assembly: GCA_025465535.1. Taxonomy (GTDB): domain Bacteria; phylum Actinomycetota; class Actinomycetes; order Actinomycetales; family Microbacteriaceae; genus Galbitalea. The sequence continues at coordinate 29,680 of JAODMY010000028.1, forward strand.
CCCCGCGCGTTACCCGAGTTCGCGAAACCAACCACAACTCCGTCGCGCTCCGCCACCACCATCCTCCCCGGTCGCGGATCCATCGCGAGATAGCGACCCCAGAACTCGGTTCGACGGCCATACGCTTCCTTGGAAAAATTACCCTCGGCAAGGACACCGGAATATGTTTCTCGCCACGAATCCACGTGAACTTGAGCAATATCTCCCGCGTCTTGCGACCCGGCGTTACGCACCTTGAAGCTGCTCGTGCTGGTCATCGCCAAAGACTAGCAACACACCAACACGGGATCCTTGTGACCCGGGTGGGATCCGACACCCCTGCAACACATCGAAGCTGGCGAGTCTCAGCGAGCTCCCCCACGTCAGTCGACACGTCCTCTAACCATTCGCAATCCTTCGATTCCGTCGAGCGGAACGACGGACTTCGTCGCTCCATCGAGCTCGAAACCGTTTCGCCGGTAGAACGACTGGGCTCTCGCATTCCGCGCTGCCACCCAAAGAAACAATCAGCGCCTTTTATTGCCTCGTACAACAACGCCTGGGCAGCCCCGCTGCCCTGGAATTCGGGAAGCACATAGATCATCGTGAGTTCGAGAGCTGCCGGCTCATCGACATTGCGTGCGGGACCAGAATGAGCCATTCCGATCACCTCGGTGCCGACCCGCGCGATCCAATAATCTCTTCCGCGCTCAATGTCCGCCCGATAACCGTGGGCCAATCTGTCTGGCAGAAATGTTGCGAGTGTTTCGTCCGACACGATCCCGCTGTAAACATGCCGAGATGCTTCGGTCAAGACGTTCGCCATCGCAAACGCGTCTTCTGCGGACGCGAGCTCTACCGTCCAGGTCATGGCAATGACCTTACGACTTCGTTCCCCCATGTGACACACCCGGGATTCTGCGGGGTCAACCGCCGCTCTACTCTTGGCATCATGGTCACCCTCGAGCAAATCTTGCAATCGCGAAGCTACCCGGGTCGTGGATGCGTTGTGGCTCGGACATTCGACGGCACGTTCACGCTGGTCTACTTTTTGACCGGGCGCAGCGTCGCGTCCAGGGCTCGGGTTCTCAGTCGCAAATCCAGCGGGAATATCGGTGTCGAGGATGTTCGAGCCGGGGCGGAGTATGACGAGCTCCGCCACTACGTGGCATATGTCCGCCGAGGTAGGTGGGCCGTCTTCGGTAACGGCGACCAGGTCGAGCCGCTCGCGAACGATCTCGCGCGCGGGCATGACATCGGTTCTGCCAGTGCAAAATTCGCCCACGAGCCTGACTCGCCGATCTTCACGCCCCGTATTTGGGTTGCCTTCGACCAAAAGTCCGAGAGCAACCCCGTCTATGTGGGAAGCGCGCGTCACTCCGGCCCAGCACCAGATACGACGGAGCACTCACTGTGGACTGTTGATGCTTCGCTCTCCGGTGCGGGAGCCATCATCACCACCTATAAAGGCACGCCCCATAACGTCGCTGTCTCCGGCCTGCTCGAGTTGGTTCAAATCACAGCGCCAACACCAGAGAGCCTTCTCGACTCCGTATGGAGCTCGTTGAACCCGGATTTACGCGTGGCTGCATTCGCGATCACCCCAGAAATAGAAGGATCCTCAGCATTGTTCAGGGGGTCGCCTGCTCGGCCGACCGCTGCGCTACGGAATGCTGACGACGCCTAGCACGAGCAACACGCCGACAATGACGACGAAAACCCCTCCGATGCGGATCGGCCAGTTGAGCTCCCACTTGTTGCCGTCCCGACCAAAGAACCCCGCGAATC
>JAODMY010000031.1 GCA_025465535.1 Glaciihabitans sp.
CCCTTGAGGGCCTGCGCGAGCGCGATGAGCGTATCCACCGAGTCGAGGCTGCTCGAGAGCTGCATGCTCCCGGTCGCCGCCGTGGCGAGCTTGTATACCGTCACTGGATTGCTCAGCGTGTTCTGGCTATCGATCTTGCGAACCAGCGAGGACAGGTAAACCTGCTGGGAGCTGATTCGGCCGAGGTCGCTGCCATCTCCGACGCCGTGACGCGAACGCAGGAACTCCAACGCCTGCGCGCCGGTCAGCGTGTGATAGCCCGACGTCAGGTGCAGACCAACTTCCTTGTCGTTCATGTTGCCACTGACGCAGACCTGAACACCGCCAACCGCATCCGACATGTTGATCACGCCATCGAAGGTGATGAGCCCAGCAAACTGGATCTTGACCCCCGTGAACGCCTCAATGACATCCACCACGCAGGGAAGCCCACCGTACGAAAGTGCCGTATTGACCGGCAGGCCCGCTGACGTACCGCCGACCGGGCACTGCGGATGCGGCACGATCATGTCGCGAGGGAAGCTGACGGCCGTCGCGAATGTGTGGTCGCCGGAGACATGGATGAGCATGGTGACGTCGTTGAGCGCGCCACCGGAGTCCGCGCCCGCGCCGATCCCGCCCTGACCAGTACGCGTGTCGTCGCCGACGATGAGAACGTTGAAACCGCCGGCGTAGGCGCCGACTCCGGGCGGTGGCGCGGGCGACTCGCCCGGGTGGATGTCGACCTGGTTCTTCGAGACCGCACTCGTGATCTGATAGGTGGCGATCGAGGCCACGGAGACACCCGCGACCAGTACGATCGCGAGCGTCGCTGCGACGATAGTGAGCAGAGCTCTCCAGGGGCCGAACATCTTGAGTCGTCCGTGTCGCGCGATTCCGGGAATGGGAGATCCGCTGGAGCGCGGACGCTGGTCACTCATGGATATTAGTTAGCCTTCACCGTTGGATTTGTTCGCCTTCGAGCAAGTTTGTTGAGCCGCCGATTGGCCGGGGAGCCCATTGAGAACCACCTGCTTCTTGCCCCCGGCGGCGCCTGTGGGCACGGGCTGCGGCGAAGCGGTTGACTTGACCGGGTTGGTATCGGGAACCGAGCCGAGATTTCCGGCCTGCTTCCCGATCGTGAACGGCTCGTCCGTCCGGATCAGGTTGAACAACTGGTTGCCGAGCGCGAGATTCGGTTGAACCTTACCCGCATAGATGCCCGTACTCGGCGTACTCCCCGGGTATTGCACGAACACTACTCGATTAAGCGGAATGCCCTTCAACGCCTGCGCAATCGCGACGAGAGTATCCACCCGGTCGAGACTGCTCGAGAGCTGCATGCTCTTGGTCGCCGCCGTGGCGATCTTGTACACCGTCAGTGGATTGCTCAGCGTGTTCTGGCTTTCCAATTTCCGAACGAGCGAGGAGAGGTAAACCTGCTGCGAGGTGATTCGGCCGAGGTCGCTGCCGTCACCGACACCGTGACGCGAACGCAGGAACTCCAACGCCTGCGCGCCGGTCAGCGTGTGATAACCCGACGCCAGGTGCAGGCCAACCTCTTTGTCGTTGAGGTTGCCGCTGACGCAGACCTGAACGCCACCGACGGCATCCGACATGTTGATCACGCCATCGAAAGTAATGAGCCCAGCAAACTGGATCTTGACCCCGGTAAACGCCTCGATCGTCGACACCACACAGGGCAGTCCGCCGTAGGCGAGAGCGTTGTTGATCGGGAGGTTGCCGCCGGCCCCGCCCTTTGTACACTGCGGATGCGGCACAATCATGTCGCGCGGAAAGCTCACGGCTGTCGCGAACGTGTGGTCACCTGAGACGTGCAACAGCATGGTGACGTCGTTGAGCGCGCCCTGGGAGTTGGGGCCCGCGCCGATCCCGCCCTGGCCGGTGCGAGTGTCATCCCCGACGATGAGAATGTTAAAGCCACCGGGATACGCACCGACTCCGGGCGGCGGGGCAGCTTTCTCGCCCGGATGGATGTCAATCGCCGATGAGCCGACCTTCAGGGACAACTGGTACGCGGCGATTGAAACCACGGACACACCAGCGACCAAAACGACGGCCAGCACTGCGGCGATGATCGTAATCGCGCCGCCCCACGGGCCGAACTTTCGCAACCGACCGTGGCGTGCAACACCCGGGACCGACGGAGGCCCGCCGGAGCGGGAGTGCAAGTCGCTCATGTCGAATGCCTTTCGTCCGTGCACGATCAGCGGAGGGCGTGGGATTCGAACCCACGAGACATTTCTGCCCACCAGTTTTCAAGACTGGCTCCATCGGCCACTCGGACAGCCCTCCCGGAAGCCAAACCCCGAGTGTAACGCACGGCTCGAAGCCGGACCTATTCAACGGTCCGGGCACTCTGCTGACGACGCCGTTGGTGGGCGATGCCGCCTAAGTGCCGCTACGCCGGAAAAGCCTCGAGGAGGGTCGCGACGCCGTCCTGGATGTCGGTCAGTGTGACCTCGTTGGCGACATCCTTGACCTCGCTCGGGGCCTGGCCCATTGCGACTCCGCGGCCCGATTCGGATGCCCACTCCAGCATGTCGATGTCGTTCCGACCGTCTCCTACCGCGAGAACCCGCTCCCGCGGAATGTCGAGCCAGGTTCGCACGCGCTCCAGCGCGACCGACTTGTTGACGCCATCCGGTGCGATGTCGAGCCATGCGGTCCAGCCCACGTTGTAGCTCACGCGGTGCAGTCCCATTCGCTCGACTATTTTCAGGAAGTCTTCGATCGCGTGCCCGGGAGAAACCACCACGACCCGCGTTGCGCGCACCTCGAGCAGTTCGTCGAATTCGACTTCGCGCCCATCGGCGGCAAAGTCTCCTGCCGTGGAGTCGCCGCCGGAGTAGAAGAACAGGCCGTCCTCGTCTTCGACCGCGAAGCGCGCGCTGGCGAGGTGGGAGCGCACCGTCGTGAGCACCTCCCGCGGATCAAAGGTCTCGACGTGTTCGCGGCTGTAGCCGAAGGGTGCCTCGGTGTCGCGCTTGAGTGTGATGGCGCCATTCGCGCAGACGACGTACTCGGGCGTGATCCCGAGCCGGTCGAGGATCGGCAGGGTCATCGCGACCGAGCGACCCGTCGCGAGGGTAACCTCGTGGCCGAGATCGCGGACGCGTTCGACCTGCGTGACCACCGGGCGCGCAAGATTGCCGTCCTCACGCAGTACCGTTCCATCGACGTCGAGCGCGATGAGCCAGCGCTCGATCATTCGACCGGCAACAGGACTTCGAGACCACCGAGGTACGGCTGAAGCGCCTTCGGGACTCGGACGGAACCATCCTCCTGCTGGTGTGTCTCGAGGATCGCGACGAGCCAGCGAGTCGTCGCAAGAGTGCCGTTGAGCGTCGCAACCGGCGTGGTCTTGCCCGACTCTGTGCGGTAGCGGATGTCGAGCCGCCGCGCCTGGTATGTCGTGCAGTTACTCGTGGACGTGAGCTCGCGATAGGTGCCCTGGGTTGGCACCCACGCCTCGATGTCGTACTTGCGCGCGGCGCTCGATCCGAGATCGCCAGCGGCCACATCGATGACCCGATAGGAAAGCTCGCAGGCCTGCAGCATCTCCTCCTGGAAGGCGACGAGCCTTGCGTGTTCGGCCTCGGCATCCTCCGGAAGCACGTAGCTGAACATCTCGAGCTTGTTGAACTGGTGAACGCGCAGGATGCCGCGGTTGTCTTTGCCAGCCGACCCGGCCTCGCGCCGATAACAGGTTGACCATCCCGCGTAACGCATCGGCCCGTCCGCAACATCGAGGATCTCGTCGCTGTGGAATCCGGCGAGCGCGACCTCGCTCGTTCCGGTCAGGTACAGGTCGTCCGCGGGGAGGTAGTAGATCTCGTCGGCGTGCTCACCAAGGAAGCCGGTTCCGGCCATGATCTCGGGACGGACAAGTGTCGGCGTAATAAGAGGTGTAAATCCCTCGCTGAGCGCCTTGTCGAGCGCCATGTTCATGAGGGCGATCTCGAGCCGCGCGCCGATCCCGCGCAGGAAGTAGAACCGGCTACCGCTGACCTTGGTGCCGCGGGTCATGTCGAGCGCTTTGAGCATCTCGCCGATCTCGACGTGGTCTCGCGGCTCGAAGTCGAAGGTGGCCTTCTCCCCCACCTCGCGCAGGGTGATGAAGTTCTCCTCGCCGCCGGCCGGGACACCGTCGATTACCGGGTTGGCGATTGCGCCGACGGTCCTTGCGAACTCGGCCTCCGCATCCGCAGCCGTCTGCTGCGCCGACTTGACTCGGGCGGCGAGCTCCTGCGCCTGCGCGACGAGAGCCTGCTTTTCGTCCTTCGGGGCCGTGGCGACGGTCTTGCCGAACGCGTTCTGCTCCGCGCGCAGATTCTCGAACTCGCCGATGCTGGCGCGGCGCTGGGCGTCGGCTGCGACGGCGTCATCCACGATCGACACGGACGCTCCACGCGCCTCCTGCGAGCGACGGAGGACCTGCGGATTTTCGCGTAGCAACTGGGGGTCGATCACTGCCCCAGTCTAGTTTCACCCCACAACAGGCTTCGCCGTGCATGCCGTAGTTTGGAGACATGGCATCGCCAGCGCGACCCACAGTGCGGACGGCGGCTGTCGTGTTCAATCCGATCAAGGTCAACGTCAAGAGTCTCAAGGCCGCGGTGAAGACCGCCGAGACAGAGGCAGGCTGGGACAGGACGCTCTGGTTCGAGACGACCGTTGAGGATCCGGGCGGTGAAGTGACCACGAATGCTCTCGAGCAGGGAGCGGATGTTGTCATCGCCGCCGGTGGCGACGGCACGGTTCGCGCGGTGGCCGAAGCGCTCCGCAGCTCGGGCATACCGCTTGCGCTCGTGCCTTCCGGTACCGGCAACCTTCTCGCGCGGAACCTTTCCCTGGCGCTCGACGACATGGCGCACTCGCTCACCACGGCCTTCCAGGGCACGAATCGCGCGATCGATCTCGGCATCGTCGAGGCCGAACGCGTCGATGGATCCCGCGAGACGCACGCGTTCCTGGTGATGGCCGGTCTCGGCCTCGACGCACAGATGATCGCGAACACGAATCCGGAGCTCAAGAAGCGCGTCGGCTGGCTGGCCTACGCCGACGCCATCGTGCGGTCGCTTCGTGATCACAACAAGGTGCGCGTGCGGTACTCGATTGACGGGCAGCCGGTTCGGTCAACGTCGGTCAACACGGTCCTGGTCGGCAACTGCGGTGTGCTGCCAGCCAACCTCGTTCTGCTGCCGGAGGCGGTGATCGATGACGGCGTCTTCGACATCGTCGTTTTCCGCCCCAACAACTTCTTCGGCTGGGTTCAGATCTGGGTGAAAATCGTGTGGGAGAACGGCGTGCTCCGCCGCTCCTCGGTCGGTCGACGAATCATCAGCATGACTCGGGATGTCCGCGCGCTCCGTTACCTGCGCGGGTCCGAACTGACGCTCCGCCTCGATCGCCCCGAGGAGTTCGAGCTCGACGGCGATCCGTTCGGCGAGGCCATCGCGCTGAAGGCCCACGTCGATCCGCTGGCCCTGCTGGTGCGGGTGCCGCACGACGCCTGACCAGAACCCTCATTCGCGTGCTGAAAACGAAGGAGGTTCGGCCCGCCAACGGGTTGAACACGTCGTTCACTCGGCTTTTCGCCAAAGACTCCTTCGTTTTCGGCGGGGATCAGCGCGCCGATTGAGCCTGGTGTCTGCCCCCGTGTGGTGCGTCTGCCCCCGTACGTACGGGGGCAGACGCATCTGGCGGGGGCAGACGAGGTGCGGATGGTGCGGACACCGACCGTGGCCGATTCAGCGCACAACGGTCGCGGTCAGTTGCCGAGCAAGCCGGTCAGTTGCCGAGCAAGCCGGTCAGTCGCCGAGCAAGCCGTTCAGCCACTCGCGGGCATCCGTGAACGCCGCGTCGTCGTACCGCGGGGTGACGGTGATCCGCATTTTGTCGGCGCGCGGATACGAGCCGAGGAAGATCACCTTCGGGCTGAAGCGTTTGAGGCCGAGCAGGGCATCAGCTACCCGCTCGTCGCGCACGTGTCCGTCGAGGTCGATGACAAAGCGGTAGCGACCGAGCGCATCCCCGATCGGTCGCGACTCGAGCAGGCTCATGTTGACGCCGCGAGTGGCGAATTGCTCGAGCATTTCGAGCAGTCGGCCGGCTTTGTCGTCGGGCAACTCGACGATAAGGCTGGTCTTATCCGACCCGGTCGGCTCCGGCAGTTCCGTCGTGCGGCTGACGAGGACGAAGCGCGTCTCGGCGTTCGGGTTGTCGCCGATGTCCTCCGCAAGAATCTCCAGGTCGTGGTGCCGGGTGATGTTCGGCGGGGCGATCGCCGCATCGGCGGTCCCGGCACCAGAGCCGTTCGACGGGTCGAGGAGCGACGCGGCCGCCGCGACATTCGAGGTCGCGGGCAGGTGCGCGTGCTCCGGAAGGTGCTTGTCGAGCCACAGGTGGGTCTGGGCGTACGCGACCGGATGCGCGTTGACGACCCGGACATCCGCGAGCGCCGTCCCAGGGCGAGCGACGAGCACGAAGTTGACGGGCACAAGGTACTCGCCGATGATCCGAAGCCCCGGGATGGTCGCGAGCGCATCCTGGCTCGCACTGACGCCGCCCTCGACCGTGTTCTCGATCGCGATCATGGCCGCGATGCTCCGCCCGGTGACCACGTCGTCGAGCGCCTGGCCCACGTTGTTGACGGGATGCCACAGCTGGCCGACCGCCTGGGGAACCTGGGCGAGTGCCGCCTCGGTAAAGGTGCCGGCCGGTCCGAGATACGAGTAGGTATCGTTCGGTTGCGAAGCGGCATCTGACATGCCTGCGAGCCTACCGGCTGGGCGCCGCGGCGAGTCGGTCGAGCCAAGCGTCGAGCAGGCAGATCGCCCGGGTGGAGACGGCGTCACCGGTGGCTCCCGCGGCATCGGCCGCGCCATTGCCGAGCGACTCGCCGGCGACGGATACGGCGTCGCAGTCGGCTACGCCAGCAACGAGACCGAGGCGGCAGCAACGGTCTCGTTGATCGAAGCGAACGGCGGATCCGCGATCGCCGTCAAGGCAGATGCCGGACAGTCTCATCGAATCCATCGCGAACCAGAACCCGAGCAAGCGACTCGGTGCCCCCGACGACATCGCCGAGGTCGTCGCATTTCTCGCGGGCCCCGGGCGCTGGGTCAACGGCCAGGTCGTGTTCGCGAACGGCGGCACAGCGTAACTCGCAGGGCAGCGATGCGCGGTGACAGACTGGACGGATGAACGCCAGAGCCGGGAAGCCAGCAGAAGCATCCGATCTCATTGATGTGCACGCCCTGGTGCGGGCGTACTACGACCTGGTTCCGGATGTCTCGGTGCCGGAACAAAAGGTCGTCTTCGGCACGAGCGGCCACCGTGGTTCGAGCTTCGACGCGGCCTTCAACGAGACGCACATCGCGGCCATCACCCAGGCGATCGTCGAATACCGGGCCGGCCAGGGAATCACCGGGCCGTTGTTCATCGGCAAGGACACCCACGGTCTCAGCCGCCCGGCCGAGACAACCGCGCTCCAGGTGCTCGAGGCCAACGGCGTGCGCGTGCTGGTCGACGAGTTCGACGACTACGTTCCGACGCCGGCGCTCAGCCACGCGATCATCAAATACAACACGGCTGGCCACCGCGAGCAGGCCGACGGCATCATCATCACGCCGAGCCACAATCCCCCGCGCGACGGCGGCTTCAAGTACAACCCTCCGCACGGCGGCCCCGCCGACAGCGACGCCACCAACTGGATCGCGAATCGCGCCAACGAGATCATCGCGGCCGGAAGCGTGGATGTGAAGCGGGCCGAGCCCTCCGCCGTCGAGACCTACGACTTCCGCGGCAACTACGTTGACGACCTCGAGAACATCATCGACATCGCGGCGATCAGGAAGTCGGGCATCCGCATCGGTGCGGATCCGCTCGGCGGCGCCAGCGTCAACTACTGGCAGCTGATCGCCGAGAGGTACGACCTCAACCTCACCACCATCAACAAGGGTGTCGACCCGGCCTGGCCGTTCATGACGCTCGACTGGGACGGCAAGATCCGCATGGATCCGTCGAGTCCGTCGGTCATGGCATCCGTCGTCGCCCACCGGCACGAGTACGACATCGTCACGGGTAACGATGCCGACGCCGACCGCCACGGCATCGTCACCCCCGACGGCGGCCTAATGAACCCGAACCACTACCTGGCCGTCGCGATCCAGTACCTCTATACCCACCGCCCGGAGTGGAGCGCGGATGCCGCCGTCGGCAAGACGCTCGTCTCGAGCACCATGATCGATCGGGTCGCATCCTCGCTCGGCCGCAGGCTCTGGGAGGTCCCGGTCGGGTTCAAGTGGTTCGTCCCCGGGCTCATCGACGGATCAGTCGCGTTCGGCGGTGAGGAGAGCGCCGGTGCGAGCTTCCTTCGCAAGGACGGTACGGCCTGGACGACCGACAAGGATGGCATCCTGCTCGCCCTCCTCGCGAGCGAGATCCTGGCCGTCACGGGCAAGACCCCGTCGCAGCTCTACGACGAACTGACCGCGCAGTTCGGTGACCCCGTCTACGAGCGGGTGGATGCCCCGGCCAGCAAGGAGCAGAAGGCGCGCCTCGGAAAGCTGAGCGGTGCCGACATCACGGCAACGACCCTCGCCGGGCACCCCATCACGGCGAAGCTCAGCGAGGCACCCGGCAACGGTGCCCCGGTCGGCGGCGTGAAGGTCGTCACTGACGTTGCCTGGTTCGCCGCCCGCCCAAGCGGCACCGAGGATGTCTACAAGATCTACGCGGAATCCTTCGAGGGGCCCGAGCACCTGAAGCAGGTGCAGGCCGAGGCCAAGCAGATCGTCGACGAGGCACTCGGCTAGCTGCCGCCCTCGGCTAGTTTTTGGTTGAGTGGGCCGCTCGCGGTCGTATCGAAACCGCTACGCGGGGGTGCGCTGATCGCGGTCGAGTACGCGTCAGTTCGCGTAGTTCGGCGCCGCGGGAAGCCCGAAGAACTGCTCGAGTGTTTGGACGCCCTCTTTGTGCATCTCCGTCGCCAGGGCAACACCGACATAGCGGAAGTGCCAGGGCTCGTACTCGTATCCCGTGATGTTCTCGAGACCCTGGGGATAGCGCAGTATGAATCCGAAGCGATACGCGTTTGCCGCCAGCCACACCCCCTGGGGGGTCGTGCCGAAGCAGGCGGCGAGAGAGCATTTCAGCGGCAGGGTTGAGATGTCCACGGCAAGCCCGGTCTGGTGTTCGCTGTATCCGGGACGCGCGCTCTGTCGATCGGCCTGCGCCTTGCCGAGGGATGCGACCCACCCGTTGTAGACGCTGACCTGGGTCGGATACGGCCGCCATGAACTTTGGATCTGCATCTGGCCCGCACCATCCGCCGCGCCCGTGGCGAACATCTGCACGAGGGCATCCGCTGCGGGCTTGGCCATCTGCGCGGGATTGTCGTGCGCGACCGGAACGGTGACGATGTCGGTCGGCGAATAGTTGATGGGATTGAGCGGGCGAAGCTTGTTGACCACGACCCAGAGACTGCTCGCGTTGGTGATCGAGTACTGCGACTTGTTGAACGCGGCCGGCGTCGGGGTAGGAGTCGGAGTCGGAGTGGGGGTCGGCGTAACGGAGGATGTGGAGGTCGGCGACGCCGTGTTGTCCGCGTACTTACTGCGTTGCGGGGCGCACGCGCTCAGGCCGCCCAAGACCACCGCGGCGATCACGCCCGCAGAAATTACCCGACCCATTCTTGACACGCTGTCGAGTGTAACCGCGTTGCCTCCAAGCTCCCACCGTGAGGAACCCGCACGAGTCCGACCGCACCGGATGCAGAGATTCCTGCGAATTTCCGCTATCGCTGCCTGTGGTGTAAGTTTGCAGTCTACGCAACTTTTAGCCGCTGTTGGCAGCGTTTCAACAGCGGCCGCTTTCATGTAGTGGCTCATTCGCACGCACCAGTTAGAGGTCCCATGTCCCAATCCGCTGCCGCCGGGCCATCAAGGTCCGAGGCTCGCAAGTCCGCCGTAAAAGACTCGGGCGGAGTGATGTCGCACCGCCAGATCCTCTTCGTGATCTATGGCCTCATGGCTGGCATGTTCCTCTCCTCCCTCGACCAGACCGTCGTCAGCACATCCATCCGCACCATTGCGGATGACCTGCACGGTCTGAGCGAGCAGGCCTGGGTCACGACGGCCTACCTGATCGTGTCGACCATCGCGACCCCCATCTACGGCAAACTCTCCGACATTTTCGGTCGTCGACCGCTGTTCATCATTGCGATCACCGTATTTCTGGTCGGCTCGGTACTGTCGGGCTTCTTCGCACAGTCGATGTACGAACTTGCCGCCTTCCGCGCGATCCAGGGGCTCGGTGCCGGCGGCCTGATGTCCATCCCGCTCGCCATCATGGGTGACATGCTCGCCCCTCGAGAGCGCGCGAAATACCAGGGCTACTTCCTTGCCGTTTTCGGTATCTCGAGCGTCATCGGCCCGCTGATCGGCGGCCTCTTCGCCAGCGCGGGCCAGATCCTGTTCATCACCGGATGGCGCTGGGTGTTCCTGATCAACATCCCGATCGGCATCATCGCGCTCATCATGGTCATGCGCTTCCTGCACCTGCCCAAGCGCAGCGCCAACACATCCGTTCGCATCGACTGGTGGGGGGCCACAACCGTCATCGTCGCGGTTGCACCACTCCTCCTGATCGCGGAACAGGGCCAGACCTGGGGCTGGGCCTCCGGCGGCGCGTGGGCCTGCTACATCATCGGCGCACTGGGCATCGCGGCGTTCATCATCTCGGAGCGGCTCATGGGAGACGCGGCGCTCATCCCGCTCAAGCTGTTCAAGAGCCCGACCTTCTCGGTCGCGACGATCCTCGGTGTCATGGTCGGTTTCTGCATGTTCGGTGCGCTCTCGACCATCCCGCTGTACCTGCAAATCGTCAAGGGCTCCACGCCGACCGAAAGTGGCTTCCAGCTGCTTCCGATGATCCTCGGGCTGATGATCGCGTCGATCGCGAGCGGCCAGCTCATCTCCCGCACGGGCAAGTACAAGATCTTCCCGATCATCGGCACGGGTCTCATGGCGGTCGGGCTCCTGGTCTTCACGACGATCAAGGCGGATACCAACTACTGGATCCTCGCCGGCGGCATGCTGCTTCTCGGCCTTGGACTCGGCCAGCTGATGCAGACCCTGACGATCGCCAGCCAGAACTCGGTCGGCCCGCGGGACATCGGCGTTGCAACATCCTCGGCCACCTTCTTCCGCCAGATCGGTGGAACCCTGGGCGTCGCCGTGATCTTCTCTGCGCTGTTCAGCCGGGTGCCCGACACGATCAAGAATGCGTTCGCCGACCCGACGCTCTCCGCCAACCTGAAGGCGGCCCTGGCCGACCCGAAGGTGCTCTCCGATCCCAAGAACACCCAGATCCTGGGCATCCTGAAGGATCCGGCGAAGCTCGGCGATGCGCTGAACGGCGACACCGCGTTCCTGAACACGGCGACCCACGCCCTCGCC
>JAODMY010000066.1 GCA_025465535.1 Glaciihabitans sp.
GACGGCTGGTTCGCGAACGGGCCAGGTGACAAGCAGGAATGCGGCGAGCGGACCCAGGGCCAGCGTCAGAATGAACCACGTCCAGGCGGATCTATTTCGCGTGCGCGCATATCCGCCCGCGAGGATCGCCATGGTCAGCCAGACTGCTCCAAGGGTGGATGCGACCGTTGTCATGCGGTCAAGCTAGCACGCGGTTTGGACGCCCAACGGATTCCTATGTCGCCGGACGAGTTGACCGTTGTTGTCGCCAAGCTCCGCCCAGGTGACAACAAGTGTCAGCTCAACTCGGTGAGGGCCGGTGCTAGCCGGTGCTAGCCGGTGAGGGCCAGCGCGCCAGGTGGATGCCTGCGGAAGGGCGGCGGCTAGGAGGTGTGTTTCGCCGAGGCGGGCTTCATGTCGTAGGTGACCCAGGGCGTCGCGACAGCATGGGAATCGTAGACACTTCGCGCCCTCGTGTTGTCGCTCGCGGTGATCCAGCGGACGACGTTCGCGCCGTCCTCCGCAGCAATTTGCGCGGCCCGGTCGAGAAGGGCGCCCGCGGCGCCCGATCCGCGCGCGCTGGGTGCGGTGAAGAGGTCGTCCAGATACAGCCCCAATTTTGCGACAGATGGTCGCGCGAAAGTCCGCAGGTTCGCCAAAGCCACGATCTCACCGTCGGATCCTTCGGCAACGATTCCCCGCAGACCGTGCAGGCGAGCCAACATCCACTCCCATGTTGTTGCGACTGCAGCGTCGTCAGCTGGCAGGTTGTAGAACTGGCGATAGCCGTTGTAGAGGCGAATCCACGGCCCGGCATCCTTTGCTTCGATGTCCCGGATCACGTACTCGTCGGCGCCCGTCATGGACCAACTCTATGTGGACCCCAGCTCACTCTTCGTCGCTGGATTTTGTCTCGGCGATCTCCTCCGCGACGCCGCTCAAATCGGCTTGCCCCAGGTTCTCCATGTGGGTGAGCGACGGCAGAGGGCCGACTTCAGTCTGTCCCTCGCCGGTCATATCCCCCACCGGAATTTCGGTGTCTGAATCTCGTTTCGGCTCAGAACCGGATGGCTCGCCCGGATCTGGTGACTGGGATTTTTCGTCGCTCATTGTGGACCTCCGCGCATCATCGCAGCGAACGCTTCGCTGATTCTCAGGCTAGGCGCGAAAAAACTGCCGGTCTAGATGCGACGAGTCGCGCCGCGCGATATGGGAAGCTGGACCCGATGGGTGAGCAAAACTCGAGCACAGTGCTCACGTCGGTGCGACCAGTCCCATCGTGGGTCGTCCCTCTCGTCATTTTTTTCACCTCCCGGCTCTACTCGACGACACTGCTCGTTGGCATGTTCTTCGTCGCGGTCGCACAGGGACTCCCGTTCGCAAGCAGCAGGATCTCGACCAGCGTGCTCGCGTACTTCGGATCGTGGGACGCCACGTTTTATCGCCGCATCGCCGATGTCGGCTATCCGACATCCCTCCCCATGGAGCACGGGCAGGTTTTGCACAACGTCTGGGCCTTCCTGCCGGTCTTTCCTGGCATCGTGCGCGCGGTGATGACCGTCACGGGAGCGGACGCGGATGCTGCCGGAGTCGGGGTCGCCCTCGCCTGCGGCGCCGCGGCATCCGTCGTCATCGCACGGCTGTTGGAGCCGCGCGTCGGTCGAACAGCGGCTTTGTGGGTCGTCGCGATGTTCGACTTCGGACCCGTGGCCTTTCTCCTGCAGCTCCCCTACGCCGAGAGCCTGTTCTGCCTGCTGATTTTCGCCAGCCTGTGGGCGCTCACGGCCGAGCGCTACCTTCTCGTGACCATTTTCGGTGTGACCGCCGCGCTCACCCGCCCGGGCGAGCTGGCCCTGCCGCTTGCCATGAGCATCCTGTTACTGGTGCGCTTCCGAACCTGGCGCAAAACGGGGTCGTGGATGGGATGGAGATTACTCGCGGCGATCGTCGTCACAACGGCGGCCGGATTCGCCTGGCCGATCATCGCCGCCGCAGCCACCGGCAATCGCAACGCATACCTTGCGACCGAGCTGTCATGGTGGACCGGGTTCGTCGGGACTCCGGCCTTCGTACCCTTCTCGCCCTGGTTCCTGATGGCAACGCGCTATCTTGACGTCGCAGGAATCGTGCTTGTGGTCGTCATTATCGCCGCGACCGCCTGGTGGATCTCCCGACCATCCATTCGCGCACTCGGACCGGAAATTGTTCTGTTCGGAGGCGGCTACGCCCTCTACCTCGTCGCTGTCTTCCTTCCGCAGCAAAGCCTGTTTCGCCTGCTCCTTCCGCTCACACCACTGCTGGGCGATCCGATGTTGTCGCAGTCCAGGAAGGCCCGCTGGGTGCTGCTCGCCGCGGGCGCGGCACTCCAGCCGGTCGCCGTCGTCCTGCTGTGGTTCCTGGGCTACCCCTGAGCCAGCACCAGCCGCCAATGAACTGTCCTGCGAACAGTCAAGAAGTAGCACCGCGGGTGGGCGCCGTCAATCGCCTATTCACGACCAAAGGGCCGACCTACGCTCGAAGGAATCGCACATAAATTTCATCGAGGAGGAAATCATGAGCGGGGCAGACAAGATCCACAATGCTGCACAGAATGCGGCTGGCAAGGGCAAGGAGGCGACTGGCAAGGTCACCGGCAACGAAAGGTTGGAGGCCGAAGGCAAGACCGACCAGACGAAGGCAGACGTCAAGCAGGCTGGCGAGAAGGTCAAGGACGCTTTCAAGAACTGAGAGCCGTCGAGCTATATTTCGCGAGCAAGTAGTGTGCGCAGTTCCGATTCGGCGGAGTTGAGCCGGTCGGGAGCGATGGTCTCGCCCACGAGGTAGTGGTCGAGAATTCGGGGGTCGACATAGCTTTTTCGAGCGATCGCCGGGGTGTTGCCGAGGATGTCGGCAGCATCCTCCATCGCGCGTTTGATCGCGGAAGCGCGCGCGCGTTGACTGTCGGCCGGGCCGCTCATGGCGAGGCTGACCGCGGCCGCGACTGTGCCATGCAGGGTACGAAAGTCTTTCGCCGTGAAGTCGCCCCCCGTGCGTTCTCGAACGAAGGCGTTGATCTCCGTCGCCGTAATCGCGTGCCGTTCGCCGCGTTCCGTCCAGGAAAGCAGCAGCTCTCCGGAGCCGCGTCGCAGTTGTCCGCGCACGAATCGGGCCAGATCGGCGTCGACAATTTCGCTCTCCCAGAGCTGGCCGCTCTTCCCGGGGAAGCACAGCGTCACCGCATCCTTCTTCAGCCCCACATGGCTGCACAAAAGTGTCGAGAGTCCGCGACTGCCGTTGGCGTCGGCGTAACGCTCGCTTCCGATCCGAAGCGAACCCGTGTCCAACATCCGGAACGCCGCTGCGAGCACGCGGGCCCGCACGTCTTCGGTCTGACGCAAAGCTCGGGTGACCTGCCCGCGGGCGGTGGGCAGCGACTCCGCCAGGGCCAGGGCACGATCGAATTTGTCGTGATCCTGCTTTTCTCGCCACGTCGGGTGATAAATGTACTGGCGGCGCCCGGCCGCATCGAATCCCGTTGCCTGAATGTGCCCATTGGCGAACGGCGCTATCCACACGTCATTCCACGCCGGCGGAATGGCGAGGGAATCAAACCGGGCCCGCAGCTCGGGATCCCGGACCAACTCGCCAGTCGCGTCGCGATAGGCAAAACCCCGTCCGGCGCGAACCCGATGAAAACCACGAGCAGAAGGATCACTGCGCCTCAATCGCATCTCGCACCACCTCCGCGACTCAATAGCATCACGACTCCAGCACTGAAACAGTCGATACTCACAGTGGCCCAAAATCGGCGCCGGCTGATCCCCTTGACAGCGGGACTGCAGCCGTGAGAACGACCAGCTGATGGGTTGTCCGGGTCATCGCGACGTAGCGATCAACCGCCCATTCGATGCCCCCGCCGAACGACTCCGAGCCGACGAGTACTACCAGGTCGAACTCGAGTCCCTTCGACAGTTCGGGGGTCAGCGACCGGACGCGCGACGTTGCCCGGAACGAGGGATCGCCGATGACGCAGGCGATCCCGTCGGCGTTCGCGGCAAGCCAGGCGTCGAGGATCGCGCGCAGATCCGAAACGGATCCGTACGCAACCGGAACCCCGCTTTTTCGGATCGAGGTCGGCACGTTGGCGTCCGGAAGCACGGCCCGGATGACCGGTTCGGCCTCGGCCATGACCTCTTCCGGCGTGCGGTAGTTGATGCTCAGGGAAGCCAGATTGATCTGATCGAGCCCGATCCGCTTGAGCCGTTCCAACCAGGATTCCGTGAACCCGTGCCTGGCCTGGGCGCGATCCCCGACGATCGTGAAACTCCGGGATGGGCAGCGGAGCAGCAGCATCTGCCACTCGGCATCGGTCAACTCCTGGGCCTCGTCGACGACGATGTGTGCGAACGGGCCGGCCAGCACATCCACGGTTCCGGCCTGCGCTGTCGCCGTCGGCAAGGCGGCCTCGTCGATCAACGAGTGCTGCACATCCTCACCGCGCAACATCGTCATCAGGCCCTCGCCGTCATCGTGGTCCTCCGCCTGGATCAGGTCGTCGATGACCTGCGCCATCTGTTCGCGCTGCGTGGCGAGGGCGGCGGCCTGTTGCCGTCGGCGCCGTGACGCGTCTGGGTCGCCGATGCGCTGGCGTGCCGCATCGAGGAGTGGCAGATCGGACACCGTCCAGGCTCGCGCGTCTCCCCGCCGTAACGAGTGGATGTCGTCGTCACTGAGCCCCGGCGCGCACCTCCTCAAGTACGCGGGCACCGACCACAGGTCCCCGACGACACCGACCGGGTCGAGCACCGGCCACGCGCTCGCGAAGGCCGCGCGAAGCTCACGGTTCTGCTGCAGGGAACGGCGAAGCAGATCAGCGGGGACCTCCTCGTCGTCGTGCCTGTCGATCAGGATGGTGAGTAACTCCTCCCAGACCTGATCGCGCGCGTCGTTGTGCGGGGTTCCGCGCTCGGCCGCGGCGAATGCGCCGGCCCAATCGTCGGCATCCAGCCAGATCTCGGCCCACTCCGTTTCGACGGTCATCCCCTGCTCTGGTGACTGCTCGTAATATCTGACTGCCGCATCGATTGCCGCCACCATGCTCGCGGAGGACTTCAAGCGAGCCGCGGTCGGGTCGGTCTCGATCCCCGCCTCCGCGCCCTCCGGAACGAGATCGCGCAGGGTGCAGATCTGTACGCCCTCCTCGCCGAGGCTCGGGAGAACGTCGTCGACGTATGCCAGATACGGGGAACTCGGGCCGACGAAAAGCACACCACCGTGCTGGTGATTCAGGCGGGGGTCCGAGTAGAGAAGGTAGGCGGTGCGATGCAGCGCGACGACGGTCTTGCCTGTGCCCGGACCACCGTCGACGACGAGAGTGCCGCGGGATCCAGCGCGGATGATGGCGTCCTGGTCGGCCTGGATCGTGCCGAGAACGTCGCGCATCCGGCTCGACCGACTGGATCCGAGGCTCGCGATGAAGGCCGACTGGTCGTCAAGCGCTGCGTGGCCCTCGAGCCCGTCGGGCGTGAAAACCTCGTCCCAGTAGTCGCTAATCCGGCCACGGGTCCACCGATACCTGCGGCGGCTCGCGAGGCCCATCGGGTTGGCGTGGGTTGCTCCGAAGAACGGCTCAGCCGCAGGGGAACGCCAATCGACGAGCAACTGCAGCCCCGCGCTGTCCGTGAGACCGAGTCGGCCGACGTACACGGGCTCGGAGTCGTCTGCACTGACCATTCGTCCGAGGCACAGGTCCAGCCCGTAGCGACGCAAGGTGCGCAGTCGAGCGGTCAGCCGATGGATCTCCAGGTCACGTTCCAGCGCCTGTTGACCCGTCCCGCCCGGCTCCCTGCGCACCGCATCGAGGCGATCTGACAGGCCGGTGACCGATTGCTCGAGGCTCTCCGCGATCGCTGCAAAATGCTCCTCGTCGCGCGCGATGAGGGCCGCGTCACCTTTCGCAGCGAGCCGATCGGGGAGGTTGAACGCGCTAATAGTCAGGGTCACGGTCGTCGATTCTCCGCCACAGCCGGGGTCTTGCGGCAAGCCCCCCACCGCCATGTAAATTGAAAATAGAGGGAAGTAGTGGCCGCCCCCTCTTTCTTGGTGGCGTTGGTGGCGTTGGTGTCGGCGGTGACGTTGGTGGCGTTGCGTCCTTGTGTCGGCGGCCCTTGTTAGCGTCGTTCCTGACGGCGTCCGTCTTTCAGCGACCCTTTGCTATGGCCCTGCGTTGATGTGCCGTTTGCGGTGTTGGCGCATTGACTATCGCCTGAGTTATCCACAGATATTTGATATTTCCCCCGAACATACGTTCGAAGGTCGATAATTGGGGTATGGCATTCACCGACACCCCGCCCCGCATTAGTAGGCAATTTGTCGGTGCCCAAAATGCCAGCGGTCAGTCAGCCGGCACGCAACACGTCAGCGATAAAGCCGCCGGTGTACAAGTCGTCAGCGCCCAGCTCGCCGCCGCTGCTACGGCCTCGGGCGCCGTGTCGACGGAAGTCACCGACTACCGCGTGCTCGATGATGCGGGGCTCGTGTCGTTGAGTCAAACCCACGCCGCGGCGCAGAAGTCGCTCGCGACGGTTGGTGCGTTGATCGCGGGCGAGATCGCCCGACGTTCCGACCCGTCGCTCGGTGCGCAGGGTCTCGCCCAGCGCGCGGGTCACCGAACTCCGGAACAGTTTCTCAAACACACGACCGGCATAGCCGGCCGGGATGCCACCACCGCGGTGAGAACCGGCGTGCTGCTCGCGGAGATTGCCGACGATGGTGTCGTCGATGCCATGACCGGTGAGGTCTCCGTGGCAACCCAGCCCTGGCTGCGGCCGGTCGCACTCGGAATAGCCGACGGCATCCTTTCGCTCGCGGCGGCCGACGGCATCCGTGGCGGTCTTGGACACCCGAACTCGGCGGTAACGGCGGCGCAGTTGGAAGGCACAGCCGCACGACTCGTTGCGTTCTCCGCCGCCGGAATGGATGCCGACCGCCTCGCTCGCCGAGCGCGCGAGCTGCGCGACGAACTCGACCTGGATGGCGTCGCACTCCGCGAGGAAGAACGACGCGACCAGCGTGTCGCGCGACTCTTCGACCTGCCCAACGGGATGACACGACTCATCGCCGACCTCGATCCGGAATCGGCCATCCCGATTCGCGAGCTGTTCGACCGATCGACGTCGCCAAAGCGAGGCGCGGTGCGATTTGTCGGTAACGAGACAACAGGGACAGGCGAGAGCTCAGCGAAGCGTCATGCTTCGGCGAAGAGCCATGCCTCGGGGAACGGCGACGAATCGGGGAAGGGCGACGCATCGGGGAAGGGCGACGGGACCAAAGATGACCGCGCCAAAGCGGATTCGATCCTCGCCGACACTCGATCGACCGGACAACTGTTTGCCGACGCACTCGTTCAGCTGCTGAAGCTCGGCGCCGACAGGAACCCCAACTTCCTCCTCGGCTCCGGCGCTCCCGTCATCCGGATCGCGGCGACACGGAAGACCGTCGAGACGCGTACCGGGCTCGCACACTTCGAGGGCCAGCACGACGCGATCTCGGTGACCACCCTTGAGCGACTCGGGTGTGAGGGTCGGTATCTTCCGGTCAGTTTCGACGAATCCGGCGTTCCGATCGATGTCGGGCGAGAGCAACGGCTCTTCGGCAGGCGACAACGGGAAGCACTCGCCCTTAAATGGGGTGGATGCATGGCGGATTGCGATCGACCGCCCTCCTGGTGCGAGGCACATCACATTCAATTCTGGGAACGCGACGGCGGCAAATCGAACGTCGCAGACGGAATCCTTTTGTGTCGGCATCATCATCTGCTGTTCCACAACAACGGGTGGGAGATAGTGCGCGACCCGGAAAACCGATACTGGATCATTCCGCCGACCGAGCAGGATCCAAGCCAGACGCCTGTGCCGATCGAGACGAAGAGTCGAGCGATGCGCGACCTCGAACTCGAACTCGAACACGAACACGAACACGAACACGAACACGAACGGCGGGCAGGATGATCGCGCTAACTACCCCACGGGGTCGCGCCAAGCCACGCCGCACCCGTCGCCGCGGTGGGGATATCCGGCGGAAGAATCCGGATGCGCGAACCCAACTCCAACGACGCGATGAACGGCGAAGTCGTCGCCCAGCCCTCGAGCACCGCAAGCACGGGGGCAAGCAGCTCATCACCCATCCCGCTAATGCCACCACCGATGACGACCACATCGACGTCCAGGGTCAGAACGAGAATCCGAATCGCCGCAGCGACAGCACCGAAAAGTCGCTCACGAATCGCCACTGCCGAAGAATCGCCCGCATCTGCCGCAGCAAGCATCTCGTGCACCGGTTTCGCGCCCGAAGACCACTGCGCCGCGACACCGGACCCTGACGCCATCACCTCGAGCGCACCCGGCTGCCCATCCTTGTCGAGCGGACCGGCCGGATCGATGAGGATGTGCCCGATCTCGCCTGCCGCACCACGCGAACCACGCCACAATTTGCCTTGGAGTACAAGGCCCGCCGCGAGACCGGTCCCCAGATTCAGGTAGGCCATCGAGCTGGCGGGCGCGAGACCGAGCTGGTGGAACGCACCCAGCGCCGCGGCATTCACGTCGTTCTCAACACGAACGACGGCACCCAGATTTCGGGAGAGTCGCGCGGCCAGATCGAGCTGCGCGACACCGAGATTGCGAGCGTGCGTGACGACACCGTGTTCAGCGTCGACCGCACCCGGGATGCCGATCCCGATCGAATCGAACGACGAGGCATCGACACCGACCCGACCGGCCAGCTGTCGTACGGCCTCGGTGGCGGTCGCGAGCACCGCGTCATCCCCCCATCCGGTCGGCAGACGCAGAGCGTGCGCGATGGCACCCGCGTTGTCGAGCGCCACGGCATCCGTCTTGGTGCCGCCGATGTCGACCCCGACCCTCATGCTGTGCGCGCCCTCGTGCTTCGTGCACTCATGGTCCGTGCACTCATGGTCCGTGCACTCATGGTCCGTGCAACCACGCCCCGTGCACTCATGCTCCGTACGGCATAGAGCACCATCGATTCTGTGCCGGCGATCCGACAGAGGAGGGCGCTGCCCGGATGCGGCGATCCCTGGTCGCGGTGCTGCCGGGCTGGATCACCGCCCCCCTCGTCGATGGCGATGAGCGCGAACGGATCCGCCCTGCGAATCGTGGCTATGAGGCCACGCCGACGCGCGAGCGTCGCGATTTCGCTGTCGGCGGTGTGCCCCGTATCCATGTTTGTTAGTGAACCTTACAAATTAATTATTCGCAAGTCACGGCACGAACTTTTTACCTCTGTGAAACGTGGTGAACTATTTGGGCACACGTTCCGTTGAACCGGGTAGAGACGTCCTCGGATGTTGCCCGGAAAGCTCCCCACCTGAGCGGTTTCGCGCCTGACTCATCTCAGTCGACCGGAATGCGGCAACCTCTATCGAATGTCACAGCCAGCGCTGAGGAGTCTCACAACCAGATTCCGGATGCTGGGAGCAGGCAACGTCGCCGGCGCAACCCGAACAACAACCGACCGACCAACAACTGGCCAACCGACCAACCCACTCCCTACCAACGAGGACATTAATGACCAACGCACCGCGCACCAGATCGCTCGCCCCCGGCCGCATCCCGGGCAGCAATCTTCGCCGCAGCCCGCTTCGCGGCAAGACCGCGGTCATCACCTTCGCCGGCCTCGGCCTCCTCGGAACTACTCTGGCCGGCTGCAGCACCGCCGCGTCGGCGGAGACCTCGTCGGGCACCTCGGCAACAGGTGGCTCGTCGTCAGGGAACTCCTCCGCGACCACCTCCGGCACCTACAAGGACGGCAGCTACACCGAACAGGGAACCTACGCGTCGCCCGGCGGCCAGGAAGTCATCAGCGTCGCACTCACCCTGAAGAGCAACATCGTGACCGCCGTCACCGTCAAGACCGTCAAGGCCGATCCGACCGCGACCAGCTATGAGGCAATGTTCGAATCCGGCATCGGAGCGGCGGTCGTTGGCAAGAACATCAACACGCTGAACGTGTCGCGCGTTTCGGGATCTTCGCTGACGAGCATGGGGTTCAACGATGCGCTCACCAAGATCAAGGCCGATGCCAAGAGCTAACGTCTCGAAAGTGGATTGATGTGGATTGATGCCCAAGGCTGAACTGACGTTCGAGGCGATTGGCGCACCCTGGCAGATCGAAACGCCTGACGCGCTTAGCGAGTCGCTCGTCGACGCGATCCACACTCGCATCGACCAGTACGACGCGACCTACTCGCGTTTTCGCGATGGTTCCCTGGTCAGCCGGATCGCGGCCGGCCAGGGAACCTGGCAGTTCCCGTCGGATGCCGCCCCGCTCTTCGCCCTCTATCGCCGCCTCTACGACGCGACGGGCGGCACGCTCACCCCGCTGGTCGGGCGGCGACTCGAGCTCCTCGGCTACGACCGCAACTACACCCTGCTGCCCGCGGATGAGCTTGACCTCGGGACCGCAAACCGCGGCACCGTGATTCCCCGTTGGGACGACGTCATGCACTGGGACGAGGCCAGCGCGACCCTCACCACCTCCGAGCCCGTCGTCATCGATGTCGGCGCCGCGGGCAAGGGTTATCTTGTCGACATCATCGCCGGGATGCTGCTGGATGCCGGCATCGAGGAGTACATCGTCGACGGCAGCGGCGACCTGGTTCACCGCGGTGACGAGCCGGTGCGGGTCGGGCTCGAGCATCCGTTCGATCCGTCGCTGGCAATCGGCGTGTACGAGTTGTCGAACGGCGCTCTCTGCGCATCGGCACCTGGGCGTCGCGCCTGGGGAACGGCGTTGCACCCCGGCCTGCACCACATCCTCGACGGCATCAGTGGAGAGCCGACCACGAAGGTCGCGGCGACGTGGGCCGCGGCATCCACCGGTCTCGTCGCGGATGGGCTCGCGACCGCGCTGTTCTTTACGCCGGGCGCCGAGCTCGAGGCCGGACTCGAGGCACACTTCCAGTACGTCAGAATGTTTCCGAATAGCGCGGTCGAACACTCGCCCGACTTCAGAGGAGAGTTGTTCACATGATCAGCAGGTTCACCGCATGGCTCGACCAACTCACCGGGCGGGTCACGATGTACCGGCTGGTTCTCATTTGCCTCCTCGCGGTCATCGTCGAGGCGTTGCTGGTCTCGCTCACCGGGCAGCTGCCGTACAACCCGCTCGCGATCCTTGTCGTGGTCGCCATTGCCGTCGCCGTGAGCTATCTCAGCAATCGACTCTTCGCGATCGTCTTCCGGGTCAAGCCGCACTCGGAGTCCGCACTCGTCACCGGACTCATCCTCTCGCTGCTGTACCTGCCCCAACTGACCGGTTCGCAATTGCTCGCGGTGGCGGTCGCGGCGCTGTTCGCCACCGCCAGCAAGTACCTTCTCGCGATTCGTGGCAGGCACGTGTTCAACCCGGCCGCCGCGGGAGCATTCATCGCCGGGCTTGTCCTGCCGTTGAATCCGGCGACCTGGTGGATGGCCAGTCCCTGGCTCCTCCCTCTCGTCGCGATCGCGTCTTTCGTCATCCTGTACCGCACCCGTCATCTGACCATGGGGATCACCGCGATCATCGTCGCCGCCGCGAGCGTCGTCGTGCAGCAACTGTCGTTCGGGACCTCGATCGGTTCCGCCATTCCTGCGGCTTTCGTGTCATATCCGATCATCTTCTTCGTCGGCTTCATGCTGAGTGAGCCGCTGACACTTCCGCCGCGGCGCTGGCAGCAACTGGCAGAGGCGGTTGTCGTCGGAGTGCTGTTCGGACTGATCTTCCGGTTCGGCGCCATTCAATCCAGCTTCCAGCTCGCGCTGATCATCGGCAACCTGCTGGCGTTCCTCGTGGGGCAGCGTCGCGGCATCCGGCTCAGCTATCTCGGGCAGGAACAGCTGTCGCCGACGTCCTGGGAGCTGTCATTCCGGCCGCTGCGCCGCATCCGTTTCACCGCAGGCCAGTTCATCGAGCTCACCCTCCCCCATCAGGGTGCCGATGTCCGCGGGCTGAGGCGCACGTTCAGTATCGCCTCCGCGCCTAGCCACGACGTGGTGAAACTCGGCATCCGAACCGCGGAGCGATCCAGTTCGTTCAAGAGCGCCCTGCTCGCGCTCGAACCCGGAGCGACGGTCATCGCAACGGCGATCGGCGGTGACTTCGTACTCCCGAAGGACACGGCGAAGCCGGTACTGCTCGTGGCCGGCGGCATCGGCATCACGCCGTACGTCAGCCACCTTGCCGAGCTCGAAGCGAGCGCGGAGAAGCGGGATGTCGTGCTTGTCTACTCGAGTTCATCCGCCGACGATCTCGCCTATGCCGAACGCCTCAACAACAGCGACCATCGAGTACTCCTGGTCGCCCCGAGCGCGCCCGCCGTGCTTCCGGCGCACTGGACCTACCTCGGTGCAGGGCCGCTGAGCGCGGACCTGCTCACCTCAGCGGTTCCGGATGCGAAGAGTCGCGCCGCCTACGTCTCCGGGCCGCCGACCCTCGTTCGCGCACTTCGCCCGGCCCTGCGCAGGGCCGGGGTTCGCAGCGTGAAGACGGACTACTTTTCGGGGTACTAAAGTCCATCGGCTGCTCCATCGAATGCCCTCTAACTGCGGATGCCGGTGAAAGACACCCGCAATTAGAGGGCATTCGATGAAAGGCACGGGACGCTTCGGCCCCGAGACAAAGAAACGCGCTGCGAATCAAGCCGTGAGGCCCGATCCGCAGCGCGAATCTGTTGTGCTGTGCTGCTGGTGCTTACGCCAGGCGCGCGGCGAGGTTCTTGTCGAGCGTGTCGAGGAACTCCTCCGTGGTCTCCCACTTCTGGTCCGGTCCGACGAGCAGCGCGAGGTCCTTCGTCATGTGGCCGTCCTCGACCGACTTGATGACGACATCCTCGAGCGTGGTCGAGAAGTCGATCAGGGCCTGGTTTCCGTCGAGGAGTCCACGGTGCGCGAGTCCGCGCGTCCAGGCGTAGATCGAGGCGATCGGGTTGGTCGACGTGGGCTTGCCGGCCTGGTGCTGGCGGTAGTGGCGCGTGACCGTTCCGTGTGCGGCCTCAGCCTCGACGACCTTGCCGTCCGGCGTGCTCAGGACCGAGGTCATGAGGCCGAGCGAGCCGAAG
Organism: Glaciihabitans sp.; assembly: GCA_025465535.1. Lineage (GTDB taxonomy): Bacteria > Actinomycetota > Actinomycetes > Actinomycetales > Microbacteriaceae > Galbitalea. The sequence continues at coordinate 13,076 of JAODMY010000066.1, forward strand.
CCCTGGGCAACCGTGTCGGACTGGACGTCACCGTCGTAGTTCTTGCAGGCCCAGACGTAGCCGCCCTCCCACTTCATCGCCGATGCGACCATGTCGTCGATCAGGCGGTGCTCGTAGGTGAGGCCTGCGGCGTCGAACTGCTCCTTGAACTCGGCGTTGAAGATCTCTTCGAAGATGTCTTTGAAGCGACCGTCGTAGGCCTTCAGGATCGTGTTCTTGGTGCTCAGGTAAACCGGGTAGTTGCGGGCGAGACCGTAGTTGAGGCTCGCGCGGGCGAAGTCGCGGATCGAGGCGTCCTGGTTGTACTGGACCTGGGCGATGCCGTCATCCGGAGCGTCGTAGACCTCGAACTTCATCGGCTCGGAGCCATCGTTCGGCGTGAACTCGACCGTGAGCTTGCCTGCACCCTTGAAGACGAAGTCGGTGGCGCGGTACTGGTCGCCGAACGCGTGGCGGCCGATGATGATCGGCTTGTTCCAGCCGGGAACCAGACGCGGGATGTTCGAGATGATGATCGGCTCGCGGAAAATCACGCCGCCGAGGATGTTGCGGATCGTGCCGTTCGGCGACTTCCACATTTTCTTGAGGCCGAACTCTTCGACGCGGGCCTCATCCGGGGTGATCGTCGCGCACTTGACGCCGACGCCGTACTTCTGGATGGCGTGGGCCGCATCGATCGTGACCTGGTCGTCGGTCGCGTCGCGGTGCTCGATACCGAGGTCGTAGTAATCGAGGTTGATGTCGAGATAGGGGTGGATCAGTGTTTCCTTGATCTTCTGCCAGATGATGCGGGTCATCTCGTCGCCGTCCAGTTCGACGACCGTACCCTCAACCTTGATCTTTGCCACGGTGGTAGTTCCTCTCGTTGCTTACTTTTAGCCACAACAAGCTTAGCCGGTTTCTCAAAGTATCTCGACGTCAAGATAGTTTGGAATAGACCGCTTGCAGGTACAGCTCACTGCGGGTCGAGCCGACGACTCCCTCCGCCATCCGGTTCATGACGTAGGCGAAGGTCAGACCGCGATCGACGTCATTGACCACGACCGAACCGCCCCAGCCGCCCCAGTAGGCGACACGGCCCTGCGGCATCCCCGGGCGAGCCGGGCTCGCGAGACCATAACCGATCCCGAAACGCAGCTGCTCGAACAGCACAAGGTCTACGCCGTCGGACTGCACCTCGAAGATGCGGTCGATCGTGGCCGGCGACAGGAGCCGGACGCCATCCACTTCGCCGCCGTTCGTGACGACCGACTGGATGCGCGCGACCGACCGAGCGTTGCCGAACCCGTTCGCCGCGCCGATCTCGGCCTGTCGCCAGGCGTCGGTCCGCGGAGTGGTGGCATCGAGCACCGTCGTCCCGAGCGTGCGGAGCGCCGGATGCCCTGCCGGCAGCTGCGAGAGGTCGAGCTCGATGTCCGGCGGCGGAACGACGTTGCTCACCCGCCCGTACTCGGAGGTCGGCACCCCGATCGTGAAGTCCGCGCCGAGCGGACCGGCGATCTCGGTCGCGACGAATTCACGAAGGGTCTTGCCCGAAATCCGACGCACCAGCTCGCCGACCAGGTGCCCGTAGTTCGCGAGCGAGTAGCCGGATGCGGTCCCCGGCTCCCACCAGGGAGCCTGGCTCGCGAGTCGGGCGGTCGCCTTCTCGTAGTCGTAGAGATCGTCGAGGCTGAACGGCGCATCCCATCCGCTGACGCCCGCGGTGTGCGACATGAGCTGCTTGACCGTGACGGCGTCCTTGCCGTTCTGCGCGAATTCGGGCCAGTATTTCGCGACCGGGGCGTCGAGGTCGAGCTGTCCGCGGTCGACGAGCATCAGGGCAGAAAGTGCCGTCATGGTCTTCGTGATCGACCAGAGGTTGGTGATGGTGTCGCGCCTCCAGGGAGCGCTGCGCTGCTCGTCAGCCCAGCCGCCCCAGAGGTCCACGACCGGGACACCGTGTTCGACGAGCGAGATCGAGGCTCCGAGATCGGCGCCGGAGTCGAGCTGGCGCTGGAACTCTTCGCGCAGTCCGACGAACCTGGCGTCGGCCGTGCCCTCGATCGTTGCTTCTTCGATCGGCTCGTGAACTTCTGTTTCCGACATCCCGACTCCTTTGGCGCGGCGGCTATTATCATGAACATACCAACCGGTCGGAACCTCCACCACCGGATGTCGCAGAGACACGGTTCTTACCGATACACAAGGGATTCAATGGCGCGCTTCGACGGCAAAACCGCTCTCGTGACGGGAGCCAGCCGCGGCATCGGCCTCGCGATCGCGCAGGCGCTGGTGGCCGACGGCGCTCGCGTCGTCATCACGGCACGCGGGCAGGAGACCCTCGACGAAGCAGTCGCCCAGCTCGGACCAGCCGCCATCGGCCTCGCCGGCAAAGCGGACGATCCCGCTCACCGCACGACGGTCTTCGACACGATCGCCCGCGAGTTCGGTCGCCTCGACTACCTGGTCAACAACGCGGGCATCAACCCCGCCTACGGCCCGATTCTCGGCGTCGGCGAGGATGCCGCGCGCAAGATCCTCGAGGTCAACGTGCTCGGCAGCCTGGCCTGGAGTCGGGATGCTGTCGCCGCCGGCCTGTCCACCGCGATCGTCAACATCGCATCCATCGCGGGCGTCACCGCCGCCCCCGGGATCGCGATGTACGGAGTGTCGAAGGCCGCGCTCATCAACCTGACCCAGCAGCTGGCCCTCGAGCTCGCGCCACGCATCCGCGTCAATGCCGTCGCGCCGGCCGTCATCAAGACCAACTTCGCGAGGGCGCTGTACGAGGGTCGCGAGGCCGAGGCGGCCGCCGCGTACCCGCTCGCGCGCCTGGGTGAACCCGCGGATGTGGCGGGGCCGGTCGCATTCCTGCTGTCGGAGGAGTCCGCGTGGATCACCGGCCAGACGCTCGTCATCGACGGTGGCGGATCGCTCGCGGGCGCGCTGTGATGGGCGCGCTGTGATGGCGGCGACTGTCGCGACGACGGAGACAGTTCCCGAGAAGCTCGTTCGCGTCTCGGTCGAGCTGTTTGCGAGCCAGGGGTACGCGCAGACGAGCGTGCAGCAAATCGTGGATGCCGCCGGCGTCACCAAGGGCGCGCTCTACCACTACTTCAAGTCCAAGGACGACCTGCTCTTTGACATCTATGACCGCATCCTTTCGCTGCAGCGCGAACACCTCGAGGAGATCGTGGCGCGCGGGCGCGGCGCGGAAGCGACGATGCGGCTGGTCTGTGAGGACGTGCTCGTGACCTCCATCGAGTGGATGAACGAGGGCGCGACATTCTTTCGCTCGCAGCACATGCTTTCGCAGGCCCGCCAGGACGAGGTGAAGCGGCGCCGACGTGAGTACAACGACGCGTTCGAGCGCGTGCTGAACGCCGGGCAGCGGGAGGGCGTGTTCCGTACCGATGTCCCCGACGCGGTGCTCATCGCGCACTTCTTCTCGGACGTCCACTATCTGAGCCAGTGGTATTCGTCGCGCGGACCGCTCTCGAAGGAGAAGGTCGCAAGTGAGCTGACCGACCTGTTTTTGGCATCGCTGCGACCCGTCCCCACCAACTAGGCACCAACTAGGAGCCCTTCATGAAACTCGACGGAGAAGTCGCGCTGGTAACGGGCGGTGCCCGCGGGATGGGCGAGACCCACTCGCGCGCCCTGGTCGCGGAGGGCGCTCGTGTCGTCATCGCGGACATCCTCGACGAACAGGGTGAGGCACTCGCGGCCTCGCTGGGGGACGCCGCCAGCTACGTGCACCTCGACGTGACGCAGGAGCAGAGCTGGACGGATGCGGTCGCCGCCGCCGAGCAGGCCTTCGGTACGGTCTCGATCCTCGTGAACAACGCCGGAATCGCCAACGCCGGACCGTTCGAGCAGTACTCGCTCGACCTCTGGAACCAGATCATCGCCGTCAATCAGACCGGCGTCTTCCTCGGGATCAAGTCCGTCGTCGCCGGCATGAAGAAGCTTCGGCGCGGGTCGATCATCAACATTTCGTCCGTCGAGGGACTGCGCGGAGGTGCATACCTGCACGGGTATGTTGCCTCGAAGTTCGCCGTGCGCGGGCTCACGAAGTCGGCGTCGCAGGAGCTCGGCGGATTCGGAATTCGGGTCAACTCTGTGCATCCCGGCTACATCGAGACGCCCATGACGGCGGACATCGACCCGAAGCAGCTGCAGATCCCGATGCATCGCAGCGGCAAGCCGGAGGAGGTTTCGAAGATGATCGTGTTCCTCGCGAGTTCTGACTCTTCCTACTCGACCGGTGCCGAGTTCGTGGTCGACGGTGGGATGACCGCGGGCATCCCGCATCGCACGGGCGCGTAACTGCTCGCCATCTCGTGTCTGCCCCCGTACGTACGGGGGCTGACGCATCACACGGGGGCAGACAGCAATCTGGTCAGAACGGAAATCGGCCAGAGCAGGCTCCGCAGCTAGTCGCGATCAGCGCCGCGACAGGCACTAGTCGCCGATCAGCGCCGCGACGCGGAGCTAGTCGCCCATCAGCGCCGCGACACGGTCGGCGAGGTAGCGCTCGAGGTCGGTCGCTCCGCCCGAGGCTGGATCGACCGTGACCATGATCTGGCCGTCCAGAAGAAACAGCGGACCGGATCCCGCGGCCAGGCTCGCGGCATCAAGGGCAAGAGCCGCAAAGCCGAAGTTGATCGCCTCGCCCGCCGGAAAGGCACTTCGGGATGCCGCCTCCCGATAGGAGCGCCGCTCGGTGCCGGCCGCCGAACGGTTGACGGCCGCCCGACCGGGCGCAACCGCGCGCGTCACCTCGCCGAGCGAGTACAGGCCGCCGGACCGATCGAGCAGCAGCACGCCCAGCCGCCAGGCGCGCCCAACGGGAGTGAACGCATCCGCGGTCCGGAAGATCAAGACACCGCGCGACGGCTTGAACGCCCCGAGCGCCTCGTCGTGGACGCCGGCGTCCGAGAGGGCCACGACCGTCGAGGCGAGCAACCCGGGCAGGTCATCGATGGAGGTCACACTCCTTTGTACATCTCCTGCAACTCACGCTTGAGCACCTTGCCACTCGCACCGAGCGGCATCGCGTCAAGGAAGTAGACGTGCCGCGGGTATTTGTAGGCCGCCTCGTGCTCCTTCGCGTAGGCAATCACGTCGCCCTCGGTCAGCGACGAACCGGCAGCGCGAACGACAGCGGCGGCAACCTCCTGGCCGTGCGTCTCGTCCGGGATCCCGAAGACGGCGACCTGGGCGACGCCATCCAGCCGGGCGAGAACGTTCTCGACCTCGGTCGGATAGACGTTGTAGCCGTTGCGCACGATCATGTCCTTCTTGCGGTCGACGATCGTGACGCGGTCATCCTCCCCCTTCGTCCCGAGATCGCCAGTGCGGAACCAGCCGTCGATGAACGACTCCGCGTTGGCCCTGTCGTTGTGCAGGTACCCCTTGAACAGCGCGTGCCCGCGAACGATCACCTCGCCGAGCCCGCCCGCGGGCAGGAACTCGATCCGGTCGTCGATGTCGGCGTTGGCGATCTCGACATCCACTCCCCAGATCGGGCGGCCAACCGTCCCCGCGACCGGCTCGTCGCGAGTGTGGTTGAACGTGACCGTCGGTGACGTCTCCGTGAGCCCATAGCCCTCGTGCACTGGCGCGCCAAAATCCCGCTCGAACCTCTCCAGGACCGCGAGCGGCAGGCCGGATCCACCGGAGACACAAAAGCGCAGGGGTGGCCGATCCGCCGACCGTGACGCCGCATCCAGCAGCGCGATGAACATGGTCGGCACGCCCGCCATGATCGTCACCCTGTTCCTGATCATCTGGGCGAGCACGTCATCCGGCTCGAAGCGGGGGATCAGCAGGATCGCGGCGCCGCGCCGGAACCCGACGTTCATGACGGATGACTGCCCGAAGGTGTGGAACAGCGGGAGTCCGCCGAACAGCACATCCTCGACCCTCATGTCGAAGCTGTCGATGAGCGCGGTCTGCACCTGCTCGACCAGCGCGAGGTGACTGCCAACTGCGCCCTTCGGCTTACCGGTCGTGCCGCTCGTGTACAGGATGGTCGCGGCATCCAGCGGGTTGACGGATTCGTACCGCTCGAGCGGTTCGCCGAGCGCGGCCTCGTCTTCGAGTCGCGGGATCGGGACATCCCTGACCATCGAATCCGGCAGCATGACCGTTACGACGGGGACACCCGCGGCGGCAGCGCCCTTGCCACCCTCGGCCAGCATCGGAGCCGCGATCACCACGAGCTTCGACCCGCTGTCCCGGAGGATGTACTCGATCTCCTCCCCCTTCAGCAGCAGGTGGATCGGCACCGCGATCGCCCCGAGGGACAGGATCGCGTAGTACACCCGCGGGAAGTCGGTGACGTTCGGAACGAGCATCGCGACCCGATCGCCACGACCGATTCCGCGAGCGCGAAGCGCACCGGCGTACGCCATCGCCCCGGCCCACAGCTCGCCGTAGGTCGTCGTGGTTGCGCCCATGATGATGGCCGGGCGGTCCGGATAGCGGTGGGCTGGATCGGCGAGAATCGTCGCGACCGACAGGCTGCCGAAGCCGCGCGAGGTGATCGGGTCGACCGCGTACTGGTCGGTGCTGGTGTCGTCGTTCATCGTTGAACTCCTGGGTCGGAACGGATTCGAAACGGGTCAGCTCTCGAGCACGAACATGGCGATCGTCTCGGCGACCAGCGCCGGCTTGTCGTTGCCCTCGAGCTCGATCGTGACGCCGGTGTTCACGCGCACGCCCCTGGCCGACGGCGTCACGCCGGAGAGCGTCGCCTGCGCTCGAATGCGGCTGCCGACGGGAACGGGGCTCAGAAAGCGCAGCCGCTCGAGTCCGTAGTTGATGACCATCGGACTGCCTTCGAGCGTGGTCAGACCGAACAGCAGGTCCGAGATCATCGAGAGGGTCAGGAATCCGTGCGCGATGGTCGTGCCGAACGGGCCGGCGGCGGCCCGCTCCGGATCGACGTGGATCCACTGGTGGTCGCCGGTGGCATCCGCGAACCTGTCGATGCGTTCCTGGTCGATCAGGGCCCAGTCGCTCGTCTGGGCAGGACCGCCGACCGCGGCCGTCAACTCGGCGACCGATGCGTAGTGCGTCACGCCTTCGGCCCTCCCGCGACGTACAGGACCTGGCCAGAGACGAAGGATGCCTCGTCGCTGACGAAAAAGGATGCGGCGGCCGCGATGTCCTCGGGCTGGCCCCACCTGCCGACCGGAATATCCTTCGCGGCTGCCGTCATGAAGTCCTCGAACGACATCCCGATCCGCTCAGCCGTCTCGCGCAGCATGTCGGTCGCGATGAAGCCGGGGGCGATCGCGTTGGCGGTGACGTTGTAGCGGCCGAGTTCGATCGCCAGCGTCTTCGTGAAGCCCTGGATGCCCGCCTTGGCCGCCGCGTAATTGGCCTGTCCACGGTTGCCGAGCGCCGACGTGCTCGAGAGGCTGACGATGCGACCCCACCTGGCCTCGACCTGGAACGACTGCACCGCGCGACTCATCAGGAACGCGCCGCGCAGGTGGACGCCGATCACGGCATCCCAATCGTCGTCGGTCATCTTGAACAGCAGGTTGTCACGAAGGATGCCGGCGTTGTTGATGAGGATGGTCGGCTTGCCGAGGTCGTCGGCGATGCGCTGCACGGCAGTTGCGACGGCATCCGCGTCGGCGACATCCGCACCGACGCCAACCGCCTCTCCGCCGGCCTTGATGATGCGGTCAACGGTCGCCTCCGTGTCGGAGGTGCGCAGGTCGATCACGCCGACCCTGTTGCCATCCTTCGCGAGGCGTTCGGCGATCGCTGCGCCAATGCCGCGGCCTCCGCCGGTGACGATTGCGGTGCGCTTCTCGTGGTCAGCCATGTGCGTGTCTCCTGTTTCTGTTGCTTCAGTTGCGCTGCGTTGGTTGGGCTGCTTTGTTGGTTGGGCTGCTTTTCAGTCGCGCTTCTTGAGTTCGGCGCGGCCCAGGGCGTTCAGGTGCACCTCGTCCGGACCATCCGCGAGTCGCAGCGTGCGGGCTCCGGCGGCGAACTCCGCCAGCGGCGAATCCTGCGACACACCGGCGGCCCCGAAGACCTGGATCATCCGGTCGACGATCTTCTCGAGCATCCGCGGCACCGAGATCTTGATCGCCTGGATCTCGCTGTGGGCCGCGCGATTGCCGACCGTGTCCATGAGCCAGGCGGTCTTGAGCACGAGCAGTCGATTCGCCTCGATCTCCATCCGCGCCTCGGCGAACCACTCGCGAATCACGCCGTGCTCGGCGATCGGCTTACCGAACGCGACCCGCTCGTTGGCGCGTGCCCGCCCGAGATCGAGGGCCCGCTCCGCCATCCCGATCGCCCGCATGCAGTGGTGGATGCGCCCTGGACCGAGCCGCGCCTGCGCCATCGCGAAGCCCTCGCCCTCGCCGCCGAGCACGTTGGCGACGGGCACGCGGACGTTCTCGAACAGCACCTCGGCGTGGCCGCCGTGGTCGCGATCGCTGTAGCCGAAAACCGTGAGCGGACGGACGACCGTGACGCCCTCGGTGTCCCGGGGAACGAGCACCATACTCTGCTGCCGGTGGCGCTCGGAGTCGGGATCGGTCTTGCCCATCACGATGAACAGAGCCGCGCCCGGATTCATGGCGCCGGTAGACCACCACTTGCGGCCGTTGATGACATAGTGGTCGCCGCTGCCATCGCTGCCATTTCTGCGATCCCTGCCATCCCTGCCGTCCCTGACGTCCCTGCGACCGCTGTCGCTCTCCCGCCGGATGCTGGTCTGGATGTTCGTGGCATCCGAGGATGCGACATCCGGTTCGGTCATACAAAACGAGGATCGGATGCGCCCGTCGAGCAGCGGCTCGAGCCATTCGCGGCGCTGGTCGTCGGTGCCGTAGGCGCGAAGGAGTTCCATGTTGCCGGTGTCTGGGGCCGCGCAGTTCGTGGCGGCCGGCGCGAGCTTCGGGCTGCGGCCCATGAGTTCGCAGAGCGGCGCGTACTGGAGGTTGGTCAGGGCCGCGGCCGATCCGCCGCGCTGGTCAAGGGGCACCAGGTTCCAGAGGCCGCGCCTCTTTGCCTCAGCCTTCAGCTCCTCCACAATCGGCGGCGGCGACCAGCTGTCCGGATGCTCGGCCAACTGGGCTTCGAGCACGGGCTCGGCCGGGTAAACCTTCTCTTGCATGAAGTCATCGAGTGCGCTGAGGAGCCGCTGTGTTGTGTCATCGAGCGCGAAGTCCATGAGCGTCACACCCTCGCGAGGTAGTGCCGGCCGGCACGGGCGATCGGGGTCACGAGCGCGCCGATCTGGTCGAATCCCTCGCCAACGGTCTGTCCCGCCTTGAAGCGATAGTGGATGCCCTCGAGAATCACGGAGAGCTTGAAAGCGGCGAGCGCGAGATACCAAGGCAGCTCCGGGACCTCGACGTCGGCCACGGCCGAGTACTCGTCGACCAGCTGCTCGAAGCTCGGGTATCCGTCGAGTTCGGTGACCGAGGTCGCGACGATCCCTGGCGGCACGCCGTCGAGGTCGTTCAGGTTCCAGTAGAGACCGAGCAGTCCGAGGTCGGTGAGCGAGTCGCCGAGAGTGGCCATCTCCCAGTCGAGGATTGCGCTGATGCTGGGCGCGCCGGCGATATCGCGCACGAGAGCGTTGTCGAGGCGATAGTCGCCGTGCACGATCGAGGAGCGACGGGTCTCGGGAATTCGCTCGTGAAGTTCCGCCTGGAGGGCATCCAACTCCGGGAGATCGCGATTGCGCGAACCGTCGTACTGGCGACCCCAGCGATCGACCTGCCGAACGAGAAATCCGTCGGGTCGGCCGAAGTCCGCTAGTCCGACATCCGCGGGATCGATCGAGTGAAGGTTCGCGAGAGTGCGCGCGAGATCGAGACTCAGCTCGCGCAACTGGGATGGCGTGTACGCGGCATTGTCCGAGCGGGTGAGGATGGTGCGGCCGGTCACGCGCTCCATGAGGTAGAACGGCGCATCCACGCCCGAGGTCGGATCGTCAACCAGGCGAATGGCTCGCGGCACGGGCACGCGACTCCCCCGCAGGGCCGAAATCACACGGAACTCGCGAGCCATGTCGTGCGCGGTCGACTGGACGTGGCCGAGCGGCGGCCTGCGCAGGACGAGAGGTTCCGCTGCTCCACGGATCGCATAGGTGAGATTGCTGCGTCCGCCGGCGATGAGACTCGCGCTCAGGGGCACGGCGCCGAGGAGCTCCGGCTGGTTCTCGAGCAACCAGTTCTGCAGGGCGACGACATCGAGTCCGGGAAGGGGACGACGTCCCGCGCTACTCGCGTCCATGCATTAGCTCCATCGCCGACTGGGTCTTCCTCGGACCATGATACCGACCGGGCGGTATGCGCCGCGCGGTGGAGCTATAGGCGATCGCGGAATGGCAGACGCCCGCGGCTCGATCCGCACGAGAAGTTCGCCGGGGCCAGGGTCGGCGAGTTCGAGTTCTCCGACAACTATCGGTTTCGAGTCGGCCCACGGTCGCGGGCGGCCAATTTCCTCGAGAACAGCACCAGTGATCTTCACCGTTCCATCCTGCCCCGCAAGAACGAGGTAGTCGCAGGATTCTCCGGCAGGTTAGCCTGAGGGTATGGGAGAGCTGAGACTGGAAGAACTGTCGGCGAAGACCATCGTGGCCGCGAACAGCCTGACGCTTCGTCGTGGCCAGGAGCAGTTCGTCACCCCGACGTCGTACGCCATCGCCGACGCGTACATCAACCCGGTCACGTCGTGGCCGCGGGTTGTCCTCGACGGCGACGAAGTCGTCGGATTCATTCGCGGCAACTTCGATCCGGACGCGCACCAGGAAGAATTCCGCAGCTGCATCTGGCGCATCAACGTCGCGGCGGACGCCCAGGGCCTCGGTGTTGGCCGGTTCGCGGCGCATGCCCTCGCCGATGAGGCGCGCAGCCGCGGCTTCGATCGGCTTTACGTGATCTGGGAGCCCGGCGAGGAGGGCCCCGAGCAGTTCTTCCTGCACATCGGATTCGTGGTCACGGGCCAGACCCAGTACGGCGAGAACATTGGAGCGTTGGAGCTGTGAACGATATGACTTCCACCTACCGGGTCGAGTTGGTTGATGCTGCCGCGGCCGCCGGGCTCAGCGACGACATCATCCGCATCCACAACGATGTCTACTCCGACTCCCCCTTCAACCGACCCTCGAGCGGCATCGACTTCGGCACCGCCGTTCTTCCGCTCCACCTCGGGCGCAAGGAATTCACCCTCGCGACCGCCAGGGATTCCAACGGTGAGATCGTCGGCTACTGCTACGGCTACGTCGGAGACCACGGACAGTTCTGGACGGACTACGTCGCGGAGCGCATCCATCCATCCCTCGAAAAGGCCTGGCTCGGAGATCACCTCGAGATCGTCGAACTCGCGGTCGAGAAGTCGGCCCGCGGCAAGGGCGTCGGAAGGTCGCTGCTGACCACACTTCTGGATTCGCGCGGCGACGACAGGATGGCGCTGCTCACGGTGGCAAAGAACGCCCCGGCCCTCGACCTGTACGAGTCGCTCGGATTCACCTCGTTCGGCGAGTTCGAAAACTTCGTCCTGTTGGGGCGACGCCGGTCGTGACCGACGCGCACGAAGTCGCTCGCGCGGGCAATCCGTCCGGCGAGGGCCAGCTGGCCGACGACTTCGTATCTCGGGTACTCTCGGTGGTCGAAACCATCCCGGAGGGTCGCGTCATGAGCTACGGGGATGTTGCCGCGGCCATCGGATCCCGCGCGGCCCGCGGCGTCGGGCAGGTCATGGCCTACTACGGATCGGATGTTCCATGGTGGCGCGTCGTGCGCGCGAGTGGGCACCCCGCACTCGACCACGAGGCACGCGCACTCCAGTACTACCGCGCGGAATCCACTCCGCTGCGCATCGCGACATCCGGGACATTTCGGGTCGACATGACCCTGGCGCGCTGGTCGCCGAATGGCGCGGAATCTCGATGATTCTCCCGGATGACAGCAAAATCATCCGCGAGTCGCAGCCGATTCATAGCGATTACCCCGGCTAGCGGACCTGAGGGATGGTGACTATAGCGTTGAATTGAGTCATGCAGTCTCTGCCACTCAAGTTGGCGCTCGTCACCACCACAGCCCTCGCCCTCACCCTTGCGCTCGCCGGGTGCGCGACCATCAAAAGCGTCACCGATACGCCGGTGCAGGGCGACTACCCAACCTGGGCGGATGTCGCGAACTCCACGACTCCGACGGCGCTTCCCCCCGCGTTCGTCCCGCACGACGCCACCAACATGTACGTTCGGGCCTCGACTCTTTCCAGCGCCGAGATCATCACTTACACGTCGAAGACACCGCCGGATGCCACCCTGTGCAAGCCGGGCACCCTTACCGGCGCCCCCACTCTCGATACGACCTGGTGGCCCAACACGAAACCGCCAGCCACGGGAGAGCTGTGCTCCCCGGGCTGGCGGCTGTTCACGATTGCCGGCGAAACGTACGGCTGGCGCAACTAGCGCTGGCAGCGGGCATCCCTGGGCAGATGGCTAGTCCGAACCATGGCTAGACCAGCGAATCCCGCCAGGCCGCGTGCAGCTGGGCGAATCGTCCGGTGCCCGCGATCAGGTCGTTGGGCGTCCCGTCCTCGACGATGACGCCGTGCTCCATGACCAACACCCGATCGGCGATAGCGACCGTCGAAAGGCGGTGCGCGATGATGATCGCGGTGCGGTCGGCGAGCAGGGTCAAGAGCCCCTCCTGCACCAGCCGCTCGCTCGGGATGTCGAGCGAGGCCGTCGCCTCATCCAGGATCAGCACGACCGGATCGGCGATGAACGCGCGCGCGAACGACAGCAGCTGGCGCTGGCCGGCCGACACTCGTCCGCCTCGTTTGTTCACGTCCGTGTCGTAGCCGTTCGGCAGGCTCTCGATGAATTCGTGAGCACCGACAGCCTTCGCCGCGGCGACGATCTCTTCCCGTTTGGCATCCGGCTTTCCGAGCGCGATGTTATCCGCAACGCTCCCGGAGAACAGGTACGCCTCCTGGGTGACCATCACGATCGCGCGACGCAGGTCCTTCGGGTGAAGGTTGCGCAGGTCGACTCCGTCGAGCAGCACCGAGCCCTCGGTCGGATCGTAGAAGCGCGAAATGAGCTTCGCGAGCGTCGACTTTCCGGCACCCGTCGATCCGACGAGGGCGATGGTCTGCCCGGCCGGCATCTCAAGGTCGAAGCTCGGCAGGACATCCCGACCCTCCCTGTACGCGAATCGGACGTGGTCGAACGTGACCCGGCCCTTGGCCTGCCAGAGGTCGATCGGACGCGCCGGATCGGGAACGCTCGGCGTTTCCTCCAGCACACCGGAGATCTTCTCGAGAGCCGCGGATGCCGACTGGTATGAGTTGTAGAACATCGCCATCTCCTCGGCCGGACCGAAGAACTGACGCGTGTACAGCAGCACGGCCAGGAGCGCGCCGATCTCGATCCCGCCGCTCGCCACCCGGAGGCCGCCGACCAGTAGCACGACCGCGAGAGCCAGGTTGCCGATCAGGATCAGGCCGGGGTCGAAGATTCCGAACAGCTGGATGACCCGGCCATTGGCATCCCGATAATCCTCGACCAGCGCGCCGAACTCCGCCTCGTTGCGCTTCTCCTTGCGGAACGCCTTGACCGCACGGATGCCCGTCATGGTCTCGACGAAGTGCACGATCAAGCGTGCGGATGCCACCCTGGTCAGTCGGAACAGGCTGTTCGAGCGCTTCTGGAACCAGCGAGCGAGGAAGTACAGCGGAATCAGCGCGACGAACAGCACCACCCCGCTCACCCAGTCCAGCGAGAACATCGCGATCGCGATGAACACCATGTAGAGCAGGCCCTGGATGAGCTGGTTGATACCGGAATCCAGCAGCTCGCGAATGGTGTCGAGGTCACTCGTCTGGCGCGCGATGATGCGTCCGGACGTGTAGGTCTCGTGGAAGTCCAGACTCAGCAGCTGCGTGTGCCTGAACACTCGCTTGCGAAGATCGATCAGGATGGCCTGGCTGATCTTCGCGGACAGGATCGTGTACTGCGAGATCAGGAACGCGCCGATGAGAGCCGCGACCAGGTAGGCGACGACGGTCAGCGACAGCGGCATCCAGTCCTGGGACTTGACCAGTGCCGGCAGGCCGGTGTCTATGCCGAACGCGATCAGCGCCGGGCCGGCAACCTGCGCGGCGGTCGAGATCACGACGATGAAGATCGTCCAGATCACCCGGTTGCGCAGCGGCCTCAGCAGCGACCCGAGCAGCCGGGTGGATCGGTCGCGCAGCTGTTTGATTTCGGCGGCGCTGTGGTCTTCGCGCTCTTCGCCTTCAACTCCGATGACACTCATCGCGCCACCCCCTCTTCCGTCTTGTCGGTTCTGTCGTCAGTTCTGTCGTTCTTGTCGGTTCTGTCGTTCTCTTGTCGCGCGCGTTCGATCGCCTCACGCGCCTCTTCGTCCTCGAGGCTCGAAATCACGAAGCGGTAGTGATCGCTGGATGCCAACAGGTCGGAGTGCTTGCCGACCGCGGTGATGCGTCCGGATTCGAGCAGCGCAACCCGATCGGCGAGCATGACGGTGGATGGCCGGTGCGCGACGATCAGCGCCGTGGTCGAGGCCAGCACCCTGCGCAATGCGGCCTCGACGAGCGCCTCGGTGTCCACATCCAACGCGGAGAGCGGGTCGTCCAGCACCAGGACCTCGGGCCGGGCCGCCACCGCACGGGCGAGCGCCAGCCGCTGGCGCTGGCCGCCGGAAAGGCTCAGCCCCTCCTCGCCGACCTTGGTGTCGAGTCCATTGGGCAGGTCGAACACGAAGGAGGCCTGCGAAATCTCGAGTGCCTCCCTCAGGTCGTCCTCAGTACCCTCCGGCCGTCCGAGCATCACGTTGTCGCGGACGGAGGCCGAGAACAGCGTCGCATCCTCGAACGCCATCGCCATGTGTGTGCGCAGGTCGGTGCGGGTGAGGTCGCGGATGTCGACGCCGTCGAGCGTGATCGAACCACCCGTCACGTCGTACAACCGGGTCGTGAGCGCGGTGATGGTCGACTTGCCAGAGCCGGTCAATCCAACCAGCGCCATGGTTTCGCCCGGCTCGAGAGTCAGGGTCACGCCATCGATGAGGTCGGCATACTGGGCAGCCGAATCCTGGTAGCGGAAGTGCACGTCGTTGAACGCGAGCTTGCCGAGCGGCTTCTTGATCGTCTTCGGATGTTCCGGATCCTGGATCGTGTTCGGCGTATCCAGCACCTCGAAGAAGCGGTCGACCGCCGTGCGGGTGTCGAAGGTCATCGAGAGCAGGAATCCGATCGACTCGACCGGGAATCGCAGCACCGTCGCGGTCGCGAAGAACGCGACAAGCTCACCAGCCGTGATCTGCGAGGTTGCCGCGAGCCAGACTCCGGCGAGCAGGCAGATCGCGAAGGTGACGTCCGGAACCAGCAGCAGCCAGAACCAGATGCCCGCGATCGCGCGAGCCTTCTCGATCTCCGTGCCGAGCAGCTCCTCGGCCTGCTCGGAGAAGCGGTCGAGCGAGTATCGGCCACGACCGAACGCCTTGAGGACGCGGATGCCGTGCACCGACTCCTCGACCGCGGTCGCGAGGTCTCCCGACTGGTCCTGGCTCCGGCGCGCGACAACCGAGTACTTGCTCTCGAACACGTAGCCGTAGATCCAGAGCGGGATCGAACAGATCACAAAGATCACGCCGAGGAACCACGAGATGCTCACGAGGAAGAAGAAGCCGACGAGGATCGTCAGGATGTTGACGATCAGCAGCACGATGCCAAACGAGATCCAGCGCCGGATGAGGTTCAGGTCGCTGACCGCGCGCGACAGCAGCTGGCCGGACGGCCAGCGATCGTGGAAGCTGACCGGCAGATCCTGCAGCTGCTCGTAGAGCGCGTTGCGAAGGCGTGCCTCGACTCGCGTGCCCGGCTGCAGCACGAAGAACCTGCGGCAGGCGATGAGTGCGGCCTCGAGCACGCCGAGAATCAGCACGATTCCGAAGGCCGGCCAGATCTGGGCCGCATCGCCCGTCTTCAGCGGACCGTCAACCAGCGAGCGCAGCACCTGCGGAATCAGGAGCGCGACGATGCCCGCGAGCAGGGCCGACACCATCCCGAGGTAGATGCGCGGCATTGCGGGTTTCGCGTACGGGTAGATGCGCAGAATGGCCTTGAAGGTCCCAAGGCGCTGGGGTATTTGACCGGGTTCGGCCGTGGGTGAAGACATGAATTTCCTCTGCTGGATGAGGTGCGCGACGAAGAGATCGGTCGCGAGCAAACTGTGGACTTACAAGGTGCGAAAGCGGGCCGAATCGGCCACGGACGTTCGCGTGGAATGGGCTGCGGGCCAACGGCGCACCGCTATGGCTGACCGCTATGGCTGCAGTGGAAAGACCAGTGCGCCAGTGCGGAAGGAACCAGCGGCGATGGAGCCAGCACTGAAGGCACCAGCACTGAAGGAGCCAGCACTGAAGGATCCAGCACTGAAGGCACCAGAAACGACGCTCGTGGCTCCCGTGCGGGTGCTTGCCGTAGCGATCTGGGTCTTCTTCATGGCGTCCTCCTGTATGCGACTTCTGCGTGTAAGCCGCGCGGCGGGGCGAGTGTTATACACCGACGCTCCCCGAGCAGCCTTTCAGACTACTGGCAGTTCGCTGGACGCCGCAACTGTTTAGCGAATACGCACGCTGAGACAGGTGACGGAGCCTTCGAGCTTCTCGAACTCGCTGATGTCGACCGTCACGACACGGTATCCGAGGTCGGTGATGAGGGCTGCCGTCTTGGGCGCTGATGCTGCAATCAGGACCGAGCTCTGGCTGAGCGCGACCACCGCAACCCCGGACGCCTCAGGGACCTCGAGGTAGCGGTCGAACAGTTCGGGGTGATCGACGAGTGTCGGGTGCCCGATGATCGTTCCGTCCGGAAGTGCCGTCACCGAACTCTTCAGGTGTAGCGCCTTCGTGACCGGCACCGCTACAACCGTGTAGCCAAGGTCGCTCGCGATCGCGCGGAACTGGCGGACGCCCTCGGCGTTCGTGCGTCCACTGCGCCCGACGTAGACGGTCTTTCCCACCGTGAGGACGTCGCCGCCGTCGAGGGTTCCGGGCAGGCGGATCGGCTGGGCTGTGAGACCGAGTTCGGTAACGACGGCCGCCACGGCATTTGTCTCGCCTCGCCGGCTCTCGGCACCCGGGCTGGCAAGCACTGCCGTCTGGCCCAGCATGACGACGGTGTCTTCGATGAAGACGGAATCCGGATGCGCATCCGCGGACTCGACCTCGAGCGTCCTGAATCCCTCCGACTCGAGCGTCGTCAGATAGGCGGCCCACTGGGCCTCCGCCTTCGCCACCCGGACGACCCTGCGCTTGACGTGCGTGACCTGGCCCTTGTTGAGGGTCTTCGCCGGGGCGCGGACGAGCGCGACACCGTGCACTTCGTCGGTGGAGTCCAGAGCCGCCTTCGTGAGGTTCGCGGCGTAGATCCGCCGGCTCAGCGCGAAGCTCGCAATGACCGTGATCACGATGAAGATCAGGTTGCTCTCAAGCAGAGAGCCTGTCGCATTGGTGGACGCGGTCGCGAACGTATTTCCCACGATGAGCCCCTGGATGAGACTCCCGATGTAGGCGCTGAAGACGCCGGCGATCAGGGAGAACACCAGCAACCGTGGGAGCTTTGACAGCCCGTCGATGTAGGCAACCGCGGAAAGCAGGATGACGAGGATGACACCGGGACCGACAAAGTACGGCGCGATGTTGACGAAGTCCGCTTCATTCAGTGCAGCCAGCGCAGCGAAATAGATCAGTACCACCGCGACGAAAGTGACGAGAGCCACAACAGAGCCCGTCACAACGGAGGCACGAATGCGGCGGGACATGGTGGCTCGCTGGTTCATGCCTGACAACCTATCGGGCAGACCCTATGAGCTGGCCGCATGCCCCTCGGCGGCCGGGGGACGCGGTTACTCGGTTTCTGGCGGCTACTTTTCCGGGCGACCGGCTACTTGGATCCGGGCGCCCGGCTACTTGGATCCGCGCGACCGGTTACTTGGTTTCCGCGCGCCGTCCGCTCGCGAGCAGCGCCTCGGCGGGAAGCGCGATCTCGTCGCCGTCCCAGTACAGCTCCACCAGGAGCGCGAGCGTCGCCTTCATCCGCTCGACCGTCTCCGGCGGCTGGCTCGCCACAATTTCGCCGGCGGAGGTTATGCCACCCACCTGTCCGGCCCAGAGATCGTCAAAGGTCGTGCGGTGAGTCCAGCTGATGCGCCTCGCCGAAACGTCAACGAGGCCAGCCTCGGCGAGGAGGCCGGCGAGCCCCTCCTCATCCCGAGCGAATTCGAGGTGCTCGGGCAGGCGCCTGGCCGGCGGCGCCTCAACGCCGGACTCGATCACCATTTGGTCGAGGATCGCGAGGATGGGCGACTTCGGCTGCGGCCACACGGTGACGGCGACGCTGCCGCCCGGCTTCGCCACGCGCGCGAGCTCCGCAACGGCGCCGCGCGGATCGCCCACGTGATTGACCACGAAGTTGGCGACTACGGCGTCGAACGTTCCATCGTGCCAGTGCAGGTTGGGGAGCGTGTCGATGCCGAACACCGCGGTTTTCGCCTTTGCACGTGCAAGAGCCAGCATCCCGGCGTCCGGATCAACGCCAACCGTCAGCGCGCCGCGCTGGGCGGCGAGGGCGGCGACGGTTCCCGTGCCGGTTCCGACATCCAGCAGGGTGCGCGCCTCAAGCGGTCCGACCGCGTCGAGAAGACCACCGGCCGGGTACCCGCAGAGGGCGGCAAAACTGCGCTCGAAGGCGGCGGCTTTGCCCGCCCAGCTGGCTCGCACTGCGTCGTCGAAGTCGCTCACACACCGATGTTGCCAGATGCGAGCGACCTTCGCTTATTCCGGCCGCAATTCCGCTGCGCTCCCAGGCCCGGCAGGTGCTGCCGTTCATAACTCAGCCTGAATTCGGCCGCGGGGATTTTCCGCCGCTAGATTCCGGGGATCGCACCAGCTCTCGGCGAAACCAGGAGGAGTTATGCACGGCGAACGGCGGTGACTTCAGCCGCGACCCCACGCAATGTCATCCAGGGCGGCTGCAGCCATGACCCGCGTGCTGCCGTTCATAACTCAGCCTGAATTCGGGTGCGGGATTTTCCAGCCGCTAGATTCCGGGGATCGCACCAGCCGCCCGCCAATGCAGGCGGAGTTATGAACGTGAGCAGCCGAGCAGCCGACTTGCGCACGAGCCGACCCGTCGACCAGCCCGAGCAGCCGAGCAGCCGAGCAGCCAAACCTGCCGACGAGCGACTTGCGACGAGTCGTCTAGTGGAAGAAGTGGCGCTCGCCCGTGAAGTACATCGTGACGCCGGCCGCGGCACAGGCATCGATGACCAGCTGGTCGCGGATCGAACCGCCGGGCTGGACGATCGCGCGAACATCGGCCGCAATCAGGATCTCGGCTCCGTCTGGGAACGGGAAGAACGCGTCCGAGGCGGCGACACTTCCCGCGGCGCGGTCGCCCGCGCGGCTGACGGCGAGGTGGCAGGAGTCCACGCGGTTGACCTGGCCCATGCCCACACCGACGGATGCGCCGTCGTTCGCCAACAGGATCGCGTTCGACTTCACGGCGCGGCAGGCACGCCAGGCGAACTCGAGGTCGGCCCTGGTTGCGGCGTCTGCGGGCTCGCCCGTCACGAGCGTCCACTCGTCGAACGGCGCGAAGTGCGCGTCGACATCCTGCACGAGGATCCCTCCCGAGATCTGCTTGAACTCGGTGGACTCGCGCGCGAAGTCGGCTGGGAGCTGCAGGATGCGCAGGTCCTTCTTGGTCTGGAGCAGTGCCAGCGCCTCTGGCTCGTAGCCGGGCGCG
Organism: Glaciihabitans sp.; assembly: GCA_025465535.1. GTDB lineage: Bacteria > Actinomycetota > Actinomycetes > Actinomycetales > Microbacteriaceae > Galbitalea. The sequence goes on from JAODMY010000066.1 coordinate 32,891, forward strand.
ATAATGACCTCGGTGAAGATCGGCTTGACCGACTCGGCAGTCGCCAGCGTCACGATGCCGTTCGCCGCGATAACTCCGCCAAACGCGGACAGCGGATCGCAGGCGTGAGCCCGCTGGTGTGCGATCGAAATCGATTCGCCGACAGCGATACCGCACGGGTTCGCGTGCTTGATGATCGCGACGGCTGGCTCGCTGAAGTCGAAGGCGGCGCGCAGGGCCGCATCCGCGTCGACGTAGTTGTTGTACGACATCTCTTTGCCACCGAGCTGGGTGGCCTGGGCGATGCCGTGGCCGCCGTGCTTGAGGTAGAGGCCGGCCGCCTGGTGCGAGTTTTCGCCGTAGCGGAGCGTCACCGCGAGAGTCCCGCTTACCTCGAAATTCTCGCCGCCGGTGAACCAGTCCGCGACCGCGCGATCGTAGGCCGCGGTGTGCTGGAAGGCTTCGGTCGCGAGCCGACGACGCTGCTCGAGAGTGGTTCCGCCGAGCTTCAGCGCCTTCAGGATGACGGGATAGCTGGCCGGAGAGGTCACGACAGCGACGTTGGCGTGGTTCTTGGCCGAGGCGCGCACCATGGCGGGGCCCCCGATGTCGATCTGCTCGACCGCGTCATCCCCGGTCACCCCGGCGGCGATCGTCTCGACGAACGGGTACAGGTTCGACACGACGAGCTCGAACGGCTCGATGCCCTGGTCCGCGAGCTCCTTCTCGTGCGACTCGAGCCGAAGGTCGGCGAGCAGCCCGGAGTGGATGGCGGGGTGCAGGGTGCGCACGCGTCCGTCGAGGGACTCCGGGTATCCGGTCACGTCGCCGACCTGCGTGACAGGGATGCCCGCATCCGCGATCGCCTTCGCGCTTCCCCCGGTGGAGACGATCTCGACCCCGGCATCGGCGAGCGCTTTCGCCAACTCGAGCAGGTCGGTCTTGTCGCTGACCGAGACGAGTGCGCGCCGGATCCTGATGATGTCGCGCGGGCGGTACAGGGCTGGGTCGTGGCTTGGGCCGCTCATGCGGTGGCTAGCTCCTTGAGGTCGATGCGTCCGTTGGCGATGTCGAGAACGGTCTGGATCAGCAGCTGTCGCTCGACGGGTTTGATGCGATCGTGCAGGCTCGCCTCGGTGTCCCTTGGAAGAATCGGGATGCGGGTCTGCGCGATGATTGGGCCGCTGTCGACACCGCTGTCAACCACGATGATGCTGGCTCCGGTCTGGGTTACGCCGGCCGCGAGCGCGTCCCGAACGCCGTGGGCGCCGGGGAACTCGGGCAGGTATGCCGGATGCGTGTTGATGAGATTCGGGGAGAGCGCGTCGATCACGCGCGGCGGGAGCAACTTCATGAAGCCGCTGAGGATGACGAGGTCGGGCTGCCAGGACTGGATCTGCTCGAGCATCGCATCCCCCCAGGCCTCGCGGTCGGGGAAGTTCGAAAGCGCGACGGAGAAGGTCGGGATACCGAATTCCTCGGAGTGCGAGAAGCCGTCGGCGTCGCGATCCGCGCCCACCGCGACGACCCGCGCCGGGAACTCGGCGTCCTCGGACGCCTCGAGCAGCGCGCGGAGGTTCGACCCACCGCCGGAGATGAGTACGACCAGCGAAAGCACGGGTTAAGACTAGCTAACTCTTACGCCCCGTCCGGGCGGCTGCCGCGAGACCGCCCACGGCGGCGACTCCTATTTCGAGGGCGGCCAAGAGGCCAACGGCCAACGGATCCGGTCCGACGTCCTGCAGGCGACCGGGGCCGATCGATCCGCTTGACGCCCAGGCGAGAAGACCGAGGCTGGCGCCGCCGACGATCCCGATCCCGAGGCCTGCCGCCAGCATCCAGGCCTGGCGATTCATTGGTCCGATGAGTTCGGCAATCCTCCCGCGCAGGACTGCTCCGGACAGGAATCCGGCGAGCACGGGAACGAGCAGTCCGACGAACGCGAACGCGAAGTCGCCATGCGGCAGCGCACCGAACACGGGAATGGATGGGAGCGGCCCGAGCGTCGTCCCGAGCGGGCTGACTCCGGATCCCGTCCCGATCGCGAAGCCGGGCCCGACCAGCCACGCGACGCCCCAGATCACGAGGTTCGGCAGCACCATGATCTGCGCAATCGTGAGGGCGAAGCCGCCGAGGCCGCCGGAGTGCAGGTTTTCGTAGAGCGTGATGATCTGCGCGTAGTTGCCGACGAGGAGAACGATCACGATCAAGGATGCGATGGTGGCGATCGTCGCGGCCGCAACCGCTCCGCCACGAAGAGCCGCGCCGATCGTCGTGCGCAGCTCGACGCTCAAGCCTCGCGCGATGTCGGGCAACGCTCCCGCGCGGGCGATCAGCAGGCCGAGCGCAAAGACCAGCGTTGGCAGCACGATCCCCTGGGCCAGGTTCGGCTCGGCCAACTTCTGGCCGGCGGACACCGCGATTCCGGATGCGCACAGCGCGAACACGAGGACGGCCACGATTTCGCCAAGCAACCGGTGCTGCGTTTCCGCGATCCGTCGGCCCGCGCGATGCGCGAGCACGATCGTGAGCAACGCGAAGCCGAGCGCGGCCATGCTCACGACGAACGGGGTTCCCGCACCGACCAGTGCGAGCGACTTCGCGGTGACCGGGTCGAGCGTGAGAGTGAGGTCGGTGCCGTGGCCGAGCAACCAGGCGTCGGCGGCGATTCGCCAGAAGATCGTCCAGTCCGGCGCGAAGCCGTATTGGGCGCCCCACAGCACCGTCAGTGGCAGCAGCGGGATCGCGAGTCCGATTCCCACCACGATGACGGCCTCGAGCGCCGAAAAAAGTGCGGACAGCGTGCGGTTCATACTTCGGATGACCCTACCGGCGAGTGTGCGCCGCGGCGGGGTGCCTCGCCGCGCGGTGGAGCGATGAAGGTTGCGAAACAACCTGCGACCCCAGCGCCGACTGAGCCTGCGAACGAGGGTCAACCTGCGCCCCCCTATACATTGAGGTGTGACCATGACCCCCTCGGTGTACCAGCGAGCGCTCGGCGCCGAGTTCGAGCGGCTTCGGCCCGAGTTGCGCGCCTACTTCGCAGGGTCGGTCGCGGCGAATGGTACCGGCCTGCCCGGCGTCGGCTCGGGCACGTTCGAGGTCGCGGGCTCCCCTCGGCGGTGGCTGGCACCGGTGCTGGCCTACCTCGGCTGGCGCCGCATCCTGTTTGCGGAGTTCGCACACGACGTCCCGTTCGACATCGTCAACAGCCCGGGCGCCGACGGCAGCCTGAGCGCGGTCCGAACGGTACACTTCGCCCGCCGCGACCGCGCACTCGAGGACACCATGCGAATCGTGGATGGCCGGCTCCACGACTTCCTCGGGCGGCGCCGGGGGCTCGAGGCCCGACTCGCGCTGTCGATCGAGGACGGCTACCTCGGCATGCGATCCGACCGACTCTGGTTGCACCTCCTCGGCGCGCGCATCCCCCTTCCGCGATTCGCGACCGTGACCATCGCCGAGTCATGGGTGGATGGGCTGCAGCACGTCGACGTGCGGCTCACCTCCCCGATCCTCGGCGAGTGGTTCCGCTACGCGGGCGGTTTCACCTACCGGTACGCGGGCTAGCTCTACTCCTCGAACGATGTCTGCCCCCGGGTGATGCGTCTGCCCCCGTACGTACGGGGCAGACGCATCACCCGGGGGCAGACGCGGAAATTTCGCGCGGCGTCACACGCAGAGGGCGGCCGCGGCAGCCCGCGCCGCCTGGGCCGTGCGCGCTCCCGCTGCGGCATCCGCGGCCCGACGACAGGCCGAAAGCGAAACCGTCCCGAGGAGCTCGCCGACGTGGCCGAGCGCCCGCGGCGACATCGACAGGCTGGATGCGCCGAACCCGACGAGGACGGCGGCGAGCAGCGGATCCGCGGCCGCCTCTCCGCACACGCTCACGGGCTTGCCCGCCGCGGCGCCGGCCTCGAACGCCAGCTGCATCATCCGCAGCACGGCTGGCTGCCATGGATCGTTGAGCAGCGCGAGATCGCCGACCTCCCGATCCGCGGCCATCGTGTACTGCGCGAGGTCGTTGGTTCCGAGACTGACGAAGTCGACCAGCGAGAGCAACTCTGGCGCCGTGATCGCGGCTGCCGGGGTCTCGATCATGACGCCGACGACGCCGAGACCCTGCTCGGCGCACCGGTTCGCGAAGTCGGCAGCCTCATCCGGGGTGTCGATCATGGGCGCCATGACCTGCACGTTGGCGGACTGCGATTTCGCGGCGATGGAGATGGCGCGCAACTGGTCGTCGATGAGGTCGGGCCTGCGCCACGACGTGCGGTAGCCGCGGATGCCGAGGGCCGGATTGGCCTCGTCCGCCAGGGTCACGAAGGCGAGCGGTTTGTCCGCGCCGGCATCCAGCGTCCGAATGATGACGCGCTTTCCCGCGAACGCCGCGAACACGTCGGAGTAGGCGGCAACCTGCTCGTCGACCGTCGGCGCCTGCGCGCGGTCGAGGAAGAGAAACTCGGTTCGAAACAGCCCGATCCCCTCCGCGCGTGCGGCGAGCGCGGCCTCGACACTCTCCGGCGACGCGACGTTCGCGAGCAGCTGGACGCGGTGGCCGTCCCTCGTCGCACCGGTCCCGCTGAACTCGACGGCGAAGCCGACCTGCGCCTCGACCTCGGCGACCTCGACCTCGCTCGGATCAATCGTTACCGTTCCGGTCGTTCCGTCGACGAGCACCATTGTGCCCTCCGGAATGTCCAGCGCGTTCTCGACCGAGACGACGGCCGGCAGGCCAAGCGACCGGGACAGGATGGCGGTGTGCGAGGTCGGACCACCCTCGACCGTGACGATCGCGCGGCACACCGCGGGATTCAGGAGCGCGGTGTCGGCGGGCGCGAGATCCCGCGCGACCAGGATGAACGGTTCACTCTGAACCGGAACGCCCGGCTCCGGACGCCCGAGCAGTTCGGCGACGACCCGATTGCGCATGTCCTGGAGGTCGGCGATCCGCTCTGCAACGCGCCCACCGTGTGCGGAGAAGACTCCGGCGAGCACCTCGACCGTCGACCAGACCGCATACTCCGCCGATTCGCCGCGATCGAGCACCGCCGCGCGCGCATCGCTCAACACTGTCGGATCCACCGCCATCAAGGCAGCCGCGTCCAGGATCTCGCGCGCCTCTCCGCTGACCCGTTCCGCACGCGCTCGCAGCGCCGCGGCGACGGATGCGGTGGCCTTGTCGATCCGCGCGGCCTCGGCCCGGCGAGCGGGCCGAGCCAGGCGCCTGGCGAGGATCGGCGCGGCGAGCGGGTCGGGCATCCGGACGACCGGGCCGACCGCGCGCCCCGGGCTGACCCCGAGCGGGCCGCCCCGCGTTGGACCGATGCGGGCCGGTGCCTCCGGCATCGGTGCGGCTGCGGCATCCGCCTCGCCGAAGCCCGACTCGACGAGCGCGCGGATCGCGTCAAGGGCATCCTGCGCCTGCGGCCCCGACGCGGAGACGCGCAGGACATCACCGCGCTGCGCGGCGAGGGTCAGCAGGGAGGTCGGGCTGTTGGCGACGCGCGGGCCCGATCCGGTGCGCAGGTTGGCGATCGCGACCGTCGCATCCATCGGCGTCACCGCCATCACGACCATGGACGCCGGGCGGATGTGCAGCCCGGTCGAATTGTGCAGCCGCAGGTCGATGCTGAGTTCGCCCGCCTCGGCGACCGGGACCGTCTCGACCGGATCCCCCAGATGACCGCGCTTGCTCTCGAGCGCCCCGCGAGCCTCGCGTTCGACCTCGTCGAGCGAGGCCCCGCCCGCCGCGCGGACGACGCCGGCAAGCAGTCCCTCGACGAAGGGCGCGCTCGTGATCCGGATCTCGAAATCGTGCGGCGCCAGAAACTCGAGCGACAACTCGGCGCTCATGACTGCCGACCCGAGATCGACCAGCACGAGGACGCCATCCGGCGAGGCGACCTCGGTGATGGCGGCGGCGACCCTGGCCGCATCCGTCCCGATGAGGTCGTCGACACCGGCCGCAATCGCGAGCCGCGGACGCTCGCCGGGAACCATTTCGAGCGCGAGCTCGACGGCGGCCTCGGCCAGCCGGGGACTGTGCGAAACGACGACGATGCCGATCACACCATGCCCCTAAGCAAGAGCCTCGGCGAGCGACTGGAAGAGGAGGGCAGTGGATGCCGCCCCGGGGTCGATGTGCCCGACGCTGCGCTCCCCGAGGTAGCTGGCCCGCCCCTTGCGCGCAACAAGATCGGCTGTGGCGTCCCGACCGGCCGCCGCAGCGCGGGACGCGAGGAGCGCCGCCTCTGCGACATCCCCCGTCTTGATCGCGTTGCGAAACGCGAGCACCGCTGGCTGCATGGCGTCGTACATTGTCTTGTCGCCGAGTTCGGGCTTGCCCCGCTGGACGACGCCGGCGAGTCCGGCCTCGAGCGCGGAAGCCAGCTGCACGGGCGTGAGCTCCTGCCGGTGCCCCGCGCTGGTGGCGAAGCGCAGGAAAAACGTGCCGTAGAGGGGACCGCTCGCGCCGCCGACGGAGCTGACCAGGGTCATCCCGACAAGCGTGAACATGTCGTCAAGGTACTCGGGTTTCTCGGAGTCGACCTTGCCGGAACTCGCCGCACATCCGCGCGAAAGATTAATTCCGTGATCACCGTCGCCGATCGCCGAGTCGAGCTCGGTGAGCTCACTGCGCGCCTCGATGACGTGCTCATCGGTGAGCCGCAGCCAGTCCATGAATTGGACGAACGTGACGGCCATCAGATGCCCCACCGGAGCGACGGCGTACTGACCGGAGCATCCCAGAGGCCGAGCATCTCGTCGTCGGCGGCGAGCACGGTCACCGAGCAGCCGGCCATGTCAAGAGAGGTCACGTAGTTGCCGACGAGAGAACGCGCAACGCTCACTCCGGCCTTCTCGAGCAGCCCGCGGACCTCGCCAAACATGAGGTATAACTCGATTAGCGGAGTAGCTCCCATGCCGTTCAGCATAACTATCGCCGGGCTTCCGCCGAATTCGTGGTCGGCGAGGATCGGCTCGACCAGCATCCGGGCGATCTCTCGCGCCGAGGCGAGCGGGACCCTGCGCCGCCCTGGTTCACCGTGGATGCCGACACCGATCTCCATTTCGGCATCCGGCAGGTCGAAGGTCGGCCGGCCGGACGCCGGAAGAGTCGAGCTCGTGAGCGCCATCCCCATCGAACGACCGGATGCGCAGACCCGACGAGCGAGCCCGGCAACCTCCGTGAGCTCCCGCCCCTGCTCTGCGGCCGCCCCGGCGATCTTTTCCACGAACACGGTGAGGCCGGTGCCCCGACGCCCCGCGGTGAAGGTCGAATCCTCCACCGCGATGTCATCGGCGATCACGACCGTGTCGACCTCGGTGCCACCGAGAAGTTCGGCCGCCATCTCGAAGTTCATGACGTCGCCGGTGTAGTTCTTGATGACGTGGAGGACGCCCGCGCCGTTGTCGATCCGTCGCGTCGCCTCAATGAGCTGGTCCGGCGCCGGCGAGGTGAACACCTCGCCGCAGACGGCGGCATCCAGCATCCCGAACCCGACGAAGCCGGCGTGAAGCGGCTCGTGTCCGCTACCACCACCACTCAGGAGGGCAACCGTGCCGTGCGGTTTGGTCTCGCCGCGATACACGATGCGGTTGGCGTGATCGACTCGCAACTCCGGGTGTGCCGCTGCCAACCCCAGGAGCGATTCGGTGAGCACGTCATCCGGGGAGTTGATCAGCTTCTTCACACCTCAAGGCTCGCACATGCCACGGTTCAGTACTCGACCGGATTCAGGCGACTGCCATCCGGCGACGCTGGACCCCCATCACGACGAAGGCTCCGACGCCGAAGATGACCGAGAAGCCGATCGTCGCCACGGGAAGCCCGATGGCCGCGACCAGGAAGCTGAACAGCACCGCCGGAATCCCCATTCCGAGGTAGACGGTTGCGAAGAAGAGCGCGAGCACGCCAGCCCGCGAGCGCTGAACCGCACTCGTCACGCTGATGGTCAGCCCCGCCTTGAACAGCAGTCCGCCACCCGCACCGGCGAGCACGGCTGCGACCAGGAACATCCACAGCGTCGGCATGAAGAGAGTCACCGACGTCAGCGCGAGTCCGACCGCAAGGAGGATCGCGCCAAGCGCAATGACGAAGCGCAGGGGACGGGAACCCAGTGCGAGCTGGGAAATCGCGGAGGCCGCGAAAACCGCGAACGGAGACGCCGCAGCCATCAGCGGTGCGTGCAGGCCGAGCACCTGGCCGGTGATGATGGCGCCGACCGCCGAGAACAGGCCGAAGACCGCGAACGCGATGAGACCGGATGCTGCGCCGATGATGAAGATGCGTCCCTGCCTCGGCTCGAAGGCGATCCTCGCCGTGCGCTCGGCACTGCGCTGCTCGCGGTCCACCGTTTCCGGGCTGATCCCGGTGAGGATCGCGAACACGAGCATCCCGGCACCGAGCAGGGCGAAGGGCACGACGAGCGGCGCCGGTGCGAACTGGGCGAGGAGGCCCGCGACGACCGGCCCCATCGCGAGTCCACCGAGGTTGGCTGCCGTGGCAATCAGTGCGGGGCGCGCCGAACCGCGTCGTTCCGGGTGCGCCGCATAGTAGAGATCAGAGAGATATGCCGTGGCGGTCGACGCCATCAGGCCGACGCCGATTCCGTTCACAAATCGGCCGACGAGCAGGCCAGGAAGCGCCTGCCACACGGTAATGATGATGACGCCGGCGATGCCGACGAGAAGCGCCGGGATGATGAGCCGGCGTCGTCCATGCCGGTCGGAAAGATGGCCGAATACCAGGAAGCTCGCGGCTGCGCCGACCACCATCGCTGCGAACGCGATCGTCACGACGGTGGTACCGAATCCGTCGTGCGCCTCGAACAAGGGCCAGAGCGCGGTGGGCGCCGTACCGAACGCCATCAGGATGAAGAACGCGATGGTGACGAACCAGAATCCGCGGCCGTGTGCCCCGGGTGAATGGACCCGCGCGACCGTACCGCGGGCAGTCTCGATTTGTGTAGTCATGGTGAAGGGAACCGGATGGTCGGCAGATCACTTCCCGCTCCCCAGCATGGAGTACAGGTAGTTTCAATCTGCAATTGAGATAGTGAGCGAATGGAAATCCGACACCTCCGGCACTTTCTCGCGCTCGCATCCGAAGGCAATTTCACCCGTGCGGCGGCTCGCGAATCCATCGTGCAGTCCGGGCTCTCGTCCTCCATCGCCGCGCTCGAACGCGATCTCGGCGTGCTGCTGTACGTGCGCAACACGCGGCCGGTGCGACTGACTGCCGAGGGAACGGCACTCGTCCCATTTGCTCGGCGCACCCTCGACGCCGCGGATGCCGCGAGCCAGGCCGTACGCGAAGTCCACGGTGCCCTGAGCGGGAAACTGAGGATCGGCACGGTCCAGACCAGGGGAAACGCCCGTCGACTGAGCGAGTGGCTTGGAGAATTCACGCTGCTCTACCCCGGACTCGACCTCTTCATCCAGCAAATGCCGGCCAACCGCATGATCGCGATGCTGACGGCGGGTGACCTCGATTGCGTGGTTGGTCCCGCTACCGACAGCCCTCCGGCGGTCCTCGATATCACCCACATCACTTCGGAGTCGCTCGAACTCGCCTGCCTGCCGCACCATCCGCTGGCGGGCAAAATGGTCGACCTCACCGCCCTCGCCGGCGAACGTTTCGTCGAGACGCATCCGGGGTGGGCGAGTCGAATGCAAACGGATGCCGCGTTTGCCGCAGCCGGGATCACTCGTCGAGTCACGTGCGAGGTCGGCGAATGGGGAATGGTGATCGACATGGTCAAGGCGGGCCTCGGCATCGCGTTCGTTCCGGATGTGCTGCGGAAGGCCGAGGACGACCTCGCGACAATTGTGGTCAAGGGCCTCTCGCTCCCCCGCACGATCGACCTCATCCTGCCGAGCGGTCACGCCGCGACACCGGCCGCGCGCCGCTTTGCCGACTTCGTGCAGCAGCAACTCGCCGGGGCGGTCGACTAGCCGCGGACACGCAAAACGGGCGAGCTCGGCGGATCGGGGTGTGCACGCACGCCCGTTTCTACCGAACTCGCCCGGATTGGCGCGAAAGAGTTACAGGCTCGCGAAGACCTCACGCATGAGGGCGGCGGTCTCGGATGGCGTCTTGCCGACCTTGACTCCGGCGGCCTCGAGGGCCTCCTTCTTGCCCTGGGCGGTGCCTGCTCCAGAGGAAACGATCGCGCCGGCGTGGCCCATGGTCTTGCCCTCCGGCGCGGTGAATCCCGCGACGTAGGCCACGACCGGCTTGGTGACGTGCGCCTTGATGTAGTCGGCCGCGCGCTCCTCGGCGTCACCGCCGATCTCACCGATCATGACAATGGCCTTGGTGTCGGGGTCGGCCTGGAACGCCTCGAGCGTGTCGATGTGCGTGGTTCCGATGATCGGGTCGCCGCCGATGCCGATGGCGGTCGAGAAGCCGAGATCGCGCAGCTCGAACATCATCTGGTAGGTGAGCGTTCCGGACTTCGAGACGAGACCGATCGGCCCCTTGCCCGTGATGTTCGCCGGGGTGATCCCGACGAGCGACTCGCCCGGCGTGATGATGCCTGGGCAGTTCGGGCCGATGATGCGGGTCAGGTTGCCCTTGGCCTGCGCCAGCGCCCAGAACTCCGCGGAATCCTGGACGGGGATGCCCTCGGTGATGACGACCACGAGCGGAATCTCTGCCTCGATGGCCTCGACCACGGCATCCTTCGCGAAGGCCGGCGGAACGAAGACGATCGAAACGTCGGCACCGGTCTCGCGGATGGCCTCGGAGACCGTACCGAAGACGGGGAGCGTGACGTCGCCGTGCTCGACGACCGTGCCTGCCTTGCGCGCGTTGACGCCGCCGACGACCTTGGTGCCTGCCTTCAGCATCAGTGCGGTGTGCTTGGTGCCCTCGCCGCCGGTGATGCCCTGGACGATGACCTTGGAATCCTTGTTGAGGAAGATCGACATATGTGTATTCCTTTGAATCTGGGTTTCGATTGGGCCGCGGGCGGCCTACTCAACCAACAAAATTTGTTAGAGGGCGGCCAGCTCGGCGGCCTTGTCGGCGCCTTCGTCCATGGTGAGCGCGAGGGTGACGAGCGGGTGGTTCGCCTCCGTCAGGATCCGGCGCCCCTCCTCGACGTTGTTGCCGTCGAGGCGGACAACCAGTGGCTTGCTCGCGGCGTCGCCGAGGGTCTCGAGCGCGCCGACGATGCCGTTGGCCACGGCGTCACAGGCCGTGATGCCGCCGAACACGTTCACGAATACGCTCTTGACCTGCGGGTCGCCGAGGATGACGCCGAGCCCGTTTGCCATGACCTGGGCGGATGCTCCGCCACCGATGTCGAGGAAGTTGGCCGGCTTCACGCCCTTGTGCTTCTCGCCAGCGTAGGCGACGACATCCAGCGTGGACATCACGAGGCCGGCACCGTTACCGATGATTCCGACCTCGCCGTCGAGCTTCACGTAGTTCAGGTTCAGCGCCTTGGCCTTGGCCTCGAGCGGGTCCGCGGCAGCAGCATCCTCGAGCGCCTCGTGGTTCGGGTGACGGAAGTCGGCGTTCTCGTCGATCGTCACCTTGCCATCGAGCGCGAGGATCTTGCCATCCTCGGTGAGGACCAGCGGGTTGACCTCGACCAGGGTCGCATCCTCACCCTTGTAGACGTCGTAGAGCTTCACGAGGACGGGGGCGACCTTCTCGATCAGCTCCTGCGGGAAGTGGCCGGCCTTCGCGATCGCGCGGGCCGCATCCAGGTCGATGCCGACGCCCGGGACGACCTCGACGCGAGCGAGTGCCTCTGGACGCTCGACCGCGAGTTCCTCGATCTCCATGCCGCCCTCGACGCTGCAGAGCGAGAGGTAGGAGCGGTTGGCCCGGTCGAGCAGCACGGAGAAGTAGAACTCCTGCGCGATCTTCGCGCCGGCGGCGACCATGACCTTGTGGACGGGGAGGCCCTTGATGGTGAGCTTCAGGATGGCCTCGGCCGCTGTCGCCGCATCCTCAGGATTGTGGACGACCTTGACGCCGCCCGCCTTGCCTCGGCCGCCGGCCTTCACCTGCGCCTTGACGACGACGGTTCCGCCGATCTTGATCGCCGCCGCCTTCGCTTCTTCTGGGGTATCCGCGACGATGCCGGCTAGTACCGGCACTCCGTAGGATTCGAAAAGATCACGGGCCTGGTACTCGAAAAGATCCACGCTAATTAGTCCAATCGCGCGTCGGTTTGATTGATGTGTGGCCCGGCTTGTTATCGCACTGTCTCGGCGTCGAGATAGTTCGACGTCAAGATACTTTGGCCGTTAAGAACTCTACTCGCTCGGGTTGAACGCTCGGGACACGGGCGCAACCGGGCCGACCTTCTTCGTTCGCGATTCATAACTCTTGCAAATCTTAATCGCGGGTTCCGGCTCCCGCCCGTGCATAACTCCTCCTAATCTTCGCTACGGGATCCGACAGCCCGCGTACCTGGCGGGATCAGCATCGATCTTCCGGAAATCTGGAGGAGTTATGCACGACGAGGAAGCAGCAGGCGCCCGGGACGGACGGCGATGCGGGGTCGGGCGGGGCAGGGTGGGGTGGGCGAGCAGGGCGAGCGGGTCAGGCGCGACCGGAGGATGAGGCGGCGCCCAGCCTCGGATGGGACGATGGGACGATGGTCTCCCGTGCGGTCGAGCGTTTCGCGTCGGATGCCGTGCTGATCGTCGGGGGCGCCCGTGCGATCCTGCTGCAGGTCGCCGATCCGACCGTCGCCGTCGGCGTCGCGCGCCACAGCGATTTCGCCCACCGCCCGGTCGAGCGCCTGCGGAACACCCTGACCTTCGCCTACGCAACCGTGCTCGGGACAGCGGATGATGTCGCCAGCGTCACGAGGCACGTCAACCACGTGCACGTTCCCGTGAACAAGGCAGAGGATGCCGAGCTCCAGCTCTGGGTCGCCGCCACCCTCTACGAGACGGCAGCCCTCGTTCACGAGGTCGTGTACGGATCCGTTACGCCCGATCTGGAGGGCGAACTGCTCGCCGCGTACGCCCCGATCGGGACCTCGCTACAGATGCCCGCATCACTCTGGCCGACCACTCGCGCGCAGTTCGATGCGTACTGGCACGCCAGGGTCGGCCGGCTCGACGTCACCGCAGACGCCCGACGGATCGCGTACGACCTGTTCGCTCCGGTGACGGCTCCCCCGTGGGTGCGGGCCGCGCTGCCGCTCGCGCGACTGCTCACGATCGACCTGCTTCCGGTGCCGGTCCGCGAGGCCTACGGATTTCGGTTCGGCCCGCTGAAGCGTGCCAAGGCGCGCTGGGCGTGGCGGGTGATTCGGGTCATCGCCCGGGCGCTGCCGGCCCGCGTGAAGTCCTGGCCGGCGAGGCATCTGCTCGCACAGCTCCGCCGCTCCTAGTCGTTCTCCGCCGTCGTTCTCCGCTGTCGTTCTCCGCCGTCGTTCTCCGCTGGCCGTTCTCCGCTGGCCGACCCGAACCGCTGCCCGAGGTCGCCCGTTCATAACTCAGCCTGAATTCCGCTGCGCTCTAGGAAAGTGGCGGAAAATGGCGGCTCGGAATCGCTCACGCCAATTTCAGGCTGAGTTATGAACACCACAGACACGGCAGAAGCACGCACGGCAGAAGCACGCACGGCAGAAGCGCGCACGGGAAGCAAAGCACGCACGGAAGCAGTCGGGCTACAGCTTCTCGATCGGCGCGATCTTGATCAGCAGGCGCTTGCGCCCTGCGGTGTCGAACTGCACCTCGGCGACGGCCTTCGGCGGCGTTCCGGTGACGGCTGTGACGCGGCCCTCCCCGAAGTCGGCGTGCCGGATGCGGTCGCCTGCAGCCAGCGTCAGGTCACCGTTGTCGCGCACCTTGCCGGTCACAGCGCTCGTCCACTCGGTCTTCACGCGCGGCGGCGCCGCAGGCAGCTCGTTGAAGGATGACGTGTAGCTGAACCCTGGCCGGCGAGCGTTAAGCGCGCGCGATTGGGTTCCGCCGCGGCTGGTCGCGTCCCCCGGTGACTGCCTCCAGTCGATGAGGTCGGCGGGGATCTCCTGCAAGTATCGGCTCGGCATCGCGACCGCAACCTCGCCGAACTGCGCGCGGGTCATCGCGAGCGAAAGGTACAGCCGGCGCCGCGCTCGCGTGATCCCGACGTAGAACAGGCGACGCTCCTCCGCCGGTCCACCGACCTCGCCAGCCGACATCTGGTGCGGCAGCAGCCCCTCCTCGATACCGGTCAGGAACACGGCCTCGTACTCGAGCCCCTTCGCGGTGTGGAGCGTCATGAGCGAGACGGTGCCGGAGCTGTCGTCCAGGTCGTCGGCCGCGGCAACCAGCGAGACCTCGGTGAGGAAGTCGAGCAGCGTGCCGTCCGGATTGTTCTTCTGGAATTCCTTGGTCACCGAGACGAGCTCTTCGACGTTCTCGGCGCGCGCCTCGTCCTGGGCATCGCCGGTTCCGCGAAGCACCTCGACGAACCTCGTCCGGTTGAGCAGCTCGATCAGCACGTCGGCCGGGCCGGCCGGGCGCACCTGGTCGAGGGATGCCCGAGCCCCCATCTCATCCAGGATCTCGGCAAGATCGAGGATGGCGTGGGTCACCTTTGGCCCGAGCCCGAGCTCCCCCGCGCTCGACATCGCCTCGCGCAACGTGAGCTCGTTGGCGTCGGCGAACGACTGAAGCACCGCCTCCGTCGCCGGGCCGATTCCACGCTTCGGCGTGTTCATGACACGGCGAAGCGCGAGGGGATCGCGAGGGTTGGCAACCGTGATCAGGTACGCCATCGCATCCTTGATCTCGGCGCGCTCGTAGAATTTCGTGCCGCCGAGAACGCGGTACGGCAGCGCCGACCGGATGAAGATCTCCTCGAGCGCTCGCGTCTGGGCGTTCGTGCGATAGAAGACCGCGATGTCTTTGTAGGCGACGCCCTCGTCGTGGAGTTTGCCGATCTCATCCGCGACGAACTGGGCCTCGTCGTGCCCCGAGTATCCGGTGAATCCGGTGATCTTCTCGCCTGCGCCGATGGTCGTGAACAGCTTCTTGTCTTTGCGATCGAAGTTGTTCGAGATGACAGAATTTGCCGCGTCGAGGATGTTCTGCGTAGAGCGGTAATTCTGCTCGAGCAGGATGACCTTCGAGTTCGGGAAGTCCCGTTCGAACTCGACGATGTTGCGGATGTCGGCCCCGCGGAACGCGTAGATCGACTGGTCGGAGTCACCGACGACGGTGAGCGAGGCGCCGGGGATGCGGCCCATCGGATCCCGGAACGACCGCTGGTAGCTGAGCGTCTCCTCGAGTTCGTCCGCTACCTCGGCCGGAACCTCGCGGGTGAGCTCCCGAATGAGCGAGTACTGGGCGTGGTTGGTGTCCTGGTATTCGTCGACGAGGATGTGCCTGAACCGCCGCTGGTAGAGCGCCGCCACGCGAGGGAAGGCGCGGAACAGGTACACGGTCTGCGCGATCAGGTCGTCGAAGTCGAACGCGTTCGCACGGCTGAGCGCCTGCGAGTACCGACGGAAGATCTCAACGAATCCGGCCTCGTTCGGGTCATTGAAGTTCGCGCCGCGCGCGTAGGTCTCGACGTCCGACAGCTCGTTCTTGGCCTTCGAGATCTTGCCGGCGACATTGCCGACGGTGAAGCCGAGGGTGTCGGCATCCAGCTCCTTGATGATGCGCTTGATGAGCGCGCGAGAATCGGCGGAGTCGTAGATCGTGAAGCTCTTCGTGAAGCCGAAGTTCTCGGCCTCGCGACGCAGGATGCGGACGCAGGCGGAGTGGAACGTCGAGATCCACATGCCCTCGGCCTGCTCTCGCCCGATGAGCGCGCCGACGCGTTCCCGCATCTCGCTCGCCGCCTTGTTGGTGAACGTGATCGCGAGAATCTGGCTCGGCCACGCCTCCCTCGTCTGCAGAAGGCCCGCGATGCGGCGGGTGAGAACGCTGGTCTTGCCTGATCCCGCGCCCGCGACGATGAGGAGCGACTGGCCTCGATAGAGGACGGCCTCGCGCTGCCGCGGATTCAGGCCGGCGAGGAGGGCGTCATCCGGGGCCGGACGTTCGCCGCGGTGGGGTGCGGGGGGCTCAAAGCCGTCGAGAACGAACGTCATAACCGCCCCAGTCTAAGCGGGGAGACCACCACTGCGGGCGGCCTGTTCACAGCTCCGAGCGCACTCGAATCGCGAGATCGGGCTGGTCGGCGAAGACCCCGTCGACCCCGGTCTGCATGATCAGCCGGAACTCCCGCGCCCAGTCGCCGAATTCGCGATCGCGGGTGCCCCTGCGAAAGTTCTTCGCGAGAAATTGGTTCTCCGCGCGCAGGGTCCAGACGTAGGTCTCAAGCCCGAAGTCGCGCGCCCGCTCGATGATGCCGGTGGTCGAAGTGGCTTCGCCGCGAGAGTCGAGCGCCAGCACCAGGTTCTTGTCGACGCTGACCCCGTCCACCTCCCCCGCGAGCCGGGCGAGGCCCGCATCGGTGAGATAGTCGGCGTACGGACGGGCGCGATCCCCGTGCTCGGCCAGCTGGTCGGCCGGGGAACCGGATGACTCGGCCAGGAAGACGACCCGGCCAGGAACATCCCGCTCCTGCACCTTCGACAGCACGGTCTGCTCGAACGATTCGACGATCAGGTTGCTCGGAGTCGCCCACGCCGCGATGTCAGCCGCGAAGACGCCGTCGAGGGGCAGGCCGATCGACTCGAAATAGCTCGCGTGCTTGATCTCGGCGACCATGGTGATTGGCCGGTCGGCGGCTTCGAGAATCTCGATCAGATCGGTCAGGCGAAGGATCCCCTCGGCGCCGTCGAACTTCGTGTTAGCCGATCGGGTCTTCACCAGCCGCTCACGGGCGCGGAGGGTCGCAAGCTCTGCCCAGGTGAAATCCTCGGCGAACCAGCCCGTCTCCTCGATCCCATCGATCGATTTGGTCGTTCGACGAGCGGCGAATTCGGGATGATCCGCAACATCAGTAGTCCCGGAAATCTCGTTTTCGTGCCGAACCACGAGCACGCCATCGCTCGACGAAACGAGGTCGGGTTCGACCGCGTCGGCGCCGAGGCGAATCGCCAGCTCATAGGCCGAACGCGTGTGTTCTGGACGATAACCAGACGCTCCCCGATGGGCGATCACGAGTGGACGAATTGACACCTGAGAAACGCTACGCCAATCCAAATACAATTCGATGCATGGCCTCTTGTGTTGGGTGCGGCGCGCAGCTCGCTCCAGCATGGAAGTTCTGCATCCACTGCGGCATCGCCGTGGACGCGAACATTCCCCCGGTCAATCCCCGTACCGGCAGCGTCAGCCACGTGCGCCACGGCACCTCCCGTTCCCGCACATTCATCGTTGCCGGCGTCATTGCCTTCCTGATCGGGATCGGGCTGATCGCCGCCGCGATCGCTTTCGCATCCGGCGCTTTCGGCTGATCGTGGTGTCCGGGGCATGACGACCGTTGCCTGGCGCGAGCCGGCGCGAGCGCTTCCGCTGCGCTGGGGGACGTACTACGGGAGATACCTCGCCGGGCTCCTGTACATCTCGGGTGGACTGCTCATCCTCGTGGGCAGCAACACGTACACCGTGCCCTTCCTGCTGCTCGGTACCGTGGCGCACGTGGGCGGCTGGTACATCCTTCCCGGCGTCGGTGTGCGAAGGATCTGGATGGCGTGGCCGAGTCTCATCAGCGTCTGGCTGCTCCTGACCGGGCCGCAAATCCTGTTCGCGATGGCGTTGCCGTTGCTCGCCTGGCTGGTGGTTCGGCAGCGGCCGCTGCTCAGCTACGTCACACTGGTCATCCCGATCGGCGTCGGAATCGTGCTGGCGAACCTCTTCCACACGAACCAGTCCGAGCCGGTCGCCCTCGCGATAGAGTGCGTCGCCGTGGTCGGATCGGCGTGGCTGGCGCGGGCACTGGCCCTCGTGCGGGTGCGTTCCGTTGCGACTGCGGGCGCTCCGCCGAGCTGACACCTCTCGTCGGTTGACGGCCGCGCAGGCGACAACTTCCGTCAAGTGGGGACCGCGTTGACCCGCCGACCGTGGTGCGATCATTGATATATATCGACAGTCGTACTATGGTCATCCGCATGAGCAATCAGGAGATGCGGGAGCCCACGTTCTTCGTGCTGGCATCGCTCGCGGACGGACGCAAGCACGGCTACGGAATCATCAAGGATGCCTCGGAACTCAGCGAAGGACGCGTCGCCCTCAAGGTCGGCACGCTGTATGCCGCTCTCGAACGGCTGCAGGCCGAGGGTCTCGTCATCGCGACCGGTGACGAGGTGGTCGGCGGCCGCCTCCGGAGGTATTTCGAACTCACCGAGCCGGGGGCTGCATCCCTCGCCGAAGAGTCCGAACGCCAGGAACTCAACGCGAAACGCGCCCGCGATCGGCTGAAGCAGCGCGCCTCACGAGTCGCGGCAAGCACGAAGACGGCGAGCGCATGAGCGCCGCGCTCGAGCAGCAGTACCGGCGGGCTCTCCGTTGGTATCCGAATGACTGGCGGAACAGAAACGAGGATGTCGTGGTCGGAACGCTGAAAGATGTCGCAGAGGGAGAGAACCGTTCGCGCCCCGCGGTCGGCGAGCTGGTGAACCTGCGCCTAACCGGAATTGCGGCCCACTTGAACGGACTCGGCCGGACCATCCCTGCGGAAGTCAGGGATCGCGCGGCCAGCGTTTCGATCGGGCTTGGCACGGCGATCGCCGGTGGCGGCATCGTGCAAAGTCTCACCAACGGCTTCATGCAGGGATACGCGACCGCCGGGCCGTTCCTCAACCTTGGTTTCACGTTCTTCGCCGTCTGGATCGCCTCGTTCATCACCGCGCTGTTCGGGTTGCGGAAGGTCACGATCGTCCTTCTCGCGATCACGATCCCGGCATCCTTTGCGACCTCGCTGCTCAGCCAGGGGCTCGGGATGTTCGATCACACACGCTCGATGACGATCTTTTTCCTGGCGTTGCTCGCCCTGATCGGAGCGGTGGGGTTGCCTGCGCGGCGCGCGCGCTCGGCGCTCGACCGGTCACGGCTTCCGCTCGTCGGCACTCTGGTCGTCGCGAGCGCGCTGATCGGCGCCTTCCAATTCGCGCCGGTACGCAACGTGGCGGAGTTCCTGCAATACGATCCGCGCGGCATCGACTACTTCTGGGCGCCGCTCGCGTCGCTGCTCGCATACGTCGGGATTCCGGTCGGTGTTGTTGTCTCGGTCATCCTCTGGCGCACGAAACGTTCTGCCTGGGCTGGAGCACTTCTCCTGCTCTGCGCGGCAACCCTACCGATCACATTCCTCGAGATCAACTGGACCGCAGCCTGGTTCGTCTACCTCGGGACCTTCGCGCTCGCGGCCGCCGCACTCGTCGCGGTTTACGCGCTACTGCGCCTGTTCGACCTCCGCATCCGGATCACGCGCGTCTAGCTCCACCGCATTGGCAAAGGGGCCAATGCGGTCAACATGGGCATCCGCGGATGCCCCGATTGGCCGCATTGGCCCCTTTTAGCGCGGGTTGGGTCTCGATACCCAGAGCGGCCGCGCTACTCCCACTCGATGGTTCCCGGCGGCTTGGATGTGACATCCAGCACGACCCGGTTGACCCCGGGAACCTCATTCGTGATCCGGTTCGAGATACGAGCGAGCACGTCGTACGGCAGGCGAGTCCAGTCGGCGGTCATCGCATCCTCAGAGGAGACCGGCCGAAGCACGATCGGGTGGCCGTAGGTGCGTCCGTCGCCCTGCACTCCGACCGAGCGCACGTCCGCGAGAAGCACCACGGGGCACTGCCAGATCTCGAGGTCGAGGCCGGCCGCAGTCAGCTCGTGCCGCGCGATCGCGTCCGCGGCGCGCAGGAGCTCCAAACGCGAACGCGTGACCTCACCGACGATCCGGATGCCTAGGCCCGGCCCCGGGAACGGCTGGCGCGAGACGATGACCTCGGGCAGCCCGAGCTCGCGGCCGATCGCGCGGACCTCATCCTTGAACAGCGTGCGCAGCGGCTCGACCAGCTTGAACTGGAGGTCTTCCGGCAGGCCGCCGACGTTGTGGTGACTCTTGATGTTGGCCGTGCCGGTTCCGCCTCCGGATTCGACGACATCCGGATACAGCGTTCCCTGCACGAGGTAATCGATCGTTGCGCCACCGGCGGATGCCTCGAGCACGAGCGCCTCGGCCGCGTTCTCGAACGAGCGGATGAACTCGCGCCCGATGATCTTGCGCTTCTGTTCCGGATCGGTGACCCCGGCGAGCGCGTCGAGGAACTGGTCGACCGCATCCACAGTCACTAAGCGAACACCAGTGCTGGCGACGTAGTCCTCCTCGACCTGGCGACGCTCATCCTGCCGGAGAAGCCCGTGGTCGACGAAGATGCAGGTGAGCTGGTCGCCAACCGCCTTGTGCACGATGGCCGCGGCGACGGCCGAGTCGACCCCGCCGGAGAGACCGCAGATGACGCGGGCGCTGCCGACCTGTTCGCGAATGCGCGCGACCTGTTCGGCGATGACGTTGCCGCTGTTCCAGTCGGCTGGAATTCCGGCCGCGCGGTGCAGGAAGTTTTCGAGGACCGCCTGGCCATACTGCGAGTGCTTGACCTCTGGGTGCCACTGCACGCCGTACAGCTTGCGCTCGTCCGAGGCGAACGCGGCGACCGGCGTCGAGGCGGACGACGCGAGAACCGTGAACCCCTCGGGTGCTTTGGAGACCGAGTCGCCATGGCTCATCCAGGTGGTCTGGTCGGCGGGCTGGTCGCCGAGCAGCGTGCTGGAACCCGGGGCGAGGCGCACCTCGGTCGCGCCGTATTCGCTCAGGCCGGTGTGGGCGACCTCGCCGCCGAGCTGCTGGGCCATGACCTGGAAGCCGTAGCAAATCCCGAGCACGGGGATCCCGAGGTCGAGGATGCCGGGGTCGAGCGTCGGGGACCCGGCCTCGTACACGGACGAGGGTCCGCCGCTGAGCACGATGCCAACCGGCTGTTTCGCGGCAACCTCGGCGGCTGTGATCGTGTGCGGCACGATCTCGCTGTAGACGCTCGCCTCTCGCACGCGACGCGCGATGAGCTGCGCGTACTGGGCCCCGAAGTCGACGACGAGTACCGGGTGTTGGTTCGTGCTGTCAGTGCTGCGCTTCTCGCTAATTGGCTGCCTCCGCCGTCGCTGTGCTGGTCTTGGGTGTTGTCGCGGCCGGACCCGATTTCTCGAGCTCCGCGAGTTCGCGCCGCACCTGTCGCGCGACGAAGTGTTCGACGATGAACGACAGGAAGGGAACGACCCCACCGAGCGCGATCAGGATGAACATGACGAAGGGCCACCGCATCCTGCTCCACAGGGTGAAGTCGCTGAACAGGTACACGACGTAGAACCAGCCGTGCACGATGAGGATACCGGTCGAGAGGTCGACCCCGGTCACCCAGTTGTGCGCGCCGCTCGCCTCCCACGGAACGATGCCGATGAATCCGCTCGAACCGCCCAGCTGGAAGACGCTGTGGAAGCCGTACTTCGCAATCATCTCGACCACGAGCAGCAGTAGCAAGCTACCGGTGACGTACGCGCCGAACCGGTAGAACTTGAGTGCGCTGCGGATCAGCGGGATCGTCTCCGCCTTGGGCTTATACGATCGTGCGACTAGCGAGGCGATTACGGCCATGGGTTCAGTTTACTTCCGTGACTAGTGCATCCAATGCGTCCTCGAGCTCGCGCTCGAAGGCGTCTTTCACCATCCGGTACCAGAGGTAGATGGCAAATCCGGCGAACACGACCCACTCGATCGCATAGAACACGTTGAGCCAGTCGAGCGAGACGTCGTTCATCGGCTTGACCGACTGGATCGCGGTGAGCCCGTCCGAGGGAGTCTTCGAAACGATGTAGCCACCGTAGACGCTCTTCGGGGCGGTCTTCCACTCGTTGATGAGCGCGGGGATCGAGACGTAGCTGCGGATGCCGTGCTCGATGTTCGTCTCATCGGGCGGTTCCGTCGGCTGGTATCGACCGACGACCGTGACGGATGGCTCGCCCGCGCTGAGGACCTTGGCAGCGGCATCCGCTTTCTTCCTGCTCGCGGTCCAACCGAGCGCCACGACCACGCTCGTTCCGTTGTCCGCTACGACGTGGCCGATGACCCAGTATCCGGTCTTACCGAAGTTGACGCGGTCGGTGACGACGTAGGTATCGCCCTTGACGCGCGTGCCCGACACCGTGACCATCTGGCCGGCCGCGCGATCGGTGACATTCGTCTGCGGTTTCGCGACGCTCGACAGTGGCATCACCGTTTCGGTCGGGTAGACGACGACCGTCGCGGTCTGCACGGCCCGCCCGAGTTGCCACTGGCCGAGGAGGGCGAATCCGGCGGCGACGGCGAGCGCCAAAACGAGGGCGGCGACCCACCGGGGGCGCCTGGCCACACTCCACACGGTTAGTACTCCGGATCCCTGGTGCGCTGGGTCTGACCGCCACTACGCTGCTCATCCGATTGTTCCATGGCTTGCTGAACGGTTCGGTCCAGAAGCAGGTCATCGATACGCGGATCATCGGCATCGAGGTCATCCAGGTCAGGATCCGTTCCTGTCGAGGCGAATGGCGAACGCGGTCGCGTGGCTTGGGCGCCGATCAGCGAATCATCGCTCGCCTCCGAGTCATCGTCACGGTCATCGCCGGGCTGCTGGTCTGCCGTCGCACTCTCGAGAAGGGCGAATGCCTCCTCCGCCGCGGGGTCGATGTGCGCGGGCGCCTGGCTGCCACGCCGGAAGACGCCGGCCGTGATTCGCTCTGAGTTCAGGGTCAGCACCGGCCCGATGATCGACATCACGAGGACGTACAGGCCCGCGAACGGGGTCAGGCGCGGATCGAGCCCGGCACCGCTGGCGAGGGTCGCGAGGATGAGGGCGAACTCCCCGCGATTCTGCAGGATGAGCCCGATCCCGAGGCCGTATCGCAGCGGCAGCCTGGTCAGCCAGGCGATCAGCCAGCCCCCCGCGACATTGACGACGATGGTCATCAGCACGGCCCCGGCGACCGGGACCAGCACGCCGCCGAACGTCGACGGGTCGAGCGCAAGTCCGAAGTTCAGAAAGAAGAAGGCACCGAAAACATCGCGCAGCGGCAGCGCAAATCCCTCGATTCGGGTGCGGAACCGGGTCGCACCGAGCACGAGGCCGATCAGGAACGCACCGATGGCATCCGAGACTCCGAGGAGCTCGCCGAGACCCCCGAACATCACCGCGAGGCCGAAGAAAAGGATGGTGAACAGCTCGTCATCCCGTGAGCCGAGTAACCGGGACACGGCCTTGCCGCCCCAGCGAGCCAGCGCGAACATGGCGGCGAGGAAGAGGAACGAGATCACCAGCTGGAGGATGATCAACCCGACGTTCGTCTGTCCACCAATGACAACAGCGACGATCGCGAGGTAGAAGGCGATGAAGACATCCTCGACGACGGCGATGCCAAGGATGACGGGCGTCTCGGCGTTCGCGAGTCGCTTCAGTTCGATCAACAGTTTGGTGACGATCGCGCTCGAGGAGGTCGCCGTCATGCCCGCGATGATCAGCGCCTCGCGACCACCCCAGCCGACCATGAACCCGAAGCCGAGACCGACGCCGAAGTTGATGACGATCCGCGTTCCACCGGAGAGCAGCAGTGCCTTCGCGTTGCCGAAGAACTCGTCCTGGTCGAACTCGAGACCGAGGTTGAACAGAAGGAAGATGAGGCCGAAGATGGCGACGAGGTTGACATCTGCGGCCTGGATGGCGAGGTGCGGAAACAGGTCAAGGTGTGGGCTTGCGACCAGCCCGACGAGCATGTAAATCGGAATCGAGGGCAGCCCGACAAGTTTGCCAAGCCGCCCGAAGACGTACGCGACGACGAAGAGGGCGCCCAGTATGAGGAGCTCGCTCGCCACCCGTCAACCTCCGGATGGCGCGTCGATGGAGCCCTTCGCGGCTGGGCCTTTCGAGCTCGGGTCCCCTGTTCGATAGAACGCGAATGCCTTCGCGACCTTTTCGGGGGAACCGGCAACGACGAGTGTGTCACCCGGAAAAACCTTGAAGCTCTCGTCCGGCGCCGGGTTGGCGGAGTCTCCGCGCACGACAGCGACGACCGTCACGCCGACCACACCGTGGGCCGAAAGATCGCCGAGGGACTGTCCGGCGATGCGATCCTCGTAATCGACGGGGAACCAGTCGATCGTGAGTCCCGGGATGGCGTCAAGACTCGACAGCGACTCGGTGATGCGCGTGCCGCCGAGGAGTTCGGCGAGCGTGTGCGCCTCGTCTTCGTCAAGGCGCAGGGCGACCTTGGTGACGTTCGATCCCTCCTCCGCGCTCGAAAACGCGATGAGGTCGCTGTGGCCCGAGCGGTGTGTGATTACGCCGATCTTGCCGCCGGCGTCAGTGACGAACGTGTGCAGCACGCCAACACTTGGCAGCTTGACTCGCTTGACATCAACCATGGTCAGGCTCCTTTCAGTGCGGATGCGATGATGTCGGGTGCTTCGAGCCGCGCGCGCTCCGCTGAGGCGTCATCCGGCTCGGTCTGGCTGTCGATCTCGGCAGCCACCCGCTTCAGGTAGTTATTGGTTTCACGTTCGACGCGTTCGGCATCCCAGCCGAGCACATCGCCCATGAGTTTGGCAGCAACCGGAGCAGCCGAAACGCCACGATCCCAAGCCTCGATGCTAATGCGAGTGCGGCGTGCGAGCACGTCTTCGAGGTGGAGCGCGCTCTCGTGGGTCGCGGCGTACACGACCTCGGCCGCGATGTAGTCGTCGGCTCCCGGCAACGGGTCAACAAGTTCGGGGCGCGACCGGATGAGGTCGAGCAGTTCGTCGGTCAGGACGCCGTACCGGTTCAGGAGGTGTTCGATTCGCACGCGATGGATGCCGTACTTGCGGGCGATCTTGTTCCGCCTATTCCACGCGGCCCGATATCCCTCCGCGCCGAGGAGGGCGATGTCATCGGTGATCGACGGTGACACCTTGTCGTCGAGGGCGGCGACGGCTTCGTCGATGGCATCCTTCGCCATGATCCGGTAGGTCGTGAACTTGCCGCCGGCGACGACGACGAGCCCGGGGACGCTGTGCGCGACGATGTGCTCACGGCTGAGCTTCGAGGTCTCGTCGGACTCGCCGGCCAGCAGCGGACGGAGGCCGGCGTACACACCCTCCACGTCATCCCGGGTCAACGGGACGGCCAGCACGCGGTTGACGTGCTCGAGGATGTAGTCGATGTCGGCGGCCGTCGCGGCGGGATGCGCTTTGTCGAGATTCCAGTCGGTGTCTGTCGTGCCGATGAGCCAGTGCCTGCCCCACGGAATTACGAACAGCACGCTCTTCTCCGTGCGCAGCAGCAGGCCGAGCTTCGACTGGAAACGGTCGCGCGGCACGACGAGGTGCACGCCCTTCGACGCGCGCACTTTGAACTGCCCGCGCTCGCCGACCATCGACTGGGTGTCATCCGTCCACACACCGGTCGCGTTGACGACCTGCCGAGCGTGGATCTCGAAACGCTCGCCCGTCTCGAGATCGTGCGCCGCAACTCCGACAACTCGCTGCCCGACCTTCAGGAATCCCTCGACCCGGACGCGACTGGCGACGTGCGCGCCGTAGAAGGATGCCGTGCGCGCCACGTTCGCAACGTAGCGTGCGTCGTCGACCTGGGCATCCCAGTAGGTGAGACCACCGACGAACGCGTCATTTTTCAGGCTCGGGATGGCGCGGAGCACCTGCTTGCGGGTGAGGTGACGGTGGTGCGGGACGCCGGGCGGCCGCCCACCGCTCCAGCTGAACCCGTCGTAGAGCGTCATTCCGGCGCCGATGTACGCGCGCTCGACGATCGGGACCGTCAGCGGGTAGAGGAAACGGACGGGCTTGACCAGGTGCGGCGCGATGCGCTGCAGGAGCAGTCCGCGCTCGATGAGAGCTTCGCGGACGAGACGGAAATCGAGCTGCTCGAGATAACGGATGCCGCCGTGGATCAGCTTGGACGACCGGCTGGACGTGCCGCTTGCCCAGTCCCTCGCCTCGACCATGCCGACGCTGAGGCCGCGCGTCACCGCATCCAGCGCCGACCCCGTGCCGACGATTCCGCCGCCGACCACGAGGATGTCGAGTTCGCGTTCCTTCATTGCCGTGATCGCGAGCGAACGCTCGGCGGGACCCAACCTGTTGGATCTGGTTACTGTTTTCGGCATCTGTATTCTTCCGTTTACTTAACCAAAACATCCGGTCTTTTATGCCAGGCGGCGCTACACCTGGTGATAGGGCGCGACAACGACCTCCACGCGCTGGAACTCCTTGAGGTCCGAGTAGCCGGTGGTCGCCATCGACCTGCGGAGCGCCCCGATCAGGTTGACCCGGCCGTCGGCCACGGTCGACGGTCCGAACAGGATCTGCTCGAGCGGCGCAACCGTGCCGACCTCGACCCGGTTGCCGCGCGGCAGTTCGGCGTGGTGAGCCTCGGCTCCCCAGTGCCAGCCGCCGCCCGGGGCATCCGTCGCTCGCGCGAGAGTCGAACCGAGCATGACAGCGTCGGCACCGACCGAGATCGCCTTGACGATGTCGCCGCTGGTGCCGAGGCCGCCGTCGGCGATGACGTGCACGTAGCGTCCGCCCGACTCGTCCATGTAATCGCGGCGCGCGCCGGCGACATCCGCGACGGCCGTCGCCATGGGGGCGTGGATGCCGAGGCTCGCGCGAGTCGTCGACGCGGCTCCCCCACCGAAACCGACGAGCACGCCGGCCGCGCCGGTGCGCATCAGATGCAGCGCGGCCGTGTAGGTGGCGGCGCCGCCAACGATGACCGGGACATCCAACTCGTAGATGAACTTCTTGAGGTTGAGCGGCTCGACCGTCTTCGAGACGTGTTCGGCGCTCACGGTCGTGCCGCGAATGACGAACAGGTCGACGCCGGCGTCGACGACCGTCTGGTACAGGTCCTGCGTGCGCTGCGGGCTGAGCGCCCCGGCGACGGGGACTCCGGATGCCCGGATCTCCGCAATCCGCGCGCTCACCAGCTCGGGCTTGATCGGTTCGGAGTAGATCTCCTGCATGCGGACCGTCGCGTGCTTCGCGTCGAGGCCGCGGATCTCCTCGAGGAGCGGCTCCGGGTTCTCGTAGCGAGTCCACAGGCCCTCGAGGTCGAGCACGCCGAGCCCGCCGAGCTGGCCCATCCGGATCGCGATCGCGGGACTCACCACGGAATCCATGGGCGCGGCCAGCACCGGAATCTCGAACGTGAACGCGTCGATCGTCCAACTCACCGAGACGTCTTTCGGATCGCGGGTGCGCCTGCTCGGCACCACCGCGATGTCGTCGAAGGCATACGCGCGCCGGGCTCGCTTGGCCCGTCCGATCTCGAAGTCAGTCACGGGTTAAGCCTAGCGGGCGCCCCTCGGGTAGAGCCTGACCGGCGGCTGCCGCCTACTCCCGCTAATCGGGGCCAATGCGGACAACAGGGGCGGCCGCGGCTGCCCCGATTGACCGCTTTGACCCATCTTGCTCGTGCAGTCATTCACGCTGGCGACGGCGAGAGGATGACAGGCCGGCGCTGGTCAGGTGCTCGAAGAGCAACGCGGGAGACTTCGCGATCGACCAGTCCCAGCGCGTGACCCGTGGGCCGGTCGCCCTGAGTCTGTTCTCTCGGTTCTTCTCATCCACAACCACCTCGGCCGGGCTTCTCCCACTCGTGTATTCGAGTCGGACGTATTTCGCCACCCCGTCGAACTCACCGATGAGATTCTGATCTGGCCACCAGAAATCCACCGTTCCGATGAATCCGCCATGATCGCTGAAGTCGACCTGCAACTCCGGGATGGGAAATCCGAGTTCGAGCATGAGCGCACGACTGAGAGACTCGCCGGGTGATCCGGAGAGTCCATCGGCGAACGCGAGGGCCCGATCGAGCTTGCGGCGACCGCGATGGATGTGCAGCAGATCCGCGGCCAGGCGGATGTCTTCCTTCGTGGCGAAAGGCTTGGGGTCGAGCGCCGAAGAGCGGCGGATGGCCCAGTCGAGCGCGACGACAGAATCCGGGAACGGCATCCCGGCGCAGTACTCCGCGAGCGTTCGCGGGAGGCTCGTAACGCTCACGCCGTCGCGACTGGCGACATCCAATTCTCCGCGGGTAGTCGAGTGCCGCCGGAAGCCGTTCTCGGTTCGCGTGCCGACAGATGGCGTACTCAACACGTCGACGAGTCGAGGGATGGCGAGCAGCGGAACCCCCCACATGGCGGCCGCAGCCGCATGGCTGAGGGTCGGCGCTGTCCGACTCGCTCGCGCGGCGCCAATCACGCGATGGCGATACTGCTCAGATGGCTCCAACGCTCGCCACGTTGCCGCGTCGACGAATACGCCTCGGTGGATCCGGACGAGCTCGCCCTTCTCGCTCGCTCGTCGAAATTGTCGCGCATCCACTCCCATCCGACGGAGATCGGATGCGAGAACCAGGTTTTCTACGCTGGGAACCGCCTGCACCCTCTCAGCATCACCAATCCCGAAGGACGAGGCGGGAG
>JAODMY010000068.1 GCA_025465535.1 Glaciihabitans sp.
TCGATTCGGCGAGCGGTGAGGTGGCGACACCGGCACAGCCCTGGCTCGCGCCCGTGACTGTCGCGCTCCTCTCTCGTTCCATCTCAATCGAAGCGGCAGATGCGATTCGGGTCGGGCTTGGGAGCCCGAATTCGGCGATCACCGCGCTCCAACTCGAGGATGCGGCGACTCAACTGTGCGAAGCGGCGCTGAGTCTGGATCCCGACGCGCTTGCTCGCGAAGCGCGAGCGTTTCGGGATGAACTCGACATCGAGGGCGTGGCACTTCGGGATGAGGAACGGCGGCAGAAACGCTCGCTGCGCCTTTTCCTGTTGCCAGATGGCATGACAAAACTGGTCTGGACGATGGATCCAGAGACGGCGGCCAACGTCAGGGACCTCTACGACCGCACCACCTCGCCCAAGCTCGGCGGAGTTCGCTTCGTGAGCGCAGACCGGCAGAAGCTCGCGGACCAGATTCAGGGCGACGAGCGAACGCCCGAGCAGCTGGCATCCGACGGTTTCGAGCAGCTGCTCAAGCTGGGCGCGGACGCTGACCCACGCTTCCTGCTCGGATCGGGCGCACCTGTGGTCCGAATTACCGCGACGAAGACCGTCGTCGAAACTCGTCGAGGGTTCGCGCGCATCGAGGGGCAGCCCGCTCCGGTATCAGTCGCGACCCTCGAGAAGCTGACCTGCGAAAGCGGCACGAGGTCGGTGATCTTCGACGAGAGCGGCAGAGTCCTGGACTTCGGTCGAGAGCAGCGATTCTTCACCCGCCGCCAGAGAGAAGCTCTCGCTCTCGTGTGGGGTGGGTGCGCGGCGCCCGGGTGCGATCGCCCGCCGTCCTGGTGTGAGGCGCACCACATCGTGTTTTGGGCCAGGGACAAAGGCGGCACAGACCTCGCGGACGGAATCCTTCTGTGCCGACATCATCACCTGCTGTTCCACAACAACGGATGGGAGATTCAACGCGACGTGAGCAGCAAGTATTGGTTGATCCCGCCCGCGAGACAGGATCCCGCGCAGACCCCGATCCTGTTGAGTTCGAAGGGTCGGGCAGCATCAGACCTGAGGCGAGAACGGGCGACCCCGTGACGGCGGCTGGCTCAGTGCTCAGTGCTCAGTGCTCAGTGCTCAGTGCTCAGTGCGACCCGGCAGGCAGGCAGGCAGGCAGGCAGGCAGGCGGCAGTTTTCCGTGGGCCGCACTCTTCGGGCGGCTGGCTAGAATGGTCGGGCATCCCGTGCCTTTCAAAGCGTGGATGCGTGAGCGGCGTTAGGGAGATTCATGTCAGGGCATTCCAAATGGGCAACCACCAAGCACCAGAAGGCGATCAAAGATTCGCGCCGTGCAAAGTCGTTCGCCAAGCTCATCAAGAACATCGAAGTCGCTGCCAAGATGGGCGGCGCAGACCTCGCCGGTAATCCGACCCTGGTCGACGCCATCCAGAAGGCAAAGAAAACCTCGGTACCGAACTCCAACATCGACAACGCCGTCAAGCGTGGATCCGGTCAACTCGGCGAAGCCGTCGATTACCAGACGATCATGTACGAGGGCTACGCGGCGAGCGGCGTCGCGCTGCTGATCGAGTGCCTCACCGACAACAAGAACCGTGCAGCAGCGGATGTCCGCACCATCATGACCCGCAACGGTGGAACCATGGGTGACCCGGGCAGCGTCGCATACAACTTCAGCCGTAAAGGTGTCATCAGCATCGAAAAGACCGCCGGCGTCGAGGAAGACGACATCCTCGGAGCCGTGCTCGACGCCGGAGCCGAAGAGGTCAACGATCGCGGCCTCGGCTTCGAGATCGTCACGGAGCCGCACGACCTCGTCGCCGCTCGCACTGCGCTTCAGGATGCCGGGATCGACTACGACTCGGCCGACGTCGAGTTCGTTCCTGGTCTCACCATCGAAGTCGACCTCGAGACCGCTCGCAAAATCTTCCGTCTCATCGATGCGCTCGAAGACAACGATGACGTGCAGAACGTGTACGGCAACTTCGCGATCCCCGCAGAGGTCCAGGCCGCGCTCGACGACGAAGAGTAGCTCAGTGCGCGTCGGGTGCCAGTCGTGACGTGGGTGCCAGGCGTGGCGCGGTTATCGGCAGCGACTCTGGGGTGCCAGTCGTGACGATCCGGGTGCTTGGCATCGACCCCGGCCTCACCCGATGCGGCGTCGGAATAGTGGATGTCGAACCGTCGAGGCGAGCGACCCTGGTGCACGTCAGCGTCATCCGAACGCCTCCCGACCTCGCGCTCGAACAGCGCGTACTCGCAATCGGCGACGGCATCGCGGCATTGATCGACGAGTATGGCCCGGCCGCAGTCGCCCTCGAGCGGGTCTTCGCGCAACACAACCTGAAGACCGTGATGGGCACGGCGCAGGCCAGCGGCGTCGCGATGCACGCGGCAGCCAAGCGCGGACTCCCGGTCGGCCTGCACACACCGAGCGAAGTCAAGGCGGCCGTCACCGGCTACGGATCCGCAGACAAGAAGCAGGTGGCCGCCATGGTGCAGCGGGTGCTTCGACTTGACGCACCTCCGACCCCCGCCGACGCATCGGATGCACTAGCACTCGCGCTCTGCCACGCCTGGCGTTCGGCGCCCGATAATGCCGGATCCACGTCCGGGTCCGGCAAGCTCACCCCGGCCCAGGAGGCGTGGCGAGCAGCCGAGAGGGCCGCACGCTCGTAGGCTTGGGCCATGATTTCTTCCGTGCGTGGCACAGTACTTGCCATCGCCGGGCCGGCGGTGATCATTGAGGTCGGGGGAGTTGGACTGGCAGTCCAGGTAACCCCGCAACACGCTGCATCCCTGCGCGTCGGGAGCGAGGCGTCCGTTCGGACCGCGCTCATCGTCCGCGAGGACGACTTGAGCCTGTTCGGATTCGTGGATGCCGACGAGCTCACGGTCTTCGACGCCCTCCGCGGGGTAACCGGGGTCGGCCCGAAGTCGGCCATGGGCGTGCTCGCGGCAATGGATCCCAGCCAGATCGCGGCGGCGGTCAACGCCGAAGACGACGCTGCCTTCCGTAAGGTCAGCGGCATCGGGCCCAAGACCGCGAAACTCATCGTCGTTTCGCTCGCCGGCAAGCTCGCGATCAGCCCGACGTCCAACAGGTCGTCGACGGGCAAGCCCTCATCCGTTTCCGACAGCGTGCTTGTCGCTCTCGTCGGACTCGGCTGGAACGAGCGCGCCGCAAGCCAGGCGGTTGAGGAAGCGGTTGCCGGTGCCACCGAATCCGAACGCGAGACGGTGCCCGCACTACTGCGGCTCGCCCTGACTCGGCTCGGACCGTCCCAGTTCGCCGGGAGTTCCAACTGATGTCGGATGCCATGCCCGAGGTTCTCCAACCCACCCCGGAATCGGATGCAGAACTCGCCTTCGAGGGAGCCCTCCGACCCCGCACCCTCGCCGAGTTCGTCGGCCAGAAGAAGGTGCGCGGACAGCTTCAACTGCTCCTGCGGGCCGCGGCGATGCAAAATCGCACGCCGGACCACATCCTCCTCGCAGGCCCCCCGGGACTCGGCAAGACGACGCTCGCGATGATCATCGCCCACGAGAGCGGGCGTCCGCTTCGAATGTCGAGCGGACCCGCCATCCAGCACGCTGGCGACCTGGCCGCGCTGCTGTCGTCCCTCACTCCGGGGGAGGTCCTTTTCATCGACGAGATCCACCGGATGGCACGATCGGCCGAAGAGATGCTCTACCTGGCGATGGAAGACTTCCGGATCGACATCATGGTCGGGAAGGGCGCAGGGGCGACATCCATCCCGCTTGACCTTGCACCATTCACACTCGTCGGCGCGACGACGCGCTCAGGGCTCCTGCCGAACCCGCTGCGCGACCGATTCGGGTTCACGGCGCACCTTGAGTTCTACGACGAGCCGGAGCTCGAGCAGGTGCTCCATCGCGCCGCGGCACTGCTCGACCTCGACATCGATCGCCGCGCTCTCGCCGAGATCGCCGGCCGTTGTCGTGGGACACCGCGAATCGCGAACCGACTCCTCCGCCGGGTGCGCGACTACGCGCTCGTGCATCCTCCCGTCAGGTCGGGATCGCCAGTGAACTCCGGATCGCCGCCGAACTCCGGATCAGACGGAGGCTCGGGATCAAGCGGAAGCACGGGATCCACAGCGGACTCCGACCTCCAGGCCGTTCACGCCGCCCTCGAGCTCTACGACGTGGATGCGCTCGGTCTCGACCGTCTCGACCGTGCGGTGATGAATATCATCCTGACTCGCTTCGACGGCGGACCGGTCGGCCTGAACACCCTCGCCGTTTCGGTGGGGGAGGAGGCAGAGACGATCGAGTCGGTCGTCGAGCCCTTCCTGGTCAGGATTGGGTTGCTCACCCGAACTCCGCGCGGCCGGGTTGCCACCCGCGAAGCGTGGCAACACTTCGGGCTCGCAAAGGGACGGTCGGATTCGCTCTTTGGGGATGAACTATGATTCTTGAGTTGACCGATAGGCAGCCTGTCTAGACTGACCCGGTTGACCTCATACTCTTTGGAAGGCTTTTCATGAGCAGCAGTGTTTTCGGCAGTGTCGAATTGGCAAGTACCGCCAGTAGTTCCGGCGGCAGCAGCCTGCAGATCGTTTTTCTGGTGGTTGCAGTCGGCATCGTGATTTTCATGATCTTCAACGGCCGACGCAATCGCGCCAAGCAGGCGGCGGCGAAGGCGGAGATGCTTCCCGGATCCGAGATCATGACCAACTTCGGACTCTTCGGCAAGCTCCTCTCGGTCGATGAGGTCACGAATGTTGCCGAGATCGAGACCTCGCCCGGTGTCATCGTCAAGGTTCACCGCCAGACGCTGAGCAAGGTCGTCACCCCGTCGGAGGGCGGCGATTCCACCGCACCGCGTTCGGTGGAAGAGGCCATGGAGCGGGCCAACCGCGAGGCCGCAGAGAAGGAAGCGGCCGCAAAGGTCGACAGCGAGGCACCGGCCTACGGCGAGCGTGTAGACGACGACCCGATCACGAAGGCCACGTCCAAGCGCGCCCCGCGTACTCCCAAGAAGACGGACGACTAACCGCTACCCTTGTGTGCGGCCGGTGTGAGTCGGCCAGTTATTCTCGTGCCCGCACGATAGCCGTGCGGGCACGCCTATAGAAAGCTGAGTTTCCTGGTGGCAAGAACCCCTCCGGTCAAGAAGGCACGACGCTCACTTGTGTGGCTCGGGGTCATCATCCTGGCCCTCGTCGGGCTCAATGTCTTCGACTTCTTCACCATGTCGCCGCCCGCTCACACCGCGCAGTCCGCGATCTTCGCGCCGAAGCTCGGCCTCGACCTCGTCGGCGGAACCGAGGTCATCCTTCAGCCGAAGGTTGCCAGCGGCGTTCAGGTGACGGGTGCGCAACTCGATCAGGCGGTTTCGATCATCCGTGAGCGCATCGACGCCGCGGGTGTCTCAGAGCCCGACATCAGCACGGATGGGACCGGCGGCAGCGAGAAGGTCGTCGTCGACATTCCGGGGACACTGAGCAAGCAGACTGTCAGCAGCATCACGAAGGCCGCGCAGCTCAGCTTCCGTGCCGTACTCCTGACCTCGGCTGCGACAGACAGCGCGGTCGGGCCCACGGCGACGCCGACTCCCGGTTCGACTGCGACCCCGGGCGCGACACCGACACCCACGCCTTCGCTGCGATCCACGCCGACCAGTGTTCCGACCAACGGCAGCGATCTTGCCTATGTCACACCAGCGGTGCAGGCCACCTACGACAGCTTCAACTGCAAGAGCGCTGCGGCGGCCAACGCCAACCTCGCGCCCAAGAACCAGCCGCTCGTCACCTGCAGCTCGGACGGAACGACGAAGTTCGTGCTCGGCCCTGTGGAGCTGTCCGGCACCTCGATTTCGACCGCGTCGAGCGCCCTCGTTCAGACCAGTACCGGAGCGAGCACAGGCGAGTGGGGCGTCAACATCAAGTTCAACTCGGCCGGTGGCGCGAAGTTCGAGGCGATCGGTAACCGCCTCGTTGCTCTCGCCACGCCGCGCAACCAGTTTGCCGTCGTTCTTGACGGCCAGGTCATCACGGCTCCCGTCGTCCAGCAGTCCTCGTCTTCCCCACAGATCACGGGTAACTTCACCCAGGCATCTGCCACGACGCTCGCGAACCAGCTGAAGTTCGGTGCCCTGCCGATCAGCTTTACGATCCTCAGTTCGGAAAACATCTCGCCGACGCTCGGTATCGCTTCGCTCTACGGTGGTCTTCTCGCCGGCGGAATCGGCCTGCTGCTGGTCATCCTCTACTCGTTGTTCCAGTACCGAATTCTCGGTGCCGTGACGATCGCATCCCTCGCGATTTCGGCCGTCATCACCTACCTGTTCATCACCTACCTGTCCTGGCAGGCGGACTACCGCCTCTCGCTCGCGGGGGTGGCAGGCCTCATCGTGGCCATCGGTATAACCGCGGACTCCTTCATCGTCTACTTCGAGAGAATTCGAGACGAGCTGCGCGACGGTCGAGGGCTGGAATCCGCGGTCGAAGCGGGCTGGAAGCGAGCGATCCGAACCGTTCTGGCCTCGGACACCATCAACTTCCTTGCCGCCCTGATCCTCTTCATCCTCGCGGTCGGCAGTGTCAAGGGCTTCGCGCTCACACTCGGTTTGACGACCATCATCGACATCGTGGTCGTCTCGTTGTTCACACACCCGATGCTGCAGTTGCTATCCCGGGTTCGGTTCTTCTACGAGGGACACCGATTGAGCGGGCTCGATCCGAACGCGCTGGGCGCCGTGTATCGAGGGCGGGCACAGTTCCGTGCACCGGCCGCGGTCGCGGGCAGGAGCGCAGCAAGTTCGCGTGAGGCGGCCCGTCGACAGACGATCGCCGAGCGAAAGGCCGCCGAGGCCGAGGCGAACCTTAACAGGAACAAGGGGAAGGACTCATAATGGCCAGCTTCTCTAAGTTCGGTAACGATCTCTACACGGGCGCGCGATCCTTCAACATCGTCGGTCGGCGGCGGATCTGGTTCTCGATCGCGGCCGTGCTGGTCCTGATCTCCATCGTGGTTCCCATTTTCAAGGGCTTCAACTTCGGCGTTGACTTCCTCGGCGGATCGCAGTTCACGGTTTCGGATGCCGGTAAGGACCCGAGCCAGGCGGTCGCGACGAGAGCGGTCCAGTCGATCGTTCCCGGAGTCGTTCCCCAGTTCACAGTTGCCGGCGGAACCTCGGCCCAGGTAACGACAAAGCAGTTGACCACGCTGCAGACCGAGAACCTGACGGACGCCCTCGCCAAGGCGTACAACGTTCCCGTCTCGAAGGTCACCTCGTCATTCATCGGGGCGACCTGGGGCGCTGACATCACCCAGCAGGCGGTGCGGGCGCTGATCGCGTTCCTCGTGCTGGCGATCATCTTCATGGCGCTGTACTTCCGCACCTGGAAGATGTCGCTTGCCGCCATCGTCGCCCTCCTCCACGACCTCGTGATCGTGGCCGGCGTCTATGCGGTCCTCGGGTTCGAGGTGACACCGGATGCCGTGATCGGCTTCCTGACGATCCTCGGGTACTCCCTCTACGACACGGTTGTCGTCTTCGACAAGATCCGGGAGAACACGAACGAGGACGGCGAGAAGTCGGTTCGCACGTTCTCCGAGTCGGTGAACCTTGCCGTCAACCAGACGCTTGTGCGTTCGATCAACACGTCTGTGGTCGCCCTGCTTCCGGTGGCCGCCATCCTCTTTATCGGATCGACGCTTCTCGGCGCCGGAACACTCAGCGACATTTCGCTCGCGCTCTTCGTCGGAATCCTCTCCGGCACGTACTCGACGATCTTTGTCGCGGCCCCGCTGTATGCCCTGCTGCGCGAGCGCGAGCCCGAGATCACCAAGCGTACGAAGCGCACGACCATCGCGCGCACGTCCGGAGCGGTGCGGTAGCGACGATGGCTGGCGTATCCGAAATCCCGGTGGACGAGGCGATCGAGCGCGTCTCCGCGGGCTCCTACCTGCTTGACGTCCGTGAGCAGGATGAGTGGGATCGCGGCCATGCGCCGGCGGCCCACCTCATCCCGATGTCGACGATAGAACAGCGTGTCGGCGAGCTTCCGGGTGATGAGCCACTCCTCGTGATCTGTCACAGCGGCTACCGTTCGTACAACGTCGCCAGGGCGCTCGTCGCCGCCGGCTACGACGCGGTGAGCGTCGCGGGCGGAATGGAAGCGTGGCAGTCCGCTGGTGGCGAAGTCGTCCGAGACGCCTCACAGCCTCCCCTCGATTAGAATTAGGGCGGAGGAGGCGACATGACGGAACTCACTACGTCTGTGCCCACGCCGCCGCCCAACCCGCCGTCTACCTCTGCGCTCCGCGCGTTGATCCCGCGCATCTTCTCGCGTGCGCAACCCTCCGGTGCGGTCGACCTGCTGATCAAGACAGTGCGGCTGCATCATCCGAAGGCCGACACCGCCCTGATCGAGCGTGCGTATGCGACCGCAGAACGGGCTCACTCCGGCCAGAAGCGCAAGAGCGGCGAACCGTTCATCACGCATCCGGTTGCCGTCGCACAGATTCTCGCCGACCTCGGGATCGGCACCAAGACTCTCGCGGCGGCGCTGCTGCACGACACGGTCGAAGACACCGATTACACGCTCGACATGCTTCGCCACGACTTCGGCGACGAGGTCGCGATGCTCGTGGATGGCGTCACCAAGCTCGACAAACTCAAGTACGGCGACAGCGCCCAGGCCGAGACCGTTCGCAAGATGGTCGTGGCGATGTCAAAAGACATCCGCGTCCTCGTGATCAAGCTGGCCGACCGCCTGCACAACGCTCGCACCTGGGGATTCGTCGACGAGTCTTCTGCCACCAGGAAAGCCACGGAGACGCTCGAGATCTATGCGCCGCTCGCGCACCGACTCGGTATCCAGACCATCAAATGGGAGCTCGAAGATCTCTCGTTCTCTGTGCTTTACCCCAAGCTGTACATCGAGATTGAAAGCCTCGTAAAGCAGCGGACTCCGCAGCGCGAGGAGTTCGTGCAGCAGGTCATCGACTCGGTCAACGACGACCTGAAGTCATCCAGGATCAAGGGATCCGTCGTCGGGCGACCGAAGCAGTACTACTCGATTTACCAGAAGATGATCGTTCGCGGTCGCGACTTCGACGAGATCTACGACCTCGTGGGCATTCGCGTCCTGGTGAACTCGGTGCGTGACTGTTACGCCGTCCTCGGCTCGATCCACGCGCGCTGGACGCCGATCCCCGGCCGTTTCAAGGACTACATCGCGACCCCGAAGTTCAACCTGTACCAGTCGCTGCACACCACCGTGATCGGTCCACAGGGTCGGGCCGTCGAGATTCAGATCCGCACGAGGGAAATGCACCAGCGCGCCGAGTTCGGGGTCGCCGCACACTGGAAGTACAAGGAGCGGGTCAACAGCGGCAAGCAGGCCGATACCTCTCCTCAGGGCGATACCGAAATGGCCTGGCTCGCACACATCTCGGACTGGCAGGCCGAGACGAGCGACCCGAGTGAGTTCCTCGATTCGCTGCGCTTCGAGATCGGTGCGAAAGAGGTCTACGTCTTTACGCCCCAGGGCAAGGTCATCGGCCTCCCAGCCGGCGCGACCCCGGTGGACTTCGCCTACGCCGTGCACACCGAGGTCGGGCATCGCACGATGGGCGCGAAGGTCAATGGACGCCTCGTTCCGTTGGAGAGTGAACTGCAGAGCGGCGATTCGGTCGAGGTCTTCACCTCCAAGAATCCGGATGCTGGCCCCAGCCAGGACTGGCTGAACTTCGTCAAGTCTCCACGTGCTCGCAACAAGATCCGCCAGTGGTTCAAGATTGAGCGCCGCGAGGAGGCAATCGAGCAGGGCAAGGATGCCATTGCCCGGGCCATGCGAAAGCAGAACCTCCCGCTGCAGAAGCTCATGAACCAGGACTCCTTCGCCGAGGTCGCCGCGCTGATGCGCTACGAGGATGTCTCCGCCCTCTACGCTGCCGTCGGTGAGGGGCACGTCTCGACCCAGTCGGTGATCGAGAAGGTCGTAGCGTCGGTGCAGACCGAGGCGGAAGCCGAAGACGAGGAATTCGTCTTCACCCCGAACACGCGCAGCCGCGAGATTCGTCCGAGCGACTCCGGGGTTCTTGTTCGCGGGGCACCGGACATCCTGGTGAAGCTTGCAAAGTGCTGCACGCCCGTTCCCGGTGACAAGATCGTCGGATTCGTTACCCGAGGCGCTGGAGTCTCCGTGCACCGCGCAGACTGCCACAACGTGGCATCCCTGCTGAATGAGCCCGAGCGCATGATCGACGTCGAGTGGGCGCCATCCTCGAAGAGCGTCTTCCTCGTTCAGATCCAGGTCGAGGCACTCGACCGCTCCGGGTTGCTTTCCGATGTCACGCGGGTCCTCAGTGAGAACCACGTCAACATCCTTTCCGCGACGGTCTCGACGTCGAGCAACCGTCTCGCGCTCAGTCGGTTCGTGTTCGAGATGGGGGATACCACCCACCTGGATCGCGTCCTGAACGCCGTGCGACGCATTGACGCCGTGTACGACGTGTACCGGGTCAATTCGGGATAGCGCCGGCTCTCGCGGGCTACTTTTTTCCGAGGTTCTGTCTGCGCGGGGTTCTGCTTGTGCGCGCTCTGTTCGCGCATAAGTTCTGCCACAGGACTGCTGGCCACGACCGGGGCCAACGCGGACAACCGGGGCGTCCGCGGCCGCCCATTTCGGCCGCATTGACCCCTTTGCGATCAATTGGAAGTTGAGTATCCCAGGTGGCGAGCGAACCGTGACTACCCTCGGATCGCTGGCACACGGTCAGGCTGGCTGCACGCGGTCGGTAGCAGCAACAACGGTTTCGGATTGCGCGGCGGCCAGGCGGGCCAGCGCCATCCGCTTGTTCGGGAGGTTGCGGCGCCGATTCATGATTTGCGCGCAGTCCGCTGTGCGAAAGTCGCCGATACGCATGAGCTCGCGGATGATCGCGGACTCGGAATAGCTCCACTCGATGACGAATCGAGCCAGGTCGATCGCGGTGCGCAACGGCGTTGTGATGCTCACGCCGGACAACACGGCGAGATCGTCCCTTTCGATGACGACCTCGCGCACGCGCAGGTGTGCGCCGACGGCGGGGCGGGTGCGCGCGGCGGTGTCCGCACAGACCTCGTGTTCGGGCGGCGGATCGCCGAGCGCTCCCCAGACCCACGCCGCCGAGTGCTGCTCCACGATCAGTCGCGGCGGCAGCTCTGAGGCGAGCACTGCCGCACGCAGAAGCGGGCCGGGGATCTCGTCGACCGGCACTGTGCAGTCGTCAAGACGGTAAACCTCACCGTCGAGACGAAGCGCGTCGAGTTCTGCCCCGGAAAATTCGGACCGCGACAGGATGGGGGAAAGACGGCTGGTCATCCGGCAACTATGGCGATCTCGTGCGGACGCAGCACCGTTCTCAAAAGTTCTGTGGAGAACCCGACGCGGGGAACCTTCGCTGGCAAGTGGTAGCCACTCGCGAGAAAGACCGGCATCGGGTCCTCGATCGGCACCCGGGTCTTAGTTGCTTCCCAGCGCGTCGAGCCAGACCTTGCGAGCATCGAGGGCCTCTTGAGCCTCAGCGACCTTCTTCTTATCGCCGTTGGCTTTGGCTTCCTCGAGCTCGCGCTCGAGCTTCGTGATCGCGTTGTGCAGCTGGCTGGCCAGCCCCTCGCTTCTGGCCTGCTTCTCCGGGTTGGAGCGCTGCCAGTGATCCTCATCGAGTCTGCGAACGGCCGCTTCGACCTTGCGCAGTCGATCCTCGACTGTCTTGACCTTCTCGCGCGGAACCTTACCGATGGCATCCCACCGGCGCTGGATCGAGATCAGCTTGTCTTTCGCCTGGACGCGATCGGTGGCGGTGAGAAGTGGCTCAGCCTCGGTGAGAAGCTCGAGCTTCAAAGCAAGGTTTGCCTCGAATTCGACGTTGTCGCGCGCATCGATCTCCGACTTCGCCGAGTAGATCGCGTCGCCGGCAGCCTTGAACCTTGCCCACAGCGTGTCGTCGAACTTCTTGCCGGCGCGACCTGCGAGCTTCCAGGCGTCGAGAAGTCCGCGATACGGAGCGATTCCGTCGGGTCCCTTCGCAACGAGAGCCTCCGCCTGCGTGACGAGCTCCTGCTTGCGGGTGCGGGCATCCTTGTGAGTGCTGTCGAGTTCGGCGAAGAACGCCTTTCGGTGCCCGTCGATCGTGCCACGAGCCGCGCGGAATCGCTTCCACAGCTCGTTGCTCTCGTTCTTCGGGAGACGCGGTCCCTCGTTCTGGTGCTTCTGCCAACGCAGGAACAGCTCGTCGAGGGTCGCACTGACCTGCTTCCACTGCGCCTTAGCGGGATCCGCAGCGGCAAGCGCCTCGGCCTCGACGACGATAGCGGTGCGTTCCGCAATTGCGGCCTGAACCGCCGCGCGTGCCTCTTCGGTCTGCTTTTCGGTGAGCTCGGTGACAGTTCCGCCGAGCGCATCGAGTCGCGCCTGAAGTGAGGCAAGGTCACCAACTGCGTTCGCGCCGGAAACACTCGCCTGGAGCGACTTCACGGCCTTTGCGATATCGGTGGCCGGGGCGCCACGCTGTGCGCGCTGCTCGAGCAGGGTGACCTGTCCGGCGAGTTCGACGAACTTTCGCTGGAAGTAGGCGAGTGCTTCCTCTGGTGTGCCATCCGGATACTGGCCGACGGCACGCTCTCCGTCTGCCTCCTGGACAAAAACGGTTCCGGTCTCGTCGACGCGGCCCCACGGCTTCGTCTCCTGCGGTGGCCGGGCCCTGGGAACAGATGGCTTAGCAGGCGGACCTGGCACGACCGCGAGGTGAGCGGGCTCAGCCGGCACCTCTGCCTCAGCTGGCACTGCATCAGCTGGCACTGCCTCGGCGGGCGCCACTGTTTCGGCCGCCACGGATCCGGTGGGCGCAACAGATTCGGTTGGCGCAGCCTCGGTGGGCGCCGATGGTTCAGCTGCCACCGTTTCGGCTGGCTTCTCTGCTTCCGCAGGCTTGGTGTCGACTGGTAACGCCTCGATTGGCGCTCCGTCGACGGGCCCTACGGCCTGGTCGTCAGTTGCCACGATGTTCACCTTGCACGTTGTTTCACCTTGTTCGGGGCTTGTGTTGCGCGTCGATTGACGCACCTTGAGGAGCGCGATCAAGCCTATTGCACGTGGAATCGGCCGAAAGGGTGCCTTACTTGATCGTTACGGACGTGATTGTCGTCTTCACATTAGGCGGACCGTCGTTCGCGGAGCTGCCGCCCTTCGGGTTGACGCCCTTCGAAGTGATGTCCGAGATGAGGGTTGAGAGTCCGCTGGTGACGTGGCCGACCACCGTGTAGCCCGCAATTCCTGCCGGCGCGGGGATCGTGGTGGTCTTGTAGGTGATGAAGAACTGGTGACCCTGGCCGTAGGGGGTGCCCGTGCTGGCGAGCACGATCGACCCCGCAGGGTAGACGCCGTTGGCCGGGGCGTTCTCGACGGGTCCGAAGCTGTAGGCGGCGCCACCCGTGTCGCTGCCGGACGATCCGCCGCACTGGAGCACATCGAATCCGGGGCTGTTGGTCAGGCGCCAGCAGGCCTTGCCATCGAGGAAACTCGTCTGGATGTCGTTGACCACCGACGAAACCCCCTGGGGCGCCTTCGTGCCGTCGAGCGAAATCCCGAGAGAGACCTTTTTATTCAGGGTAAGGGTGCCGGCCCAGGTGCGATTGCCGCCCAGCGTCGCGGGTGGGACAGCGCCAACGTTTTGGCCGGCTGCCGTCGGGGTGGCGCTCGGTGAGGGCGATGCGCTGGCCGCGGCCTTGGACATCCCGGGTCCGGCGGAGAAGTAATAGATCTGCGTGACCGTCGCGAGGGCCGCGATGACGACGAGCCCGATCAGGGCGAACACGTTGTCCCGCGTTCGCCGCTTGACCTGGTGAGCGTGCACGGTCTGGCGGGCGTTGTAGCGCCTCAGGCGTTCACGTGCCTCACGTGCCTCGCGCTCCGTGTTCTTGCTCGGTGCCACGTGTGTCCTCCAACGATTGGCGGGGATGCCCCAGTGAATCTTAAGGGCGCAGTGAATGTTACGGGCGCAGTGAACTTTACGGGCGACCACGAACCCCGGCCAAATGTACGCGACCGAACCTTGACGGTGTCCGCCATTACGATTGCGCGTATGGACACCCGCCAGGGATTGCGCGGCGGCGCGACGCCGCTTGCTGTGCGGATGCGTCCGACGAGTCTCGAGGAGGTCGCCGGGCAGCGCCACCTTTTGACGCCCGGATCGCCCCTGGTCAACCTCGCGGCAGACAAGTCGGGGGAGCAGGGCGCGGTTTCCGTCATCCTCTGGGGTCCGCCCGGTACTGGCAAGACGACGCTTGCACAGGCGATCGCCCACAGCTCGGGGCGCAGTTTCGTCGAGCTGTCCGCGGTGAACGCCGGTGTCGCCGATGTTCGCAAGGTGATGGAGCAGGCTCTTTCCCATCGCGACCTGTACGGCGTGACGACAGTTCTCTTCCTTGATGAGATCCACCGCTTCTCGAAGGCGCAGCAGGATGCGCTGCTGCCTGGCGTCGAGAACGGCTGGGTCATCCTCATCGCCGCGACGACCGAGAACCCGTCGTTCTCGGTGATTTCACCGCTGTTGTCCCGATCGCTCCTGCTCACCCTCGAACAACTGAGCGACGAAGATCTCGGCATCGTGATCGACCGTGCGGTGACTGATGCCCGTGGGCTCGCCGACACAGTCATCCTGTCTCCGGAGGCGCGCGCGTCCCTCATCCGCATCTCCTCGGGGGATGCGAGGCGAGCGCTTACGGCACTCGAGGCCGCGGCATCGTCGGCGACCGCATCGGCCAAACCAGCAACCTCAAAGGCCAGGACCGCGAAAGCGCCCGTCATCACCGACGAGA
Source organism: Glaciihabitans sp. (assembly GCA_025465535.1). Classification (GTDB taxonomy): domain Bacteria; phylum Actinomycetota; class Actinomycetes; order Actinomycetales; family Microbacteriaceae; genus Galbitalea. The sequence goes on from JAODMY010000068.1 coordinate 14,836, forward strand.
TCCTGGCCCTCGCTGTTGATCGGGCGCTGCTGCGTTACGACCGGCAGGGCGATGAGCACTACGACGTGATCAGCGCGTTCATCAAGTCGGTTCGAGGATCGGACGCGGACGCGGCCCTCCACTACCTCGCGCGCATGATCGAGGCGGGCGAGGATCCGCGGTTCATCGCCCGTCGCGTCATGATCAGCGCGGCGGAAGACATCGGGATGGCCGATCCGCAGGCGCTCGTGATCGCCGTCGCCGCAGCGGACGCTGTGCAGTACGTCGGGATGCCCGAGGGTCGCATCCCACTGGCCGAGGCGGTCGTCTACCTCGCGACCGCGCCGAAGTCGAATGCCGCATACATGGCTTTGGATGCCGCAATCGCGGATGTGCGCGCGGGCAACTTCGGCCGCGTCCCGAAGCATCTGCGCGACGCCCACTACGCCGGGGCGAAGCGGCTCGGCCACGGCAAGGGCTACATCTACTCGCACGACTCGGAGCTCGGCGTGGTTGAGCAGCAGTACCTGCCGGACGAATTGCGCGGAGTCCGCTACTACCAACCCACCGAACACGGTCACGAGCGCGAGGTATCCGCCCGCTGGGACAAGCTGAAGCGGATCATTCGCGGCAAGTAACGACGACGCCAATGCGTGGTAACCTGATTGCTGCCTAAAACCGGTTCATCGCGCACGGCTGCTGCTTCGAATCGGAACAAAGGAACTCTGGTCTTTAGCCGATCGGGTTCCGCGGCAACATCCCTCTAATTTTACCGTCGCCTGTCTACGCGCTTTCGCGGAGGCGCGAGAGGTGCGGTCATCCATTTGTTGAATTAGAGAAAGAGTCCCTGTGTCTACCAAGTCACGTACCCGCAGCAAGACCCGCCTTTCGCGCGCGCTGGGCATTGCCCTCACGCCGAAGGCTGCCAAGTACCTCGAGAAGCGTCCGTACGCTCCGGGCGAGCACGGCCGCACCAAGCGCAAGGCCGACAGCGACTACGCCGTCCGTCTGCGTGAGAAGCAGCGCCTGCGCGCCCAGTACGGCATCCGCGAGGCCCAGCTCAAGATCGCGTTCCAGGAGGCCAGGCGCGCCGCCGGCCTGACTGGTGAGAACCTGGTCGAGCTCCTCGAGATGCGTCTGGATGCGCTTGTCGTCCGCGCGGGCATCGCCCGCACGACCGCCCAGGCCCGCCAGATGGTCGTTCACCGTCACATCCTGGTCGATGGCCAGCTCGTCGACCGCCCGTCGTTCCGCGTGAAGCCGGGACAGCTCATCCACGTCAAGGCCCGCTCGGAGGGTATGGAGCCGTTCCAGGTTGCCGCCGCCGGTGGACACGTGGATGTCCTGCCCAAGGTTCCCGCCTACCTCGAGGTCGAACTCGACAAGCTGCAGGCCCGCCTCGTGCGTCGCCCGAAGCGCGCCGAGGTCCCCGTGACCTGTGAAGTCCAGCTCGTCGTCGAGTACTACGCGGCTCGCTAGTCTCACCGACGCTGATTTCATTTAGCGTAAGCGCGGAGGCGGGCACCCATGCGGTGCCCGCCTTCTCGCGTTAATACGCCGATAGGCTTGGAGACCTCTACTTCACTCGAACCTCGGGAGCCCCTCATGAAGAAAATCCTGTTTCTCCTCGTCGGCGTCGGCGTCGGTTTCTTTGCCGCCCACCAGTTCTCGAAGACGCCTCAGGGTAAGCAGTTCTTCGACGATGTGGATTCGAAGGCGCGAGAGTTCAGCTCGGCAGTCATCGATGGGTACAAAGCTCGCGAGGCCGAACTGCGCGACGCGGTTGCCGACGCCGAAGACGCGCTCGACGATCTCCGCAACCGCTAATCCCCACACCCGTAACGCTTCAGCCGGTCTCGATTAGCGGGCTCGTTCCTCGCTCGCTAATCGACCACCGGATTCCGTAGGAACACAGAGACACCACCATGCAGACTGCAGACATCCAGAGCCGCTGGCTCAACTTCTTCGGCGACCGCGGGCACACCATCGTGCCGTCCGCCTCGCT
>JAODMY010000093.1 GCA_025465535.1 Glaciihabitans sp.
GAGCACGGTGCCGTCGGCGCCGGTGATGTCCACCGTGCCGTCAGCCGCGACCACGGCCGAGACGATGCCGTTGGAGATGGTGCTGCCGTCGACTGTCGCACCCTCGAAGGCAGCGACCTGCGCCGCAGCATCCTGCGAGACCGTGAAGGAGACGAGACCGGAGGCGGGTACCGGCACCGCGACCAAAACGTCCCGGCGGGGCTGCGCAATCGTGTGCACCTCCCACTCGCCCGGGTACGCCTTGGCGGCGTCCCGAAGCTCGGCGCCGAGCGCGAGGAGGTCGAACTCCTCGGTGTCCGGCACCTCGGCGACGTTGAAGACCAGCCGGTTCGGCTCGATCGTGTACGTGTCGATGTCCTGGCCGAAGAGTTCGCGGCGATGGATCCGGCGGAGCACCCGCTCGACCTGGCTCGCATCCATCCGCTCGTCGCCGAGCACGATGGGCGCGCGGCCGATCTCCTGCACGGCGAGCGGAGTGCCAGCGGCATCCACGGCCACCAGCGGGGCGTCCTCGTCAGGTGCGGCCAACTCGGCCTCGACAAAGACCAGGCGATCGTGGGTGAGCGGATTCGCGACAAGGTAGCCGCTCGACGGCACCGTCGCGGCGACGTCCGCGAGCACGCCGTCGCGCACCGCCCTGGCGACCTGGCCGGCTTCGGCGAGCCTCGACCCGACCTGCTCGACCGTCTCATCCGTGCCAGAGCCGACGACGGAGTCGTGCGCGGTCGACTCGATGATCTTGCGCCAGGCCACGTCGAGGAATGGTGCGAAGTCCTTCGTCGACCACGCGGCGACCAGCCGTTCGGCCTCGCCGACGATGCGCTCGGAGGTGGCCATCGCCTCTTTCAGGCCGAGCCTGATCGAGATGACACCTGGCAGAATGTTGCCGCGTGCGTGGCTGCGCAGCTCGCCGACGATGGTGCGAAGCTCGCTCTGCTCGCCCTGGCCGACATGCTTCGTGACGTACTCCTCGAGCGTCGCGATCCGGATCGGGAATGACGGCTCATCGAAGCGACGGACCCAGTTCATCAGCTCACGGTTGGGCGGCATGTGGTCGGTGCCGGCCATGCCGAGAATCGGATCGTTGCCCCAGCGCTCGCGAGTCAGCTCACGATAGTCGCGGAGGGCGCGCGGAATCTGGTCCGGAACGAGCAGGACGTCGAGCCCGTTGCCGTAGCCGTCGAACAGGTACTCGGCGCGAACGCTCGAGCCATCCGGGGCGACCCAGCGGAAGGCGTGGCCGTCGACCCGGCCGGGAACGCCCCGCCAGAACGCGGTGTGCTCCATGCCGGCCCGCGCGAGGATCTGCGGCATCTGGGCGATGTGGCCGAACATGTCGGGCAGGTAGCCGAGCGACATCGAGCCGCCGAGCTTCTCTGCCTCGCGCCATCCGATCTGCAGGTTGCGCACGATCGTCTCACCCGTGGAGAGGAACTCGTCGAGCAGGATTAGCCACGGCCCGATCGCGAGCTGGCCGCTCTCGACGATCGCACGGATGCGCTCGGTGTTCTCGGGCCGCATCTGCAGGTAGTCCTCGATGGCCGCGGTCTGCCCATCGAGGGTGAACCGGAAGTCGGGGTCGGCCTCGGCCATTTCGAGCACGGTGTCGAGTGCCGACACCAGCCGGAAGCGGAAGACCTGGAAGGGCTCGTACCACTCGCGATCCCAGTGGGTGTGCGGGACGAGGACGATTCCGGGGGTGGTCTCCACGGTATTGCCCCCCGGGTTCTCCTGTGCGGTCTGGTCGTCAGCGTGCCTGCCGCTCACAGCTGGCCGGCCTCTCCGCCGAGCACGACATCCATCGTTCCGGCGAGGGCCGCCGCCATCCGCTGCGCCGTCACGAGGTCCTCGCGACCGTGCCGGATGCCCGACAGCGGCTCGATGCCGTCGACCGCCATGGCATGGAATCGGGCAAGCTCGGTCTCGAACGCCTCGGTCACACTGCGGAAACTGCTGCGCACCTCCGCGTTGCTGCTGGCGGCGCCATCGCTGCTGGCCACCGCCCGGAACTCGGTCGGAGCGTTGAGCAGGTACGGCACGGTGAACTCCAGCTCGAGTGAGCCGGTCGTGTGGTGGATGCGCACGGTCTCGCGATACACGGGGTAGTCGGGCAGGTAGTTCCAGGTGAGGTGCACGCGGGCAGCGCGGCTGATCGTTCCACCGAACTCGAGGGATCCCGCATCCGCTCCGGCCGACCACTGCGCTGCGGTGTCGATCGTCACGATCGAGCCGAGCAGCGAGCGGAGCAGGGAGATGTCGTGGATGAGGCTGCCGGCGATGACGTCGGTGTACAGGCTGCGGAGCGCCGCAGGGGTGCCGGCGCCGATGGCGGTGTCGATCGCGGCGGCATCGCGCGCGATGAGGCCGGCGAGCACCGTCGTGTCGAAGTCGCGGGCCGGGGGCTGGAGGTTCGCGAAGGCGAGCTGGGCGGCCGAACTCGGATGCAGCACCTCCACATCGACGTACCGGATGTCCTCGGCCGCGGGCAGCATTGCTCGCAGCGCCTGGACCGCCGGGTCGTACTCCTTCATATAGGCGAGGAGCAGAAGGGGGCGTCCCGCGCGCTCTTCCGCGGCGGCGAGCGCGTCCACCTCGGCGAGGGAGAAGGCGAGCGGCTTCTCGCAGAACACCGCAACTCCCCGCTCCATCGCCTCGAGGGCTGGTGCGCCGTGCGAACCGGAGGTGAGGATGACCACGCCGTCCAGCTTCTCTGCGTCGAGCATCTCGGTGAGACTGCCGTGGCGGTGCTCGGCTCCGACGCCGAACTGGTCGCCGACGCTGCCGAGCAGGGTCGGGGACAGGTCGGCGATCGCGACGAGGTCGAACAGATCCCAGCGGCGCTGGATCAGCGGAAGGTGCACGGACTGGGCGACGGCTCCGAGGCCGACGACGCCGATACGAATTTTTGAGCTCACGGCAGCCACGTGCTGAGCGCCTTTCTGTTGATGATCTGATTGGTCACGGCCTGGTCGACCGGGTCGCCCGGTCGGGGGATGACGTCCTGTTCGACGACAACCCAGCCGGAGTATTCCTGTGCGAGCAGTGTCGACATGAAGCCGTCGAGGTCGAGGTCGCCCTTGCCGAGCGCAACGAACGCGCCCTCTGCCCACACCTCGCGCATGCCGCCACCTGCCGCGACGATGCGGCGAAGGGTGGCGACGCTGGCGTCCTTGATGTGGATGTGGTTGACCCGGCCAGCCCAGTCGCGCAGCCCGGTGAGTGGGTCGCCACCGCCGAGGATCAGGTGGCCGGAGTCCAGGGTGAGCCCGACATCCGTCAGTGACAGGAAGGTCTCGATCTCATCCGGCGTCTCGACCAGGGTGCAGGCGTGGTGGTGGAAGGTCGGCTCGAACCCGCGATTGCGCACGCGCTCCGCCGCGCGCTGCACGTTGGCGGCGAAGCGCTGCCAGCCGGCGGCATCCAGGCTGAGGCCCGGTCCACCGCCGGGGTGCTGCATCCGCTCCGGGGTGCTGCTCGCGGCGAGAGTCGGCAGAGCGGGTGGCAGCCCGGTCGGCAGCGCAGTCGAACCGCCGGCCTCGATGAACGCGTCGAGCACGTCGTCGAGCACGGGGATCGCCGCGGTGTACGCGTCGTCGTCGTGGAACGGGAGGTCGATCCATCCGCCGGCCAGCTGGAGGCGGTGGCGCGCGAGACGGTCGGACAACTCTGTGCCCCGCCCGAGGAAGCCGACCGGTCCGAGGTCGATCCCGTCGTATCCCGCGTCGGCGAGGGCTGCGGCGATCAGGTCGGGGCCTGGCAGGACGGTGCCGTCCTCCGGTGCCAACTCGAAGACTCCGAAACTGACCGGGGCGCCGGCGACTCTGATCATGGTGCATACCTTTCGGCCTGGATTTTCCCGATTGGCCGGCCGCAGGGGCCGCTGCTCGGGGAGGTGCAAGGAAGAGCATTACATAGAATGTCTTTACAAAGTCTCACACAGTGGAAAAGCCTCCGACGAACCGACTGGCGCCCGTGTCGGGACTCCAGAGTGAGGGAGCTCCATCGAATGAGCGCAGGAATTGGCACCGGGGCAATCGCGGACTTCGAAGTGGTCTCACCCCCGGTCGGAGCCAGTTTCGCGCGGTCGAGGCTGGCGACGGATGCCGGTCAGCTTTCGCTCGACGGCAGCTGGCGGTTCTCCTGGTCGCCGGACGCGCAGGCCCCGACCGATCCGACGGACCGCGGCGAGACCTGGGGCGAGCTGCCGGTCCCCGCGCATTGGCAGTTGAACGGGTTCGGGTCTCCGATTTACACCAACGTGCAGTACCCGTTCCCGGTGGATCCGCCGCTGGTACCGGAGCAGAATCCGACCGGCAACTACCGCACCACGTTCGAGGTCCCGGCATCCTGGAGCGGCGGCCGCACCCTGCTGCGTTTCGACGGGGTCGACTCCTGGTTCGAGCTCTGGCTGAACGGCAAGGTCGTCGGCACGTCATCCGGCAGTCGGCTCACCGTCGAGTTCGACGTCACCGACTTCCTCCGCGCGGGCTCGAACCTGATCGCCGTGCGCGTGCACCAGTGGAGCTTCGCCAGCTACATCGAAGACCAGGACCAGTGGTGGCTGTCCGGAATCTTCCGCTCCGTCGCGCTGCTGCACCGGCCGGACGGCGGCATCGACGACGTCTTCGCCCACGCCGACTTCGACCGGGCGACCGGCCGCGGTTCGCTGCGAGTGGATGCGTCGAGCTCGGGCCCGGGCTCGGAATCGGCGATCGCGCGCATCGCGGTGGCAATTCCCGAGCTCGGGATCACCGGATTCGCGGGCGACACCCTCGACGTCGGCTCGATCGAGCCGTGGTCGGCCGAGTTCCCGCGGCTCTACGACGTGGTCGTCTCCACGGCCGCCGAGACGATCTCGCTGCGCCTCGGCTTCCGCCGGGTCGAGGTGAGCGGGGTGGAACTCCACGTCAACGGACGCCCGATCACGTTCCGCGGGGTCAACCGCCACGACTTCGATCCTCGCGTCGGGCGGGCGGTGAGCCGGGAGGCGATGGAGAGCGACATCGTGCTGATGAAGCGGCACAACATCAACGCCGTGCGCACCAGCCACTACCCGCCGGATCCCTACCTTCTCGACCTGTGCGACCGGTACGGCCTCTACGTGATCGAAGAGAACGACATCGAGACGCACGGATTCTCGATGGTCGACTGGCGCGGAAATCCGTCCGCCGATCCGGAGTGGGCCGACGTCTACCTCGACCGGATGCGCCGCATGGTCGAGCGCGACAAGAACCACCCGAGCGTGATCGTGTGGTCACTCGGCAACGAGGCGGGCTGGGGCGAGAACCTGGCCAGGAACGCGCGCTGGACGAAAGAGTTCGACCCGGACCGCCCGATTCACTACGAGCAGGATGTCGAGGCAGAAGGCGTTGACGTGTACAGCCGCATGTACGCCGGCTACGAGGAGCTCGAGGAGATCGGTGAGCAGCGAGAACCCGCGCTGGCCGACCCGGTCGCGGATGCCCGTCGCCGAGCGATGCCGATGATGCAGTGCGAGTACGCGC
>JAODMY010000099.1 GCA_025465535.1 Glaciihabitans sp.
ACGATTCAAGGGCTGTGGATGAGCTGAAGATCCATGCTCTTATGGTGATCCTTCCAGAGCTCGATCTAGCGCGGCATCCACCCGGGCGAGTTCGGCCTCGAGCTGGCCGATCAACTCACGGCTACGACCTTCGCCGTCGGTATTGGCCAGTTCTTCCAACTGGGTGCATAGTGCCGCCGCGCCTGCGGCACCGATGTTCGCGGCGCCTCCCTTGAGCTTGTTCGCCGCGCGCTTCAGTCCTCCGTCGTCGCTCTCGACGATCGCGAGATCCAAGGCGGCCAGACTGGCGGGAACCTCACTCCTGAACGCGTGAACCGTTTCGGCGAGAAGGCCGTGAGCGCCCAAGGGGCCAAGGTTTCGGAGCAGGTCGAGTCGCGCCGGGTCCAGCACCGGCTCCGGATCCAACGCTGGCACGGCCGCATTCGTCGCCGGTTCATCCAGGTCAGTCCGCGAAGGCGTAATATTTCGCACCCATTGTGCGAGCATGTCCTCGAGGGCCGTCATGTCTACGGGCTTACTGAGGTAGTCATCCATACCCGCGTCGAGGCAACGCCTGCGATCCTCGTCCTGCGCCCCCGCCGTCATTGCGATGATGGGCACTTGTGGAGCAGCTCCCGCCATGGCACGGATCGCGGCGGTGGCATCGAAGCCGTCCATCACTGGCATGTGACAGTCCATTAACACCGCGTCAAACGAGGTGGCTTTCACCGCGGCAACGGCCTCGGCGCCGTCGCTCACGACCTGCACCCGATAACCGAGCTTGCTGACCATTTCATGCGCGACGAGCTGATTTATCTTGTTGTCTTCGACCACCAGAACCAGGCCACGCGAAGGGGAAGTCGGCTCGGGCTGAGGCTCACGCGCGGGAGCGGTCGGTGCCGACCCAGCGACGAGCAGCATGAGGCTGTCGTGGAGCTCGGAATTGCGCACGGGCTTCATCAACCATTGACGAACCCCGGCGGCGGTTAACTCTTCACGATCCATCTGGGGTGTGGAGGTGAGCATGATCAACGCGGTGGCCCGCAGATTCTCGTCGGCAGAGATTTCGCGTGCCAGCTCGAGCCCGTCCATGTTCGGCATGCACATGTCCAACACCGCGATATCGAACGGCCGACCCGCAGCGGCCTCCTCGCGAATCTTTTCCAGCGCGGCGGCCGCGTCCGAGACGGACTCGGGGACCATGCTCCAGCCTCCCAGCTGGGACTCGAGCACCAGTCGATTGGTCGCGTTGTCGTCGACAACAATGACGCGTCGACCCGCAAGCCGGGCGTAGGAATAGTCGGGCTCGATGCTTGCGCTCGAGTCCTCAGCCTGATCGCCGAGCGTCGCAAGGGGGAGAACGAACCAGAAGGTACTGCCTTCCCCGAGACCGCTGGTCATGCCGATCTTGCCGCCCATCGACTCCGTCAACCGGCGGGAGATCGCAAGACCGAGCCCCGTGCCGCCATAACGGCGAGTAGTAGATGCGTCGGCCTGCGAAAACGACTCAAACAGCCGCGCATGGTCCACCTCAGCGATCCCGATCCCCGTGTCCCGAACCTCGAATCGCACCTGAGCCAGCTCCCCACCGGGATTCAGCACATCAATGCGAATCGCGACTTCCCCCGCCTGCGTGAACTTGACCGCGTTAGAGGCAAGATTCAACAGGATCTGGCGAATGCGCCCAAGATCACCAACCAGCTTCCCCGGAACCCCGGGACGGCAATACGCAATCAGTTCCAACTCCTTCGCCCTCGCGCTCTCACTCAGCAGCCCGGCAACCTCCTCCACCAACAACCTCGGATCAAACGGCGCGATGTCCAACTCAACCTTGCCCGCCTCAAGCTTCGAGAAATCCAAAATGTCATTGATTACGGTCAGCAGGGCCGCCCCAGCGCCCTGCACCCCCTCGGCGTAATGCCGTTGGGTCTGATCCAAAGAAGTACCCAGAAGCAAAGTCGTCAAACCAATGACCCCATTCATCGGCGTGCGGATCTCGTGGCTCATGGTCGCCAGGAACTCGGACTTCAATCTGCTCGACTCCAGCGCCTCCTCGCGGGCCAGCAGGAGGGCTGCTTCGTTCTCTTGCCCCTTCGTGACCTTCCGCTCAAGCTGGCGCGTGAGAGCGACGTTTTCGTACACGATCAACACCTGCCGCGTACTCACGAGTACCAGGACAATCACTCCGCTGACAATGAGAAACGGGTCGAGCAGGGGATCGATGAAGGCAACAACAACCGCCCCGGCGACAGGAAGGTATGGCAGCAGTTCAAGCGCGATCGAGTAACGGTGTCCGTCCATTGGTGCCCCAGCGCTGCGAGGAGTCAGCGTGGCCAGAATTATCAGAAGGTACGCCAAAATCCAGCCGACCCCGAGCGGCCTGCCAGTGAAACCGGTGACTCCGTCAAGACTCGAGCGCACGTACACGCTGTCCGTCAACGCCAGAACGAATAGTCCAGCGCTCAGGATCAGCCACGACCGTCGTTGTCCGGGAACACTGCGCATGGCCAGCACGAGGGCAAGCGAGATGATGACCACGTCCACAATCGGGTAGGCCAGCCCTGTGAGCCGAGCAAGCGTGGTTTGCGATTCCGTTCGATAGAGAGGGCCAAGGACTGTGGCCCAACTCACGAACAGGATTGCGCTTGCGATGACAGCCGCGTCAAGCACTGTCCGCGATAGAGCCACTCGTGAGGAACGATTGCCCCGAAATGAGAAAAGAGCGATGGCTGCAGGGATCGAGTAGCCGAGGAAGCCAGCATCAGCAAGCGAAGGGAACGGATTGTGGTGATCTACGGTGAGCCCGTAGAACGTCCACAGTGCATTGGCTGCCGCTGTCACCGCGGTCGCCACGCCCATGAACAGCCACCCACGCGCATCCGGTCCGCCCCGGCGCGAAGCGCGGAAACAGCAGAAAGTCGCGATCACCACAGCGAGGAAATCGCCAAAATCACCGAAAGTCTGAGCCGCAGTGGACCCAGGGTTAAGGGCGAGCATGCCGCCAAGGGCAATCACCGCGTAAACAGCCGCCCCCAATATCCACACGCGCATCCAGTTTCCCGGCGTGCCTCTGGAAGGAGCAGATACTGAAATTAGCGCCACGACGATTCCCCCTCCGTCGCTGATGCCCTCGAAAAGACACCACCTAGTCGTGAGTGTAGACCCGGTCCGCATTAATGTGGCCCCGTCAGGCGCCGTCTCGGACACGATGCCAACTCGCTCGTTTGACAACTGGAATGAGGGCAGCGGAGCTAGCGGCTCGCGCTCATCTCGAAGGCAAGTGGCGCGCGCGGAATGCCGACCAAGTCAGCGCAGCCACGGCCCCGAGCACCAGCCCGACTGACAAGCCGATCCCGTCAAAAATGAACGCCGATAGCCCTGGAGCGGGACCAGGTGCGAAAGCGCCATTGAGCCCCGCTAGTGAATCTGGCACCTGCGAAACGATGCCTGCCGCCCCGAAGCCGAGCGTGAGCCCCAGGCCGGCCACCGAAGCCAACCCGACGATCCGGTAAACCGCGGCGGACCGCCACGCCCCCTCAATGCTTCGCACCAGGCTCACGAAAACGAATATGGTCCCGCAAAACGACACCAGGGAAGGGACAAGCAGGAGCCAGCCGAGCGCCACCAGCGGATTGCTCGAAGGGAAGATCGTGCCGATTGCGACAACGACCAATCCTCCGATCAGCAGGATCAGACCAATGATCAACTGACGGCGGCGGCCCATATCGGGACTCTACTTTCGTTGGCAGCAATCTTCGAGAAATCCACGAAATTAAAAATGACTTCAAAACGCGGCCCGTCCGTCCGCCGCACAACCAGCTCAGGTAAACGCGGCGGTGCGCCGCACACTCGTAGGCTTCGCCCTGTCGTCGATATTTTCCGGTATTTACCGCGACCCGACAGCGAACAAGGAGAGCAATCGTCGCAGGTCGCGCAAAGCCTGGTTCCCATCGCCGTGACCAGTGTCAACCCCGTTGACCGTCTCGGCGCACGAGTGCAATCTGGGGCGATGACTGACACGATTACCCGCGATGTTCATGCTCCGTCAGATGCCGGCGCGCGCAAGACCAATCGGCAGAATGCCGAAAAGGGATTTCAGGCCTCCAAAGCTCTCACTGACAGCTTGCAGGCGGTGCTCGTTGACCTGATCGAGCTTCACATCCAAGGCAAACAGGCACATTGGAACGTTGTCGGCACGAACTTCCGCGACCTGCACCTCCAGCTCGATGAAATTGTCCACGATGCGCGTGAGTTCAGCGATGCCGTGGCGGAGCGGATGCGTGCGCTGCATGCCATCGTTGATGGCCGCAGCGACACTGTCGCGGCGACCACGCTCCTCCCGGAATATCCGAACGGCGAGATCTCCACGACCCAAACTGTCGATCTGATCACGGCACGACTGGACACGACGGTGTCGCGACTGCGAAGGGTTCACGACGCTGTCGATTCAGAGGATCCGTCGTCTGCAGACCTGCTTCACGTGATTATCGCTCGACTGGAGCAGCTGTCATGGATGGTCGGGGCCGAACTCCGAGAGCCGACGACCAACAAATAGTCGACCTCAGGTATCCGGGCACTTGAAACATGCGGCTTGTGTCGGGTACGTGCACGGCACACGCGAACTGGATAGCACGGCATCACGCGAAGAAATGAGGGCCGACAGTGGTCGTGCAGCAGGAGAAAGCGACACCCGGCCAGGAAATGCCGGACGACAGAGGCAGCCGTTCGAATCCCATAGTGCGTTTTCTTGGGATATTGGGGCCTGGTCTTGTGACTGGCGCCGCGGACGACGACCCGTCGGGCGTCGCGACATACGCCCAGGCGGGCGCCACCTATTCGACCGGAATGCTGTGGACGGTGCCGTTTACCCTGCCGCTGATGATGGGCGTGCAGGAAATCTGCGACCGGATGGCGTTGGCTACCGGCGACAGCCTGGGTGCGCTAATTCGGCGCAAGTTCAACCGCAATTTCCGGATCGCGATCGGGATTCTGCTGATTGCGTTGATCGCGGCGAACTGTTTGAACCTTTCCGCTGACCTGATGGCGATCGGCCAAGGGATGCAGCTCCTCCATGCAGGCCCGGCACCCGTGTGGAGTGTTTTTGCGGGTGTGGGCATTGGTGTTGCCGTCATAGCTGGGTCGTTCCAGACGATCGGCAAAATCTTCAAATGGCTATGCCTGGCCCTGCTCGTCTATGTCGCGGTCCTTTTTGTCAGCCATGTCAACTGGGCCGAGGTCCGGCTCGGTCTTGTTGGAGGGCAATTCCGATTCTCACCCGCCTACCTCGGATTGGTCGTCGGCGTTCTCGGTACGAGCATTTCGCCGTATATGTTCTTCTGGCAGTCCGCGCAACGGATCGAGGAACTACGCGGTGAAGATCTCAAAGGAGAGGTGGCGCCAGCCCTAAGGGACCGCACCAATGTGCAGGCCAAACGCCGTCTGCGTAACAGCCGGGTGGATGTATTCATCGGGATGGCATTCTCCGTGCTGATCATGTTCGCGATCATGGCCGCCACCGCCGCGACGCTCGGCGCCCACCACAAGACGGTAACCAGCGCGGCGCAGGCGGCCAAAGCCCTCGAGCCAGTCGCTGGTACCTATGCGGGCGCGCTATTCGCCATCGGGTTCATCGGTTCCGGAATCCTCGCTGTCCCCGTCCTTGCCGCGTCCGGCGCTGCAGGGATGGCAGCGCTGCTGAACAAGAACTGGGGGCTGGAGCGCAGTCCGCGCAAGGCGCCCCTGTTTTACTGCCTGCTTGGTCTCGGGATCATCCTCGGCGTGATCCTGAGCATGGTCAGCTCCAATCCGATCCAGCTTTTGGTACTCAGTGCGATCGTCAACGGAATCGCTGCCGGTCCATTCCTGATCGTGATCATGCTGATTTCCCGCGACCGGCAAATCATGGGCAGCTACCGCAACCGGCGTTTGGCGACAGTGGTTGGGTGGACGGCCACGGCGATCATGTGCGTCGCCGGAGCGTACGGGGTTTGGTTCACCATCTCCGGAGGCTGAGGACGGCATAATGTCGATTGCTGAGGAAGACAGGGCATGGGCTGCTTGATTAGCGGGAGGCAAGCAGCCGCGCGAGCGCGTGAAAAGTGGTGGTCGTACGCACCAGCGAGGGCTAGTTCCTCCTTAAACTTTCACTTCAAGCGATGCGACGGCCGGGATACCGGGAGCCCATCCCGGAATGGCGCCCGCGGGCGTGTGAAACAGCCATAGGGCGACGGCTTGGTATGTTTTCCAGTCGTTGGGGCGAATTTGCAATGAGGCGATGAGGGCGCCCGTGGGTTCGCGAATTACGCGAACGACGTCGAGAGGAAATTCGGTCGTACCCGGCAGTTTGAGCTGAACCACATCCTGCACCACCGCGTCTGAGGTGAGCCGGACTGCCGCACCGCCCATGGAGATGTCCTGAAGTCGGGCAGGTAGGCCGTCAATGCCGACATCCGTTGTGAGGTTGACGCGGTAGGCGTCGCGCCGGGAGGTCGCGTATTGGGCGGCTCGGATCCGTCTGATTCCGAACACAAGGATGATGCCGGCGATGCCGAGCCAAGCCGTGGCGGCGACGGTGGAGGACGGGTCCGTTCGCCACGGAACCCAGCCCAGGATCCCGGCCGCCGCGTATGCGATAACGGCGAAAATGAGCGCGGTCAGCATCAGGAGGAAGCGCGGGGTCCGCCCCCGCAGGCGTTCCTCAGCCGCGCCTTTCGGGGTCACTTCGAAGTCGAGTGTTCGCCGGGTGATGAGCCACCAGAAGCATGCAAGTCCCACGGGGATTCGGAAGATGCGCAGGGCGAAGGCGGTGGACCAGTTGATCTCCCCGCGCATGAGCTTCTTGGAGCCCCACAGGCGGACCGTGAACATGGCTGCGAAAACGAGGATGAATAGTGGCGGGCTCGCGGTCGAGGTCTGCGCGCCAGTGAAGAGAATCACCAAGGGGACCGCAAACGAGACGAGTGTCGTGATCCCTTCCAGCCACCACAGGGTTCCATTGAGGTATTCGTGATAGTTCCTCCACGACATCCAGCTCTTCGCCGCCCACAGTTTCTCGTGGGTAAGAATCTGCATTGCGCCCATGCCCCACCGGCGCCTCTGCAGTAGATACTGGTCAGGAGTCGACGGCGCGAGACCGAGCGCGAGCGTCTGATGGTGGTAGATCGTCTTCCATCCACGGCGGATGAGCTTCAACGTCGTATGCATGTCTTCGGTGATGGTTTCCGTGGCCACACCGCCAACGTCCTCCAACGCACTGACACGCAACAGGGATGTGGACCCGCACCAGAATGGACCGGCCCCTGGAACGTTGCGGGAGGGCATGAGCACGTTGAAGAACACACCCTGCTCGCCGGTGAGCCCGTCGTCGTCGAAGGCGCCCCCGTTGTAGAAGCACTGGGGTCCCTGCACGAGGGCGACATCAGGGTCGGTGAACCATCCGAGGGTCGCCGTCAGGAAACTTGGCAATGGGACGTGGTCGCAATCCAGGACCGCAATGATGTCGATCCCGGGAGCGCCGGCCGCCGCTTCGCCAACCATGAGTTGCAGGGCGTGGTTCATGTTTCCGGCTTTGGCATGGTCGTGCGTTGGACGGTTGACGTAGCGCGCGCCGAACGCGGCGCACATCTCGGCAACCCATGGCCGATCGCCGTCGTCGAGAACCCACGTCTCATGAGCGGGCTCGAGGTCACAGGCCGCGGCGATGGTGGGTGAGAGCACTTCTACCGGCTCGTTGTAGGTGGGGATGAGGACCGCAACGCGCGTGCCGGCGGGCAGGGCATCGGGCGGCGGGGCCGGATGGCTGTCGATGTTCCATACGGAGAGGGTTTTGAGGATGAGTCCCGCAATGGGTAGTGCCTCGAACACCACCAAGGCCCAGGCGATACCCACGGACCATCCGCTGCCGGGGAGGGTGAATCCGATCCGCCAGGTGAGATAAAGGATCGGCGCCGCAACAGCGGCGATTCCGCCCAAATGGGCGAGCCTGCGCGAGCGTGTCGCTTCAGGTCTGGGAGCGCCAAGCTGAGCTACCCAGCTGGCGATGCCTACCCGTCGGAGTTGTTTTGCATCACGCGACAGCAATCCATCGGATCCATCGCTTGTCAATTTCTGATCGATTTGTGACACGGATTCCCCCCGTAGTTATCAAATGCCAGTGAATATCTGTGGTCCGTCAACGCCGGCTCTGCACCCCTGCTGAGTCGGAGTGAGCTTTCGGTAGGCGTCGGCGGCCTGCGACTCGACGGCGACGGCGACGGCGACGGACGTTGCGCGATCAAGGTAGAAATCTTGCTGCGAATCGCAGCCGAGCCGCCGGAGGGGGAGCGCCAGGTCAAGGATCGGCTGGGACACGGCCTCGGACTCGCTTGGATCCGCCATTGCTGCCCCCGGACCGGTGAATCAACCTCCACCGGCGTAGCGCGTTGCGCGGCGCGTCTGTGCGTCGGCTATGCGTGCGGCAAGCATACGCTTGGGGCAGATTTTGGCAAGGCGTCTGCGACGGATCACCGGTTACCATCGCAAAGTTCTGAATCTAATTTGGCCCGCTCAGCTCGCAGGGTCGTCCATGAATTGCCGAAGTTCCTGCACGGTGTGGCAGCCGACCGTCGTCTTTCGCGCCCACTCGAGGGCCTCTTCCCGAGTTTCGACGTCGATGATGGTCATCCCGCCATTGAGCTCTCGGCTCTGCGGGTAGCTTTGCTGGGTGACGGTGCCGTCCGCGGCAACCTGGACCGCGGCGACGTCCTCATCGATGCCACCACCGAACCGGTAAACGCCCGCGAGCTTCATTTCGGCGATCACCGCACGGGAATCGCGGCCCGCTGCTGCGAACTCCGACTCGTTGAGATCCATTGCCGCGCTGGGAAAAGAGATCAGATAGAAGGTCACGTCGTCGCCCTTTCGTCGGTCTCCTCATCCTGCCAGCAGGATGACTGGCTGCGATGAAGGAGGCACCATGATCGTGGCTAGAGTGACGTTGTGTCATATCTGATCGAAGTCGTGGACGCAGAATTCGGGACCGACGTTGCAATCCTGAACGCTGGTCAGTCGGAGGTCGAGGATTCGCCCGGGCCTCGTTCGCGGCCTCCGTTCCGGGCTACATCAACTCGAGTGCGGAACCAAATACCCCAACGTTCGCATCAGCGAGTCGTCTGTGCTGGAGTCGCCCTTGCGCTCGTCTGTCTGTTGTCCGCATGTACGCCCCCAGGGGTCCCGGGTCCCCACGATTACGACGCGGTGAACCAGGCGGCAAAGTCGCTGCATCTGAGCAAATACGGCCACGTCGTCTATACCGGCCATTATGGATCGGCTCACCGGATCGAAGGCAGTCCACCGACTGTTATCAAGGTTGTCCTTGGTGATAACGCCACGTACGCGTCTCTCCTCGCGGCCTTGCCCGAAGACGGCTATCAGCCCGATGGTGCTGACGAATGGTTGCTGAAGTATGGCAAGAGCAGCATCGATCTTCGGGTGCTTGAGCTGAAGTCTGGCGGCACCTACAACGATATTGACGGTAAGAGCCACGCGGCCAAAGCGCCTGGTGCGTATCTGTCAATGAATTCAAGTGGTTGAGCGAGACGATTTTTTCCGTGATCGCCGCCATCCCGACGATCGGGTTCGCAGTTCCGGATGAAGGTGGTCCTCGCCTTCTGGTGCGCCCACGTCGTTAGCCCACAAGTCAGGACGGCTCCTCCGTGACGAGCGCATCGATCAGTCCGGGGAACTTCTTATCGAGCTCGCGGCGGCGGAGCTGGATTACGTGCGTTCGGCCGCTCACGGTCGTGAGCGTCACCCCGCCCTCGCGGAGCGCCTTGAAATGGTGCGAAAGCGTCGACTTGTGCACATCGAAGCCCCAGTCGTCCTCGTGCTTGGAGTGCGGCTCGCCATCTGCGAGCACCCGCACGATCTCCAGTCGAATCGGGTCGGCCACGGCACGCAGGATGTCGACGAGCTGCACCTCGGACATTTCAGGAACCGGATACCCAGCCGGTGTCACGTCATTACATCCCGTCTTCCGAGCTATTGTTTGACAGGCATCAAACAATAAACCTAGGGTAACAGTATGATCTCTGTCCAACAATCTTATCGCAGGACCACTCCGACCCTTCTCGTGCTCGCCCTCGCGCTGTTCGTCGTCGGCACGAATGCATACGTTATTGCCGGACTCTTGCCCGGCATCGCAACAAGCCTTTCTGCCGCGCCCACCGAGGTCAGCTTCTCGATTACGTCATACGCGCTCGTCGTCGCAATCGCCGCGCCTGCCGTGTCCATCCTGCTGCCCCGCGTGCCGCGCTCGGTGCTCATGGCGGCGGGCCTGGCGGTATTCGCACTAGGTGGCGCAATCGCCGTGTCAGCAACGAGCCTCCCAATCTTCCTTATCGGGCGTACCTTCTCTGGGCTGGGCGGCGCCGCCCTCGTACCCACCGCCGCCGCAGCGGCCGCGTCGATCGCGCGCCCGGCGCAGCGTGGTCGCGCCCTCGCGATCGTCGGCGCGGGTTTCACCCTCGCCACAGCGGTGGGGTCGCCATTCGGAACAGCCCTCGGCGGCGTCGCAGGTTGGCGACTGCCCCTCCTGGCTTTAGTCGGCATCGCGGTCGTGCTCGTTGTCGCCATACCGTTCGTGGCGCGAGGGGTCCCTATCGGGCCGGCCATCACGCTGAGGCAGCGACTCCTGCCCCTGGCCGACCTGCGCGTGCTTGCACCCCTCGGTACGACCCTCCTGATGATCGCGGGGTTCAACGTCGTCTACATCTTCAGCGCATCCGTCACTCATGCGTCGACCGGTGGATCCGGCAATCTGCTTGCCATCCTGTTTCTTGCGTGTGGGGTCGCCGGCGTCATCGGAAACGTGATCGCGGGTCCCCTCACGGATCGGTTCGGCAACCGAACGACGGCACTCGTGGCACTCAGCGGGCAGGTCATCGCCCTCCTTGTGCTCCCGTTCGTCGAATCCTCGTTCGTCGGATCCGTCGTCGTCTTCGCGGTGTGGGGGATCGCCGCCTTCGCCCTCGCGATTCCAGTTCAACACAGACTCGTCCACGTCAACCCGGATGCCGCGGCGGTCGCCCTCTCCTGGTACTCGACGGCGATGTATGTCGGGATTGCCATCGCCCCGCCGCTCGGCACCGCAGCGCTCGCGCTCGGGGGTGTCGAAGCCATCCCCGCCGTCGGGGCGGCAGTCACAGCCATCGCACTCGCGCTTTTCGCCGCTGGATACGGCCGACGCCTTCAGGCGGCTGGCACGAAGCAACGGGCCACCTTCGTTGCATAAAGGCGCACCAATTTTGCCGGATAATGCTCGGACGCTTTGTCTGAAACAGACGATCCGTGCAGGTCAAGCTCTTGCACGCTACCTGGCCTACTCCCCACGCAGCGTCACCCGTGTCGTATCGACATCGGGTGACGCTGCGCTATAACGCGTCTGTGGGCTACTTCGTGACGAACGGGAGGAGAGCCTTGTTGACCTCGTCCGAGTGGGTCCAGAGCAGGCCGTGGGGCGCCCCGTCGATCTCGACATACTCGGCCTCGGGGAACGCTGCGTGGAACGGCCGACCTGTCGAATCGATCGGCAGGATGCGGTCGGCGGTGCCCTGGAGGATGAGGCTCGGCTTTCCGGAGGCGCGCACAGCGGCCACGTCGGCCCGGAAGTCTTCGATCCAGGTTGCCACGACCGCGTATGCGGCGACCGGGGCGCTGACGGTGGCGGTGTTCCAGCTCGCGGTCACCGCTTCCTGGCTGATGCGTGAACCGAGGTTCTCGTCGAGATTGTAGAAGTTCTGGTAGAAGCCGGTGAACCAGGCGAAGCGGTCCCCCTTGGCTGCGGCCTCGATCTCGTCGAACACGGCCTGCGGAACACCCGTGGGGTTGCCCTCGGCTTGAACGAGGAATGGTTCCAGCGGTGCGAGGAACGCGAGCTTTGCGACGCGGTCGCTGCCGAACTTCGCGACGTAGCGCGCAAGCTCGCCCGTGCCCATCGAGAAGCCGACGAGGATCACGTTCGACAGGTCGAGGGTCTGCAGCACGGTGTTCAGATCGGCAGCGAACGTGTCGTAGTCGTACCCCACTTCGACCTTGCTCGACTTGCCGAAACCTCGACGGTCGTAGGTAATGACGCGGTAGCCCGCAGCGAGCAGTTCGCGCGTCTGGCGCTCCCAGGACGATCCGTCAAGCGGATAGCCGTGAATGAGGACGACGGGCTGGCCCACTCCATGATCTTCGTAGTACAGCTCGATGTTCGTCGTGTTTTCGTTGCCAACGGTGATGTATGACATTGCCTTGCTCCTTAGCCGAAAGTCGGAGAACGATCGTTCTCCGGTCATGGTGACTACACTAGAGAACGTTCGTTCTCAGCGCAAGGGCCAGGGGGCAAGACATGATCGACGATGAAGCAACGCGGAGCAACGTGATTGAGGCGGCGGACCGTCTTTTCTACAGCCGCGGCATTCAGGCCGTGGGGATGGACGCCGTGCGCAACGAGGCGGGTATCTCGCTGAAGAAGCTGTACTCCGCTTTCGGTTCGAAGGACGTGCTCCTAAACGAGGTGCTGCACTACCGAGGGCGGCAGTGGGACGACGGGATCGCAGCGGCCTCAGCCGCAGCGCGAACCCCGCGCGACAAGCTGCTCGCGATTTACGACTTCCTCAACGGCTGGTTCCGCCAGGACGACTTCCGTGGCTGCGCGTTCATCAATTCGTTCGGTGAGCTCGGTTCCATCTCACCGGAGATCGCAAAGGCGGCGCGCGAACAGAAGTCGTCGTTCCAGCGATACGTGTCATCACTCGTGGCCGAGGCCGGCGGACCCCCGTCGCTCGCTGCACAGCTCGCGATTCTGGCCGAGGGCGCGCAGACGACGGCTGCTATCTCGGGAACACCGGATGCTGCCGCGCACGCGAGAGCCGCAGCGGTAACGCTCATCGACGCCGCCCTACCCGTCAGCGGAGCCGCATAGACG
>JAODMY010000123.1 GCA_025465535.1 Glaciihabitans sp.
GACCAGCAGGGTGCCCTCTCCGGAAACGTGGTCGTAGTCCGCGTGCACGAAGAAGTCGTCGATCGACTTGCTCGGTCGGGACAGGAGGGTGACGTCGCGGAAAATGCCCGACATCCACCACATGTCCTGGTCCTCGAGGTAACTGCCAGCCGACCACTGGTGGACCCGAACGGACAGCAGGTTATCGCCGTCGGCCCTGATCACATCGGTCACATCGAACTCGCTCGGCAGCCGACTGCCGGAGGTGATTCCGAGTTCGGTTCCGTTCATCCACACGCGAGCGGTGGAGTCGATCCCATCGAATCGAAGGATCGTGCGATCATTCGCAGCGGATTCGGACCAGCCGGCGGGCAGAGCAAAGTGCAGGCGGTAGTCGCCCGTGGGGTTCTCGTTCGGGACGTGCGGCGGGTCGACCGGGAACGGGTAGCGGACGTTCGTGTACGCCGGCGCCCCGTAGCCCTGCAACTGCCAGTGTGCGGGAACCGGGATCTCGTCCCAGGCTCCATCGCTCAGGTCTTCGAGCGCGACGTCCGGCTCAATCCGCGCGTGCGGGGAAAGCCGAAATCGCCACTGGCCGTTCAGGCTGTGGCGCCTGGCATCGGAATCGAACCACGCACGCGGTTCCTCGACGCCCTCCGCCGGGTTGAACGCCTCCCAATACGGAGTCGGTGAAACGATCTTTTCGCCTGTGTGAAGTGTTACCACGCTGTATATCCCCCATCCGCGACGAGCACGGAACCAGTAATGAATGATGAGGCGTCGCTCGCGAGGAAGACGACGCTTGGTGCAATTTCGTCTGGCGTCGCGACGCGGCCGAGTGGCGCATCCTCGATCCAGAACCTCTTGAACTCCGGCCGGTCGACCGGAGCCATTTCCGTCCGGACATAGCCCGGGGCCACCGCGTTGACGCGGACGCCATACTGCGCCCACTCCGCCGCGAGCGACTTGGTGAGCTGGTGTACCGCGGCCTTGGACGCGTTGTACGCCGGCTGGTTCTGCGGGCGGTTGACGATGAGCCCGGACATCGATCCGATGTTGACGATCGACCCGCCGCCGCTCTTTGCCATTCGCCTGGCGACCGCGACGCTGCAGTGGAACAGCGCCTTCACGTTCAGGTCGAACACCGCGTCCCACTCGTCGTCGGGAACGTCGAACGCGTCCGCGTGAAAGCAGGCACCGGCGTTGTTGACCAGGATGTCGATGCCGCCGAGGGCCTCGCTCGCCCAATCGATCGAATCCTCGATCTGCGATTTTTCGGTGATGTCCGCGTCGAACGCGATGGCGGCGATGCCCTCGTTGGCCAACTCTTCGAGCGCCAGGTTGTTGCGCTCGTGATCTCGCGCGACGAAGGCGACCTCCGCGCCCGCCTGCGCGAGTCCGCGAACGAAGGCGAGGCCAAGACCCCGGTTTCCCCCGGTCACGAGGGCGCGACGGCCACTCAGCGAGAACCGATCCAGCAGTCCAACGCTTTTATTTTCCACAGTCATTGTGTTTCCTTCCGACCAACGAAGGCGCCGCGTCGGCGTCTAGCCCTTAACACTCCCCGACGAGAGCCCCGACTGCCAGAACCTCTGGAGGTAAAGGAACGCCGCAACAAGCGGAATCACCGAAATGAATGAGCCGGTGATGACCGTGGAGAACAGCACACGAGCGCCGCCTCCCGCGTTGCTCGATGCCGCCCACTGCGCGAGCCCGACGGTGATCGGGTACAGCGAGGACTGGTTGAGCATGATGAGTGGGAGGAAGTAGTTGTTCCAGGTCCCGACCAGAGCAAGCAGGAACACAGTGACAATCGCGGGACCCAGAAGACGGACCGAGACCTGCCAGAAGATCCGGAACTCGCTGGCCCCGTCGAGCCGAGCCGCCTCGAGCAGGCTGTCATCGACGGCATCCGCCGCGTAGATCCGCAACAGGTACAAGCCGAACGGGTTCACGATCGACGGCAGGATGATCGCCCACGCCGTGTTCGTGAGGTTGAGGTTCGCGAACAGCAGGTACGTCGGCAACGCGAGTGCGGCGCTCGGGATCATGATCGATCCGAGAAGCGCGCTGAAGATCGCGCGGCCGCCGGAGAAGCGATACTTTGCGAACGCGTAGCCCGCGAGAGTCGAGAGGATGACCGCCCCGAGAGCACTCGACAGCGAGTAGAACGCCGAGTTGGCGAGCCACAGTCCGAACGAACCGTTCTCATAGCTGAAGACGGTTCCGATGTTGCTGAACAACGAGAACGCCTTGCCGAACGCCAGGCCGAAGCTTGTGAACAGGTCGGTGTCGGACTTCGTCGACGCGAGAACGAGCCAGAGGAACGGCAGCAGGAAATATCCTGCGCAGGCCCAGAGCGCGATCGTCAGGATGACGCTCTTGCGTTCTCGCCTCGGCTTCTTCTGCTTGCGGCTCGCTGCACGAACCTGCGAACTGACGACGTGCGAGCTGTTGCCTCGACGCGGAGTTGCCGTGACGGTCATGCGCGTTCTGCCCTTCTCTGGACGGTGAGTTGAACGATGTAGGAAACGATGGCGGTGAAGATGCCGAGGCTGAATGCGATCGCGGCCGCGTAGTTCGTCTCGTGGTTGGTGAAGGCAAGGTTGTACGCGTAGTAGGTCGGCGTGTACTGCGTGTCGATGACCGTGGGCGCGAGTGTCACCAGCAGGCTCGGCTCCGTGAAGAGCTGGAACGAGCCGATGACGGAGAAGATCACGCAGAGCATGATGGCCGATCGCACGGCGGGAACCTTAACGCTCCAGGCGATTCGCCACTGGCCGGCGCCATCCATCTCTGCGGCATCGAAGAGTTCGGTCGGGATCGACCGAAGGGCCGCGTAGATGATGATCATGTTGTAACCGACGAACTCCCACGTCGAGATGTTCATCATCGAACCGAGCATGTTCTTCTGCGACAGCAGGTCCGGTGCGCTCAACCCGACCGCGTGGAACAGCTGCGAGATGAGCCCGAAGTTGCTGCCGTAGAAGTAGCCCCACACGAGAGTCGAAATGACTCCGGGAATGGCATACGGCGCGAAGATCGCAAGCCGGACGAACTTGGCTCCCTTGAGCCGACCGCTGTCGATCACGAGGGCGAAGAACAGCGCGAGCGCGAGCATGATCGGCACCTGGATGACCAGGTAGAGGCCAATCCGGCCGAGGCCCTCATAGAACTTCGGATCGGTAAATGTCTGCGCGTAGTTGGCAAACCCGACAAAGGTCTGTCCGCCGATCAACTGGGACTGGAACAGGCTCAGGTAGAGGGCGTAGAGGATCGGCACGACCAGCATCGTGATGAAGAAGACCATGAAAGGGGTGATGAACCCGTAGGCGGTCGCGTTGAGCCGGCGCTGTTGCGCTTTGAATCCCGCGCGGCTGCGCGGCACAGTAAGAGTGGGAGCGGTCATGGGTGGCTTTCGATCGGACGTGCCGGGCGGGAGGGCGGACGCATCCGCCCTCCCGCCGTCGCACTACTTGGCGTTGACTGTGAAACCCTGCTTCTTGCCGTATGCGACCAGGTCGTTCTGCCACTTCTTCATCGCCGTGTAGATGTCGGTCTTCGCAGTGATGGCCGCGCCAACGGTGTTGATGTAGTCACTCGTGGCGTAGTCCATGTAGGGCAGGTAACCGAATCCGGTCGGAACCGTCTTGGCGATATCGGAGAAGGTCGTGTTGGTTTCCTGTCCGCCGAAGAAGGCAACCTTCTGTGACGCGAACGCAGGATCCGCCAGCACCGAGGTCTTGGTCGGGAACAGGAGCGACTTCGGGTTCGTCGCCATCTCCGTGGCCGAAGACGAATCGTTGTTGAGGTACTTGATGAACTCGTACGCCTGGATCGGGTGGCTCGTTCCCTTGATGACGGAGTCGACAGAGCCGCCCCAGTCACCGCCGACGTTCTGGCCCGCGGTCCACTGCGGCATGGGCGCCGCGGTCCACTTACCCGAGGTGTTGGCCGCGGTACCGCTGAGGTCATCCGGACCCCAGGCGCCGACAACCCAGCCCGCGTAACGGCCGTTGGCGACCGACTGGAACCAGTCATCCGTCCAACCCGGGTCGACGGAGACATTGCCGGACTGGATGATCTTGGTCAGGTAGTCGGAGACCTCTTTGACCTGGGGCGATTCGAGGTCGACCGTGACCGTCTTCTTGCCGTTGTAGGAGAAGGGAATGCCACCGGCCTGCTGGATCAGGCCGAGCACCTGGGGCGAGTCGGTCGGGTTGAAGTTGGCGAGGTAGGAGCCGGTCTTGGACTTGACGGTTGCGGCATCAGTCGCAAACTGGGCCCACGTGGCCGGCGCGGTGGTGATGCCGGCCTTGGCGAGGATGTCGTTGCGGTAGATGAACCCCATCGGTCCGAAGTCCTGCGGGATGCCCCAGACGTCGGCGCCCGAGGTGCCGTAGCTCCACGCCGCTGGCGTGTACTGGTCCTTGAGGCTCGCAGCGCCATACGGCGCCAGGTTGACTACCGAGTTGGTAACCGTGAAGGACGGCACCTCGGAATACTCGAGCTGTGCCACGTCCGGGGCGCCCTTGCCTGCCGTGAGTGCGGCATCGAGCTTTGTGTACTCCGCCGCGCTCTGGCCCGCGTTGACCTCGTCAACCTTGATCTTCGGGTACTTCTTCTCGAAGGCCGCGATCTCCGGCGTAAGGCCGGGAGCAAAGGTCCAGAACGTGAGTGTCGTCGGGGTGTTCATGGCCTTCGTGATGTCGGCCTGGGAGACCATCGCCGCGCTCGCTGTGGTTCCACCTCCTGACGAACATCCGGAGAGCAACACCGCGGCCGCGATGACACCGACACCGACCGCAATTGCGGAATTACGCTTCATTTATCTTTTCCTCTTACTATCTCTTGGTGGCACCGGTCGCCTGCGACCGGGAGCTGAAGTCGTTCGACGGGAGGTCTTTCCACGTCAATAACGAACGGAATGAGTTGTGCAAGGCAACATCAGGAGTTGCGGGCCCAGTGGGCTGAAACCACGGAACGGTGGGAATTCATCTGCTTGGACTCCATTGCCCTCGGGCCGCTGTGGCCGTTGCGAATTATCGCTAACACGATTATTTGGAATGAGCCTACAACGCAATTGTTATCGCTAACAACTTTTGCATGGAACACACGGCGGTTGTCCAGCCGCTTCCCTTATTTTGCGGGCGCCGGACCGGACGAGGAACGGACCACGAGCGCGGGCGGACCAGTTGTTGTGACTGCCGGGGTCGTGCCGTCGATCCGCGCGAGCAGACGGTCGACAGCGATCCTGCCCTGATCGGCGAAGTCGAATCGCACCGTCGTGAGCGGCGGGCGGAAGAACTGGGACTCCGGGATGTCGTCGAAACCGACCACACTCATGTCCTGCGGAACGCTGACGCCCCGGGTCTCGAGTGCCGAGATCGCGCCGAGGGCGATCTGGTCGTTGGCCGCGACGAGCGCGGTGATTCCGGCCTCGAGCGGCATCCGCATCGCTGCGTCATAGCCGGCCGCGGCCGACCAGTCTCCCGCCGACATCCCTATCGACTTCAGTCCATGAACGGCGAGCGCATTCTCATAGGCGTTCGATCGACCGCGGGCGGCGATCCACCCTGGAGGGCCAGCGATGTGGAAGAACCTGGTATGGCCGAGCCCGACGAGGTGATTGATCATCATTTCGACGCCCGACTCACCCATTTTGAGTTCGCCGTCATCGTTCCACGTGCTCGTCTCGGACTCGAGACTGACGGGAATCGTGAACGACGCGTGTTTGAGCGCCTGCACCACTCGGTCCGTTGGCGTGAAGGCGAGCAGGCCGGCCAGGTTGGACTGCGCCATGAGATCGATGGCATCGGCGATTCCGCCGTCGTTCTCGGGGTCGAGGCTCACAATGTCGAGGAGATAACCGGCCTCGCGGGCGCGGATGCTCGCGCCCTCCATGATCTTCGACGGCCCGCTCGCAAGCAGTTCGTAGACCAGCGCGCCGATTCGATGCGACTTGCTCGTGGCAAGGGATCGAGCCACCAGGTTGGGCTTGTAGTTGAGCTCCGCGATGGCGGCCTCGATGCGCTCACGCACATCCGCGCGGACGTTCGGATGTCCCTTGACGACGCGGGACACCGTCTGGTGTGACACGCCGACAACTCGAGCGACGTCGTACAGCGTCGGCGGTTTCACGCTCGGACCATCATCCAAGCCAGTCATCGTGCCTCTTCGTTTCAGCCACGAACCGTGCGTAGTGGCGTGCCTGAACTATATAGTCTTTCGAGCCTTGTTAGCGATAACCGGTACGCCGCGTCGACCACCGGGCGCGAGCGATCTGCGCTACCGCTCGACAACCTGATTGGCGCAGGATGAAGCATGGATCCCCTCGAAGCCCTTAATGAGATCGCATACCTGCTCGAGCGTGACCTCGCCTCGAGCTTCAAGACGAAGGCGTTTAGAACCGCCGCGGGCGTTCTCGCCGCCATCCCGGAGAACGACCGGGCCAATCAGGTCGCGAACGGACAGCTTTCGAAGACCAAGGGCATCGGCGGAACTACCTACGAGGTAATCCGCCAGGCCCTCGACGGCCAGACGCCGGAGTACCTCGCCGATCTGCGGGCGCGCACGGCCGAGCCCCTGACGACCGATGGCCGAGCACTGCGCGCGCAGCTCAGGGGCGACCTGCACAGCCACAGCGACTGGTCGGATGGGACCACCTCCATCGAGTTGATGGCGAGCACCGCGCGATGGCTCGGGCATGACTACCTCGTTCTGACTGACCACTCGCCGCACCTGAGGGTCGCGAACGGGTTGACCGCCGAGCGACTGCGTAAGCAGCTGACCGTCGTGGAGGAGATCAACGGCGGGTTCGACGACTTCCGGCTGCTAAGCGGAATTGAAGTCGACATTCTTGACGACGGCACGCTCGACCAGTCGCCGGAGATGCTGGACCGGCTGGACGTGGTCGTCGCGAGCGTCCATTCGAAGCTGAAGATGGACTCACGGGAGATGACCGAACGGATGCTGACGGCCATCGCGGATCCGCACACCACCGTGCTCGGCCACTGCACGGGTCGACTCGTAGAGGGCTCACGGGGAACCCGGCCGCCCTCGGACTTCGACGCGAGGGCGGTGTTCGCCGCGTGCGCCGAAGCGGATGTCGCAGTCGAGATCAACTCGCGGCCCGAGCGGCGCGATCCGCCCGCAGCACTGATCAAGCTGGCCGTCGACGCAGGCTGCCTGTTCAGCATCGACAGCGACGCGCACGCGCCCGGCCATCTCGGACTGATCGACCACGGTGCAGCTCGAGCCGAGGCAAACGGCGTACCAGCCGAACACATCGTCAACACCTGGCCGCTGGAGCGGCTGCTCGATTGGGCGACCAATTAGAAACCTGTCTGCCCCCGTGTGATGCGTGTGCCCCCGTACGTACGGGGGCACACGCATCACACGGG
>JAODMY010000136.1 GCA_025465535.1 Glaciihabitans sp.
CTCGCCTTCGCTGCGGGAACCCAGCTGTTCATCGAGCCGCAACTCCTTCAGGCTGCGAGCCTCGGACGCCTGAACCCGACCTGGTCGCCCAATCAGTTGGCGTACGTACTCGCCTTCCAGATCGGCAACTTCAACGAGGCGGCCGCCGTCTCGATCTTCCTGCTTGTTATCGGACTGGTCGGAGCAGGCATCCTCGTGACACGATCCGGACTATTCAAGGCGGACAACGAATGACCCTCAATTCCACTCGCCTGGCATCCACCGGAAAAGCGTCGCGGTTTGCCAGCACTCTTATCGTGGTGCTGATCCTGGCGCTGCTTCTGGTCTTCTTCGTGCTCCCGGTGATTTGGCTCGTCCTCGCCCCGACCAAGACGGCGGGCGAGCTCCTCAACCAGCCGCCGCTGTCGTTCGGTGCCTTCTCCAATATCGGGCTGGCCTTCAGCCATCTCGCGTCGTTCGAGGGCGGCATCGTCTTCGTCTGGCTCAAGAATTCGGCGATCTACTCCGGTGGGTCTCTCATCCTGACGCTTGCGACCAGCATCCCAGCCGGGTACGCGCTCGCCCTGACGAGGTTCCGCGGGCGCAAGGTTCTCCTGACGATCACGCTGTTGGTGATGATTATGCCTTCGGCATCCCTCGTCCTGCCACTGTTCCTCGAACTCAACCTGTTCGGGCTCATCGGCACGGTGTGGTCGATAATCCTGCCGTTCTCGTTCTTCCCCTTCGGCGTATATCTCGTGTACATCTACTTCGCGACGAGCCTGCCCTCCGAGATGCTCGAGGCGGCGCGGATCGACGGCGCAACCGAATGGCAGCTCTTCACGAGGATCGCGCTGCCGCTGGCAAAACCCGTTGTCGCTCTCGTCGCGTTCTTCAGTTTCGTTGGCAACTGGAACAACTTCTTCCTGCCGTACCTCGTCCTGCCGAGCAGCAACCAGTTTCCGATCCAGGTCGGGCTGAACCAGCTCCTGTCTTCGACGCCCTCGTTCAACCCGTTGGCGGGAAAGGGCCTCGACATCCAAAGCCCGGAACTGGCGTTGTCCATCATCATCGCCATCCTGCCCGTGCTCGTCGTATTCCTGTTCTCGCAGCGGGCGCTCGTCTCCGGGATGCTGGCCGGATCCACCAAGGGATGATGCGGGGGAGTCTGGCCTACGACGGCCCCCGCACCGACACGCACCTCCACCTCTGGGAGCGCGGTGTCAGCGACTACGCGTGGCTCAGCCCCGCCGATGAGCTCTTCGCCGACTTTCCCGCGGCGCTCGCGGAAGTCGAGTTGGCTGGAGCCGGGATCGACCGGGCCGTGCTGGTGCAGGCGGATGACACCGAGCGCGACACGCGATATCTGCTCGATGTGGCCGATCAGAACGACTGGGTCGCCGGTGTAGTCGGATGGGTGCCTCTTGCCGACCCCGTTGTTGCTGCTGCTCGGCTCGATGGGTTGGCGGTCGGGGGCGCTCTGTGTGGCGTTCGCGAGATGATCCACGTGAGCGCGGATCGCGACTACCTCGCGCGGAGCGACGTGCGCGAGTCGCTGACCGCGATCGCCGCTCGCGATCTCGCCTTCGATATCCCGGACGCCTGGCCGAACCACCTGCACGCGGTACCGGCGCTTGCCGATGCGCTGCCGGATCTCACGATCGTGCTCGATCACCTTGGCAAGCCGCCGAGTTCGACAGTGGAGTACGCGAACTGGCGGAGGCTACTGGCCGAGTGTGCGGCGCGCCCGAACGTCGTGGCAAAGTTCTCCGGTCTCTCCGAGTACTCACGCACCGGGGGAGGAGACTCGATGCCAGCGCTCCTGAACGGCGCGCTGGATGCCTTTGGTTCGGAGCGAATCTGCTGGGGCAGCGATTGGCCGATCAGCACGAAATTCGACGAGTACGGGGAGATCTGGTCCGGAGCCGCTGCGCTCATCGCGGAGTTGTCCGCGAGCGAACAGCGTGACATCCTTTTCGGCACGGCCGCCCGCACGTACCGCCTGGACTCGAGGGATGAACTGTGACAGTCCAATTCACGTTTGCGACGACCATCCTTCGGGGCCGTGAAGCCAGCTACGACGAGATCCACCGGGTTACGCCCGTCGAGCTTGATCGAGTGATCAGAGCCGCCGGCACTCGCTTCTGGCGAATCGAACGCGAGGGGATCAACCTGTTTCATTTCGTCGAAGTGGACGAGATCGACAGGTTCGACGCTGTCTTGGACGCAAGCGAGGTCAACGCGCGCTGGCAGCTTGTCGTCGGTCCGCTCCTCGAGAGTGGATCAGCAGAGCGCACCATTGTCGAGGATTTCGAGTTCGGGCAGGGGGAGCTGGTGTGGGTACTCCCGGCGGAAGGCTAGCCAGCCGGGGCGTTCGGATCGGTTCTACCGCCCTCGGCTGCGCCCAACTCGGCAACCTCTACGGCCAGATCAGCGACGGCGCCGCGACGGACATCGTCGAAGCAGCGTGGGGGAGGGGCATCCGCTATTTCGACACCGCACCGCACTACGGACTCGGCCTCTCGGAGCGACGCCTCGGCGATGCCCTCGCGGGCCGTCCGCGTGATGAGTTCGTCATCAGCACCAAGGTCGGCCGGATACTCGAGGAGAATCCGAATTTCGCCGGCGAGCGGGACTCCGGCGGGTTCGATGTTCCCGCCCGTCTCGTCCGTCGATGGGATTTCAGTGCCGCCGGGGTACGCCGCTCGATCGAATCGTCGCTGCAGAGGTTGAAGCTGGATCGGCTCGACCTCGTCCTGCTTCACGACCCGCAGGAACATCTTGCCGACCCCGGCCAGGCAATGCGGGAGGCCTATCCGGCGCTCGCCCAACTGCGGGCCGAGGGCGTAATCGGTGCGATCGGAGTTGGAACGAAATCCTCCTCATCACTTCTGCGGTTCGTCAAGGAGACCGAGATCGACGCGGTCATGTCGGCTGGGCGTTACACACTGGTCAACCAGGACGCGCTTGTCGAGCTGCTGCCCGCCTGTGTGGAGCGCTCCATCGACGTGGTGAACGCCGGAGTGTTCAACAGCGGCATCCTCGCCTCCGCGCGCCCGGCGCAGGGATCCGTGTTCGACTACGGTGCGGCGGACGAAGCGCTCGTCCGGCGCGTGAACAGCATTGCGGATGCCTGTGACGACTTTGAGACGACCGTGCCGCGAATCGCGCTGCAGTTCGCCGCATCCCATCCGGCAATTCGCACGGTCATTTTCGGGGCGGATGGTGCCGCCCAGGTGGACGCGAACATGGACCTCATTGAGAGTCCGCCCGCGCCGCCCGCGCTCTGGCGCCGGCTCGTCGAGCGCGGCCTGATCTCCGAATCGGCCGTGCACGAACTCATCGGGTGAAGAGCATGACGTCCGTGCTCGAGCCGCGCCAGATGTGCACGAGGTGGAGTCCCTGCGCTTCGATGTATTTCTCCTGCGTTGTCGACGCGGGGGACGGCGTGCCATAGTGCTGGGTCACCGCCCATAGCAGCGGCGTCGTCCGCAGTGTCGAAACGGCATGGGATAAGGGCCACTGTGAGTCCCACAGCGTCGCCCTTTGGACGCCGGTCTGCTTCAACGTGATGTTGTGAAGCGTTGACAGCACCGCAGGATAGGCAGCGGCCAACTTGCTCATCGGGACCGTGCTGCCGGGCCTCACCGGGCCGTAGTAGATGTCCTGCCCGGGTTTCGCGCGCTGCTGGATGATTTGCGCCGCCTGCTCCCAGTCGGTGCCGTTCTTCGATATCGGGCCGCGCTGCGAAACATAGATCGGGAGAACGAGCACGGCGAGGACGGCAACGGCGACCACTCGCTGCCACCGGCGTCCGAGGGCCGCGATCGACGTCCCCATCAGGAGCGCAACGGCCGGCGTCGTGAAGCTGTAATACCGCGCCGTGTACATCGGCGTGGCCAGCAGCGAGAATCCGATCACCAGGACCACAGGAACGACGATCCAGGGCACGGCCACCGCCACGAGCGTCAGTGGCGAACTCTCCCTGGGAGTCGGGCGGATGCGTCGAAACAGGACGGGTGCGACGATGAGCAGCCAACCGATGCAGGCGACGACGATTGCCGCGGTCGCCCAGAGCGATGTCGGCGGAACGGGGACGCCTCGACCCACCGTCGGCGTTGCACCAACAAAGTACTGCTCGATGAGCAGGGTGTTGCTCACGCCCGTGAGGCTCAGCGGGCCGAACGGGAGTTGCCCGGCCTGCCCCATGGTGAGGACGGCAATCGGTGATGAGAGGACGGCGGCGAGGACCGCCGAAATGCCCCAGCTGGTGAGCAGTCGTCGGGGGTGATCGAGCCGGCGCCGGGAGATGAGGATGGCGACGCCGTGGGCCACAACAAGAAGCGCGACGTAGACATTGTCGATGACTCCAAGGGCGGCAATCACCACGTAGAGCCCCCACCAGAGCGGCCGGCGCCGGTCGATGGCTCGCAGCAGGATAACGGTCATCCAGACCGCAATCGCGGCGGTCGAGGCATAGGACCGGGCCTCCATCCCCATCCAGGTGACGCGGGGCAGGATCATGAAGACAATCGCGGAGCAGATCCCGATTCGTCGACTGCCTAGTCGCTTCCCGAGCACCACCACCCCGGCTGTAGCAACGCCAACGGCAAGCATCGACGGCGCACGAATGGCAAAGTTCGACGTGCCAAAGGCGATGATCCAGAAGTGCATGAACGCGTAGTAGGTGCCGTGCACAGCGTCGATGTTGTGCATCATCTGCCACAGCTGCGCCAGGGATCGAGTGGCCGCCGTCTGGGTGGCTGCCTCGTCGTTCCACTTGGACGGGATCCATGACCCGAGCGAGGAGATGATCGTCGCCGAGATACCGAGCAGGAGCGGATCGCGCCAGCTCGAGCTCGCTCGTGCGGCCGTCGGACGGGTCGCATCGGCACCGCTTCGCGTCCTCGGGTGCTGTCTGCGCGCCAGACCGGTCGCCCGGGAAGCTGTGGTGGGAATTGAACGCGTCATGGCAGAATCTGGCGGGCCGGGATCCGAACGGAACCTAACTCGAGACGCCCTTGGTGCTCGGCGCTCCAGCATTTCGATCGGATCGGATGGGCTCCGAGCGATCCCGCACCGTGCCCAGGTCGAAGTCGATGCTGGTCGTCCGCTTCGGCTTGTAGACGATGCGGGAGTGATAGACGAACCGCAGGATGAAGCCGATTGCGATCAGGCCGGCCTGGGCCAGCAGGCTCGGGACGATCGTCGTTTCGACGATCACCCAGAGGAGGAAGGTCCTCACCGCGGTCTCGCTGAGGTTGAATGCCATCGATTGCCCGAATCGCAACCACACGTTTCGGCCCTCGGCCCTCAGGTCGTGGAAGACGAAACGCTCCTGGAGGAGAAAGTTTCCGGCGATCGTCACGAGCGCGCCGATGATTGCGGCAACGAGGTACCAGGTCCCGATCGCCTGGAGCCCCGCCATGATGGCGATATTCGCGACGGCACCGGCGGCGCCGATTATCGCGAATGAGGACAGGCGGCCGAATCGCAGTGCGGCAATCTGCGCGACAAATTTGAATCCCTCTCGAAGGCTCGCCTTCGATTCACCGGCAACTCGCTCTCCGAAGACGAACGGTTCCTCCGTGACCCGCACGGAGTTTCTTGCCAGGATCTCGAGGAGGATCTTGAAACCGCGCGGTCGCAGCTCCGACAGGTCGATCGCCGATCTGCGGATCGCGAAAAACCCGGTCATCGGATCGGTGCAGTTGCGAAGCCTGCGGGGGAACATCGCGCGAGTGAGCAGGGTCGCCGTGCTGGACACGAGGTGCCGGACACCCCCGCTGAGACCACCCGAGGAGCCGCCCTTCACGTATCTCGACGCCACGACGACGTCAGCTGCGTCCTCTTCAGCCGAGTGAAGCAGCGCGGGAATCAACTCCGGCGGATGCTGGAGGTCGCCGTCCATGACAACGCACCAGTCGCTCGATGCGGCCTGAAGACCGGCTACGACCGCGCCGGAGAGCCCTCCCACGGGGGATTCGCGTCGGATCAGGCGAACAGGGGTGGAAGATCGCGCAGCGACCTCGCGAATGACCTGGGGGGTGTTGTCGGTTGAGTCATCGACAAAGATCACCTCCGCGCGACGGCCGACAAGGGCGTCCTCGATGCGATCCACGAGGACGGGGACGTTGAGTGCCTCATTGAACGTCGGCACAATTATGGAAACGTCTACGACCTGCCCATGGCGGGGATCCGCGGATTCTGGAGCTGGCCCTGGCAGGCCTGTCGATGAATTGGTCACCCGCCCAGCCTTACCCACGAAACTGACAGTTCCTGATGATGCGCGAGAATCGCGCATGAGCGGGCTGAAGATACGTACAGGTTCACCTTCGTCGGGCCGCGGCCAATCGGGAAGATCCAGCCGTGATGTGCCGTCCTATGAATCACGTTGGAAAACCATGGGAGGGGTTGCGGGCGGGAGGGCACCTGTTCTTACGATGAATGGGTAATGCGAAATGCCGTTGAAGTATCCCATCCCCGTTTTCGTGTCGAACCCCTGGACGGTTTGCGCACCGTCGCCATTGCTTTCGTGGTGCTGTATCACCTTCATGTTCCGTTCTTTGACGGTGGCTTCATTGGCGTCAACATCTTCTTTGCGCTCTCTGGCTACCTGATCACGTCCATCCTGATTCGCGAGCGAAACTCGACCGGACGCATCCGCCTCGGCAAATTCTGGATGCGGAGGCTGGTTCGCCTCTACCCGACGATGCTCGCCGTCGTTGTGGCCGTCGTCTGCCTGTGGGCGGTCATCAGTGTGTACAGCAAATCGAATGTCGGGTCGTGGATGGATGCCGCGCTCGCGCTGACCTACACGGGCAACATCGCGCGCTGGATCTGGCACCGCTCGATGGGTCCGCTCGCGCAGACGTGGAGCCTGGGGATGGAGGAACAGTTCTATCTCGTCTGGCCACCGGTGCTCGCACTCTTGCTGGCGCGTGGCGGTCGGCGAGTGTTGCTACTGAGCGTGCTGGCCTTTCTCGTGGTTGCCTCGAGCGTCGGCAGCTGGTTGCTGTACGTGACGCCGGGCGCGGGGGCCACCCCGGACGTCTACTTCAGCCCGATCCTGAACGTCGGTCCGTTGCTGAGCGGGGCCATCCTTGCGCTGGCCGTTCAGTCGGCGCCCGTGCGAGAGCGGCTGGCCGGGCGATTGGGACTCTGGTTCACCTGGATCGGCGGCCTGGCCATAGTGGGGATCAACCTGGGGATAACGTCCCACTGGACCCGAGACCCCGCGGTGATCGGAGTGGTTCTTCCGCTCGTCGGGATTGCCAGCACGGTGCTGATTGCCGGGCTCATCTCACGGAAGTCGAGCATTTCGCGGGCGCTGTCGGTGCGCCCGATCGCGTGGTTCGGCCGGAGCGGCTCGTATTCGCTGTACCTGTGGCACGTCATGATCATCGCGTTGATCCTGCCGCTCGTGCCGGGCCCGATGGGCATCGTCGCCGCGATTGTCACCTCGGTCGCTGTTGCGATCGGCAGCCACTACGCGATAGAGCGCCCGATGCTCGCCCTCAGGAAGCGGTGGGAGCCTCGGATCGCGCCCGCCAGGGCACCCTCCGATTCCGATCAGGTTTCGGTCGACCCATCCGACTTCGACCGCGTCTCGGTGGGCGCTGACTCCGACCGCGAACTCACCCCGGTCTTCGCACGCCACTGACCCCTACGCCTAAGGCCTTGTCTGCCCCCGTCAGATGCGTCTGCCCCCGTACGTACGGGGGCAGACGCATCTGGCGGGGGCAGACGCAATCGTGGGTGAGTATTTCGCCTAGCTTCCGATGGTGGGGACGTCGTCGAGGCCGTTCGCGCCCGTCCATCCGCAGTGGGCGTAGAGACGCTTCGCCCCAGCGCTTTCGATGACCTGGATTTCTGTCCTTGTCCCGTCGGGAAGCCGCACGAAGTATTTCCGCCCGCCCGACCGGATCTGCTCGACCGCCGTGGCGCTGGTGACCGCGCCCCACGGCCCGAAAAGGAACGAGATCTCGTCTTCCTGATCGAGCATCAGCCGCGACACGACACGATCCCTCACACAGGAAGAGACTTCACTAGTCGTCGGTTATGACGCGATCCCGCCTCGCGAATGCGCGGGCCATCTTTTCCGAACGACCAGAGGGGCTTACCGGAGAGCCGAACTGGGCTGCCAATCGGCTCGACCCGTCAGCGGGTGCCGGTACGGCGCCACTTCATCGGGCCGGCCGTCATACGCAAGGCTTCGGCTGGGGATTGCGATGAGGTCGCCGGGCACGACGTCCACCGGGAGCATAAAGAGGATCGCATTTTCTGTGGTGCCGCAGGCGCCAGGCTCATCGGGGGAAGAGTGAACCACGAGGCAAAACTTTCGCCGCAGAGTGGCCGGGCGACCGATCAGGAGGGCCTCCGCCCAGACCAGGCGCAAGTCGTCCAGTCGCGCATCCACTCGGATGACGGCGGGGCGAGAATTCCGCCGCTCGACCTCGAGCACCCGGACCACGAGAACCGCGGTCGCATCGGACGACGACGGTTGCCCGCCGGAATCCGGGATCACCGCGGCGGCGCTGTGCACCGCAGGGGTGCCGCAGACCTCGACCAGCCGAAGGAGCGAAATTCCCGCGACGACGAGGTCCTGTTCGTCGACAACCGTCTCTTCCGGCCAATAATCGAGTTGCGGGATCGGATTCCCTAGGCGAGGCATAGCGCGCCGAGTGGGATGCCTGGATGACGTGGCATGAGACCAGCTTCATCGTGCGCAAGAACGGGGTGCCAACTCCTAACGAATCACATACGCCGGCGCGGCAGAACATAACGGATCCCTCGCACGAGGGGGAAGATCCGCGCAAACGCACGCACGTAAGGGAATCGTTAGGGTTTCGCCCATCCGCGTTAGGACTGCGCGAGGTTCTGGGAGCCGACCCCCTGCTGGGTATCTACTAATCGGCTGTGTCGTAGTGACACCGGGATCTCGATTTGGGGCCCGTTATCCGCACTCGGATGGAGTTGCCTTGCTCGACGTTATCTATGTGGTTGCCGCGATAGCCCTGTTTGGGCTCATCGCGCTCATCGCGCGGGCGGTGGAAAAGCTGTGATCTTCTTCACCTTCCTCAGCCTCGCGCTTGGGGTTGCAGCGCTCGTCTACCTCGTCTACGCCCTCATCAAGCCGGAGCGTTTTTAATGAGTACCACTCTGCTTTTCATTCTTCAGATCCTGACCCTGATCATCGTCCTCGGTCTGATCTATCGCCCATTCGGCGACTACATGGCGTACGTCTACACGACCGACAAGAACATCAAGGTCGAGCGCGGCTTCTACCGGTTGATCGGTGTGAACCCGGCGTCCGAGCAGAGCTGGCCGGTGTACCTCCGCAGCCTGCTGGCCTTCTCGCTGATCGGTGTCCTGTTCGTCTACCTGATCCAGAGAATCCAGGAGGTCCTGCCGTACTCGCTCGGTCTTCCCGCGGTTCCACAGGGACTGGCATGGAACACGGCGATCTCGTTCGTGACCAACACGAACTGGCAGTCGTACTCGCCCGAGCTGACCATGGGTTACACGGTGCAGATCGCCGGTCTCGTGGTGCAGAACTTCGCATCCGCCGCGGTCGGAATCGCGGTCGCGATCGCTCTCGTTCGTGGGCTGTCCCGCCGCAAGACGCTGACCATCGGTAACTTCTGGGTCGACCTCACCCGCGGCGTGGTGCGCATTCTCCTCCCGCTGTCGGTCATCATCGCGGTCATCCTCATCATCGCCGGCGTGATCCAGAACTTCAATCCGTTCGAACACTTCACGACGATTGCCGGGGGAACCGCAACGATTCCGGGCGGCCCGGTCGCCTCGCAGGAGGCGATCAAGGAACTCGGAACGAACGGTGGTGGCTTCTATAACGCCAACTCCGCGCACCCGTTCGAGAACCCGCTGCCCTGGACGAACCTGTTTGAGATCGTCGTCATGCTGGCCATCCCGTTCTCGCTCCCGCGCACGTTCGGTCGCATGGTTGGCGACAACCGTCAGGGCTACGCGATCCTCTCCGTCATGGGGATCTTCTGGATCGCCTCCGCAGCACTACTGACCTGGCTTGAGGCTGCGGGCTCCGGCACCGCGAGCCAACTGGCCGGCGGGGCGATGGAGGGCAAGGAGACGCGGTTCGGCATCGTCGGCTCCACGCTGTTCGCTACATCTTCCACGCTGACCTCGACCGGTGCCGTCGACTCGGCTCACGACAGTTACACGTCCCTCGGTGGTGCTCTTCTGATGCTGAACATGATGCTCGGCGAGGTCGCGCCAGGCGGTGTGGGATCCGGACTCTACGGAATTCTCGCAGTCGCAATCGTGGCGGTCTTCGTGGCCGGTCTCATGGTTGGTCGCACGCCTGAATACCTCGGGAAGAAGCTCGGCGGCCGTGAGATCAAGATGGCGAGCATCTACATCCTGATCACGCCAACTCTCGTGCTCCTCGGCACCGCGCTGAGCTTCGCGATACCGGCGATCGAGTCATCCGTCACCGGAACCTCGATGGACAACCCCGGGCTGCACGGCTACTCCGAGGTGCTCTATGCGTTCACCTCTGCCGGTAACAACAACGGGTCCGCCTTTGCCGGCCTCACCGCGACCACGCCGTGGATGGATACCGCGCTCGGCGTAGTCATGTTGCTTGGACGCTTCCTGCCGATGGTGTTCATCCTGGCCCTCGCCGGTTCGTTCGCCGCGCAGGACAAGGTCCCGGCGACCGCAGGCACCCTGCCGACGCACCGGCCGCAGTTCATCGGCCTCCTCATCGGAACGATCATCATCGTCTCCGCGCTCACGTACCTCCCCGTTCTAGCGCTAGGCCCACTAGCAGAAGGACTCAAATAACAACCATGTCAACAACAATCATCAAGCCGGCCGGCAGTTCGCTACCGGGCCAGCGGAAGGCGCCGTCGGCGTTCAGCGCTTCTCAACTCATTGCGAGTATTCCGGGCGCATTGAAGAAGCTGGATCCGCGGTTCATGTGGCACAACCCGGTCATGTTCGTCGTCGAGATCGGCGCCGCCCTGACCACAGTGCTCGCAATCGCACAGCCCTTCATGGGCGCGACGGCAGTGACCACCGTTTCCCCGACCTCCCTCGCCTTCACCTGGGCGATCGCGGTCTGGCTCTGGCTGACCGTCCTGTTCGCAAACATGGCTGAAGCGGTCGCAGAAGGGCGCGGCAAGGCGCAGGCGAAGAGCCTGCGCGAGAGCCGCACGAGCACCATGGCCAACCGCGTCGCCGCCTATGACGAGACGGGAGATCCGGGAGCAGAGCACGCCGAATTCATCGAGATCGCCTCGGCAGAACTCACCCTCGGCGACACCGTCGTGGTGACGGCCGGGGAACTGATCCCGGGGGACGGCGACATCATCTGGGGCATTGCCTCGGTCGACGAATCGGCCATCACGGGCGAGTCCGCTCCGGTGGTTCGCGAATCCGGCGGGGATCGCAGCGCGGTGACCGGTGGCACGCGCGTGCTGTCGGACCGCATCGTGGTGAAGATCACCAGCAAGCCGGGTGAGACCTTCGTCGATCGGATGATCAAGCTGGTCGAGGGTGCTTCGCGCCAGAAGACGCCCAATGAGATCGCGCTGAACATCCTGCTCGCCAGCCTGACGATCATCTTCGTGGTCGTCGTCCTGATCATCAACCCGATTGCCGGCTACTCGCACGCCGCACAGAGCGTGCCCGTCCTGGTGGCGCTCCTGGTCTGCCTGATTCCCACGACCATCGGTGCGCTGCTCTCGGCCATCGGTATCGCCGGAATGGACCGCCTGGTGCAGCACAACGTGCTCGCCATGTCGGGTCGTGCCGTCGAGGCCGCGGGAGATGTGACCACGCTGCTCCTCGACAAGACGGGCACGATCACCTACGGAAACCGCCAGGCGGCGGAATT
>JAODMY010000141.1 GCA_025465535.1 Glaciihabitans sp.
CGCTACGGAATGCTGACGACGCCTAGCACGAGCAACACGCCGACAATGACGACGAAAACCCCTCCGATGCGGATCGGCCAGTTGAGCTCCCACTTGTTGCCGTCCCGACCAAAGAACCCCGCGAATCCGAGCAGGAGGGAGGGAATGGACAGAATCACAAAGGCAAGGTCGATGAAGTCCTGCGGATTATGAATGCTTGATGCCAGCCATCCGGCCAGCAACTTGCCGACACACAGCATTAACACGATCTTGATCACTCCCCCAGGAATGAGCTTGACCAGACGCGGCACATTGGGGAGCTTGGCTTGGAACGCGGCGATGACCGAAGGAATGAGGAACAGCGCGGCCCCGACCCAGAGCGGCCAAATATTACCGAGATACGCGATCGCTATGAACACGAACAGCGCGGTCTTGCCCACTGCGGACACCAGCTGCTGCCGAATGCTGGGAAACCCGATCTTCGGTGGCGCTACCGAAGCCAGTCGCAGCGGGTAGTGATAGGTCGCGACGGTTTCCAGCACGTACCTCAGAACGATCGCACCACCCGCACAGAGTGCGACGGTCAACGCGCTGTCCGCGATCGGCAATGTGAGGCCGGACAGCGCGGGAAGGGATCCAATCATTTTGGTCACAGCCCAGGTGGCGATCAACGACGCAACAACGACATCCGCAACGCGATCAAACCAGTCACTCGCGGACACGGCGGGCAGACGGCGCAGGGGCCTTGCAGCGGATGCGGTCAGGGCGACGGTGAAGAAGATCACGTCGATGCCGAGCAGGGTGCGAGCCTCGGCGATTGTGGACAGCCCGCCGAGTGCGATCACGCCGATCGTGAATGTGCTTGCCGCCAGGAGTCCGCCCAGAACGTCGAATGCGCTGAGGACGATGATCGCGATAAGCAGGCCGATTACGGGTGGCACTGCTGCTCCGTGGGTGCTGGCGACGCTCAGCAGCCCGAGCACGATTCCGAGCAGCGAGCTCACCAGCCACAGGGGTCCGAACATTGCGCGGAGGTATGCCCCGTCGTTCGATACCCGGGCGAGCAGGGGCGAGAACCGGTTGAGCGCAACAGGCAACGCTGCGCTGAGAGAGTCGAGTCGCTCTGAACCCAACCAGTCCCAGGTCGAGGACTTGTCTCCTCGCGCGACCGCCTCCAATTTGAACTTCAGGTGCTTGACTTTGGCTGAGGCGAGACTTGCGCTCTTGCTCCCCTCTGCCGGGGAACGAGGAGCCGCCTCTCGCAGGCCTCCCGCTGCGGCCCCGGCCATCGCGATCGATCCGCCGGCTGCGAACGCGGATACCGCGCCAACTCCGCCGAGAATTGTCAACAAAACCAAGCCGGATACGACGGTGTCAACGGATGCCGCGGGATGCAGGGCGGGGAGGTACCGCTCGTAGGTCACCCCACCGACCGTGCGGGTACCCGGCCCAGAGTAGACAGTAGATTTGGGGGCCGTTTGCGCCCACGATGGCGGCGAGTCAGTCGGCTGCGACTGCATGTTGGTGACGACATCCGACTTGTTTACGCTGAAATACAACGATTGCGACGTGGGGCTG
This sequence comes from Glaciihabitans sp., assembly GCA_025465535.1. Lineage (GTDB taxonomy): Bacteria > Actinomycetota > Actinomycetes > Actinomycetales > Microbacteriaceae > Galbitalea. The sequence continues at coordinate 1,558 of JAODMY010000141.1, forward strand.
CCGTCGGCTTCGGTGTACGCGACTTCGACGTGATGCACGCCGGTCTCCAGATCCGACGGCAGCGTCAGGGTCTGCTCGAATGACCCGGCGGACGAGATCGCGATGGTACCCAGAGTCGTCGGCGTCGAATGAAGGGTGACTATCGCTACCGAATCCGGCAGGAAGCCGTTCCCCGTGACGGTCAGCTCGCCCTCATCGGCGCTCTCCCCCACTGTGAATCCAAATGCCAGCTGCAGCACGGGCGCAACGATGACGGGGCTGACAGGCTGTTGCGGCGTCGGGCTGGCCATGGGTTGGGGCGTCCGGCTGGTCGTGGGTTGCGGCGTCCGGCTGGTCGTGGGTTGCGGCGTCGGGACGGTTATCGAGGGGGGTGTCGGGACGGTTGGAGCTACCGCAGAAGTCGACGGAACCGGATGAGGGATGATCGGCAGAGCCCCGCTACTGACAGTGAGGGTGTAGCTGGCAACGGCATCCGGAGCCGCCCCGTTGCTCGCCGTAACCGCAAACGATGATGTCCCGACCGCGGTCGGATTGCCAGAGATCAAGCCGGTCGAAGAAAGGGCCAGTCCGGCCGGAAGGGTTCCGGACGTAATCCCGAAGGTCGGTACTGGAACACCGCTGGCCGAGAGCTGAAACGAATACGCGGCCCCTACCGTTGGCGCGGGCAGCGCGCCAGAGGTGAACACCGGCGGGATCACGGTGAACGCGGACTGTATTACGTAGTTGGTGCCGTCGAAGCGAGACCACACGGCGGTGACAATGCCATCGGATGCCGCGACAACCTGGGGGCGATCGGCGTCCGGTCCCGGTCCCGGGGAGGAAACGTCTTCCAACGGGTCCCAGCTGGTGCCGTTGTCGGCCGAATGCCTGGTTTGGACGATGTAGCTGTTGCTGCTGTCGAAGCTGGACCAAACGGTCGTCAAGGCGCTGTCCGGTCCGGCCACGATCTGCGGGTTCACAGCGCTGACACCCGACATCGAGAGGTCCGCCGCCGCGCTCCAGGTCGAGCCGTCCGAGGAATGGCTGGACTGGACAATGTAGTTGCTGCCGTTGGAACGATCCCAGACGGCCGCGAGCGTGCCATCCGGGGCCAGCGCGATGCGGGGCGGGTCGGCGCCCGCACCGGACAGAGTCGCAGGAGCATCCCAGGTCAGCCCGCCATTCGCCGAGTGACTGGCCTGGATGACGCCATCGGTTTGATTCCAGATGACCGTCAGGGCGCCACTCGGCCCCGCCACAATTTGCGGGCTGGCTGGCGCCGCGCCGGAGACGGCGATCTGGCTCGAGGCACTCCAGTTCGAGCCGTCTGCGGAATGACTGGACCGAACGATGTAGCTACTGCCGTCGAAGCTGGACCACACCGCGGTCAGGGAACTGTCCGTGGCTGAAGCGATTTGCGGACTCATGCCGCCCCAACCGGCATCGGGAAAGGTCGTCGGCGCGCTCCAGGAAGTGCCGTCGACGGAATGGCTGCTCTGGATGACGTTGCCCTGACCTTGCCAGATGGCGGTGACCGTACCGTCCGGTGCTGCCACTATTTGCGGGCTGGAAAGCTCCCCGTTGAACGTGGCGAGGTCGAACGGCGCGCTCCAACTGGAACCGTTGGTGGAGTGGCTGGCCTGCACCCTGTTGCCCGCGTTGGAAAGTTCCCACACGGCGGTTAAGGATCCATTCGGTGCGGCGACGATGTGCGGAAAGAGGGGACTTTGCCCGGAGGCAGAGAGCGTCACCGGCGTAGCCCAGGTGGCACCACTGTCGCTGGAATGACTGGCCTGCACAACGTCGTTGGTGCCGTCGGAGCCTTCCCAGACGGCAGCCAGAGAACCGTTGGACGCAGCGACAATCTGCGGGTTGTCAGCGTGTTGGCCGATGGCAGAGACATCCACCGGCGATGACCAGCTCGGCGCCCCGGCCGCCGAAGCTGGAATTACCGCAACGAACAGGAGGACAAACGCCACGGCAACGATGCCGGTCCATTTCTGTTTCACGACGACCTGATTCTGTAGGAGATCACGTCGCCCTGAGCCCAATCTCATCGCCGTGCGAGTTTTTATCATAGCGGCGCTCCCCCGGGCCGCTCGTTGCCACACGACGGGAGCTGGCGCCCCTCGTTTCGGCTCTCCGGCTACAGGCTGCCACCCCAGGATTCGAGAGCGACGCGGTCCCGATGGCTAAGACTGGCTGCTTCGATATTCAGGTCGACCCCGCGTGTCGCCATCCCGCTCGCGTTGTTGTCGAAGATCGAGAGAATATGCGCGCAACGGTCAAAGGCCACTTCAGCGCATCCCGTGCCTAGTTCGCCAGCGCGCCGCCCCGGCCGACTTGCCCCGCGTAGCGCGCGATGAATGCGAAGCCCGAGGCTCTCCTCCGGGTCTCCGTGAGGCCTGCGAAGACTCGAAATGCCGCGGGCGCGACGAGGTCGACCGCAGCATCCGCCAGATCGAGATCCGCGGGTAAGTCGCCGCGTGCAACAGCACGACGGAGGACGGGCGTTGCAGCAGTCACAAGCGCGTCCGAGGAACGAACGAGAGCGGCAACCTTGGCGTCGTGCTGGGCTTCACCGACGAGGGCGCGGTAAGCGGCTCCTGCGTGCGAGGCGGTGAGAAAGCGCACGACCGCGTCAAGGAAGAGGTCGATCTCCTCGCCGCTGGTGGATGCCGAATCGACAACGAGCTCTGTGGCGGCATCCTGCATCACGGCCTCGAACAGGATTTCCGCCTTGGAACTCCACCAGCGGTAGACGGTCTGCTTGCCGACGCCGGCGCGAGCGGCGATGCCCTTCATGGTCATCGCGGCGTACCCCTCTTCCACGAGCATGTCGTCAACCGCGTGCAGAACCGCCATGCGCGCAGCGTCGCTGCGGGGGCGTCCGATCGCCGGAACCTTGTCAACCGCACTCATGTCAGTGGTCTGCTCAATCTCGGGTGGCGCTAGGCAGGATTCTCGGATGCGGCGACGCTGCGGTGTCCGGACCGGGCAAAGAGTCCGGCCACGACGGTGCCGACCACGAGCACGGCAGCACACAGCGCGATTGAGTACGGAATTCCCATCAACGCCCCCAGAACGCCGAGGGTAATGCCGTTGCCGGTTCGCAGACCGCTCGCAAACACGCCATAGACCCCGTAAACGCGTCCGCGATTATCCGCCGGCGCCTCCAGTTGCACGATCGACTGCGTGATCGACATCGAGGCAATGTTTGCGACTCCCCCGATCACGAGCGTCACAATCGCGACAGCGTAGTTTCCGGTCAGCGCGAAGACCAGCGTCATGAGGCCGAAGCCTGCCGTCGCGATAATGGCCGCGCGAGCGCTCGGTTTGACGATGCCCGTCGCCTCGAGCACAAATCCTCCGACGACGCCGCCGAAACCGTTGGCCAACAGAAGTACCCCGTAGGCGAGCCCCGCACTACCGGCGCCCAGTTGGTTCGCGAACGTGGGCATGGAAACCTGCAGCGCTCCCCCGATCGTCACGGCCACAAGCCCCGCGAGAACAATCATGCTCACCAGTAGCCGGTTGTTGCGCAGTTCGCCGAGAAGTCGGAGCGAACTGAGAAGGCCGATGCGTGCGCGCGGCGTGAAGTCAGAGGCGTCGCGCGTGTGTCCGTTGAACGCCGTTCGCGCCATCACTACGGTCATTGGGACATAGAACAGCACGTTCGCGAAGATGCCCCAGGTCGACCCGAGGCCGAGCAGCAGCGCGGATCCGACGACGGGTCCGAAGAGGATGCCAAGGCTTCGGAAGGTCGCATTCAGTCGCACCGCGCTGGGAAGATCCCGGCGATCGACGAAGTCATGCAACATCACCTGCTCGGCCGGACCCCAGAGGGCGCCGGCGCATCCATGCAGCACCAGCAAGACGCACGCCTCCCACACCTGCAGGGAATTCGTGAAGAACAGGATGCCCCAGGCGATCGAGACGAGCATGAACAGGGCCTGGGCGATTTGGATGAGTCGGCGGCAGTCGTAGCGCTGGGCAAGCGAACCGAACCAGACCGACAGCAGCAGGAACGGTAGCCAGTGGCTGATCACCTCGAAGCCCACCAGCGCCGGCGAGTGGAACTTCTGCCACAGCACCCAGTAGGTGATGACGTGTTCGATGTTATCGGCCATCATCGACAATCCCGCAGCGAACAGGTATGGGCGAGAGTTCGGATTGCGGAGGGCCGCGAACCGACGCGGGAGGTCGGGATAGTGGGCGGCTACAGCATCCGAGGTCATGCATCTCTCCGAACGTTTCGAGTCATTGCGTCTCGAAACGGTAGCACGCCAAGGGAACGCCTCTCACCCGGAGCCGACCTCCTCGTCAGAGACTGTTGGGGTCCAGATTCAGTGTCGTGCCCTTGTACAGGTACTGCTGATTGCCGAACACCTGGAGGTTTGCGTTCAGCCAGATGAGGTCTTCGATCGAAATCCCGAAACGCTTCGCCACCACTGACGTGATGTCACCAGGGGCGATGAGGTACCGCTTCGGTGCGCCGCTCGCCGTTTTCGCCGTGACCGTTCCCGAGGCAAAGGCCCGCGTGCCCCCGTCGACCGGGTGCACATTGGTCTGGCGGACGGGGATCGACCAGTACACCGCCTTGACGGCGAGAACCTTGTTCGGCCCGATCTCGGTCGGGACTCCGGAGGCGGAAGCGGCCGACGAATAGACCACGAGGGTGGTGAGATACGCGGGCTGGCCGACGTTGCCAAGCGATACCGATGACACCGGGGCGGCCGTTTTGGTCGGACCACCGAGCTGGTGGTCGCCGACACCGTGGTAGGTCAGCCCATCGCCGACCTTCGGCGGAATAGCAATGAAGGTGACGGAGACCGGGACCGGCAGCGTTGATGTGAAGCCGGAGTACTGCGCGGAATAGGTGTTGTCGCCGTCCGCGATCACATGAAAGTGGAAGTGGATGCTGCCTTTCGGCGAGGCGACATCCCCCGCTGCCACGACGGTTCCCCGGGGAATGGAAGTCAACGTCGGGCGCGGACCCGGTGTGCTGACGGGCTCTGGGGTCGCCGCGTGCGAGATCGCCGGGTTTGGTGGGGTCGGGTCCGGGGTGGGCGTGTCGCTCGCGGTTGCGGTTGGTGTTGCCGACGCCGTCGATATTGCATGTGTGGCGTGGCTCCGCGTCACATGCGCGGCAGGATCCTTGCCTGTTTGAACGCACCCCGCGAGCATGGCCGTGACAGCGACCGCGATGCTAATAGCGGCGATCCTTCGCCTCCACGCGGAGCTGGTCGCCGCTTCGGCGCTGCCCCGGTTCTCGTTATCAAACATGATTCCCCCTCAATCGATCCTAGCCCGGGGTACGGGTCCCAGTTTCGCGACGGAACGCGGTACCAGGCGGCGATGCCGGGTCAGTCGCTACCGTGACTCCCAGCGGAACCAGCGGATGCCGATGAAGGCCCCGACAACGATGTATCCGGCCGTGGCGATCAATCCGTTGGTGTCCGTCCAGCTCCAGTGGGAGATGTCGAGGACGCCGCCGTAGAGGTTGATCATCGCACCGACGGGTGACCAGTCCGAAATCGCTTTCACGGTTGTTCCGAGCAGGCCGCTCGACCCAAGAAGGCCGAGCAGCAGGAAGATGACGTAGAGGATCCGCCCAAGAGCGTTGACTACTGCAGAGGATCGGACGAGGCCGACGATCGCCTGGGCAATGGCGAGAAACATCGCACCCCCGACGATCGAGACGCAGACGAGCAACAGGAATTGGGACACGGAGAAGGCGAGGTTGTGGATGATAGCGCCGATGACGACCACGATCACGGTCATGATGAGGTCGAGAATGATCTGCACGAGAAGGCGACTGGCCATGATCGCCCAGGTCGGCGCGGGGGTGACACGCAGACGCTGGAATACCCCGGCGTCCCGGTCGCGGGCGATGGTCAGGCTGTAGCCGATCAGGCTGGAGGACAAGAGCCCATAGGTAAGGGCGAGTCCGATCGAGAACTCGGCCCCTCCGAACAACGAGGTGGAGTTCTTGCCGGGGTGCAGGTCGGTGATGACCAGGATGACGATCGGCAGCGCGATGTTCAGCAGCAGCGTTCGGCCACTACGGAGTAGCACCGTGAAGTCGGCACGAATAAGCGAGCCGAATATCAGGCCGATCGCCGGGCGCACATCGCCGGCCGCGGAGGGGACGGAGGTCGCATTAGCCACGGATTTCGCTCCCCGTCAGTCCGATAAACACGTCTTCAAGCGTGACCTCGCCTCGCGCGACGCGCACCACCCGCGGATCGTCCCGGTGTTTCGCGACCAACTCCGACGGCGAATCCACGGTCAACACCTTTCCGCGGTCGATGATTGCAACCCGATCGCACACCGCTTGAGCTTCCTCCATCGAGTGCGTGGTGAGCAGGATGCTGCCGCCACCAGTCCGCAAGTTCTCGATGCGGTCCCACAGCTGGCGCCGTGATTGCGGGTCAAGGCCGGATGTGGGCTCATCGAGCAACAACAGGACAGGTTCGTGGATCACCGCGATCAGCAGGGACAACCGCTGCTGCTGGCCCCCAGACAACGACTTGAACCTCTTGCCCAGTTCGGCATCCAGACCGATACCCCGGATGCGGTCGGCGATCCCCTGCCTGGTGACCGACATCCCGTACAACCCGGAATAGAGGCGCACGATCTGTTCGATGGTCAGTTCCGACTGGAAGCTGGAGGACTGCAGCTGCACTCCAAGACGCGCCTTCGCCGCAAGCGGGTCACGTTGGATGTCGATGCCATCTACGAGCACGGTGCCGCCCGAGGGCTTCACTAATCCCTCGATCGCGCTCAAAGTGCTCGTCTTTCCTGCACCGTTCGGCCCGAGCAACCCGAAGATTTCACCGCGCCTGATCTGAAGACTCACTTTGTCGACAGCGGTCCTGGTGCCGTATCGGACGATCAGATCCGCAATGTCGAGGATCGGCACGGATGCGACTTGATTGTCCATCGTTCCTCTTATTCCTCCGGGATCGCGAGGTTGATCAAGCGCCGCCGAGCTCCCGCGAATAGTCTGCCGCAATGTCGGATGCCGATCCGACTTATTTTTGAGCGCGCCACCTGGTGACCCGGGCTACCGCCGTCGACGCAACGCGACTGGGG